>CAIXPF010000208.1 GCA_903921205.1 uncultured Acidimicrobiia bacterium | reverse complement strand
GTCGAGCGTGGCGTACTGCTTGGCCAGCAGCAGCGGGTTGCGCTGAGGGAGGATCACCACACCGGTGGCCAGCCGCACCGTGCGCAGCGCCGAGGCCACGTACGCCATCCAGATCAGCAGTTCCGGGAAGTCGAAGTCGGTGCGATCGCCGGGCATGCGACCGTCGGGGCTGTAGGGATAGGACGACTCGTAGCTGGTGGGCAGCACGATGTGGTCCGCCGTCCACAGCGTGGCGAGGCCCACGGCCTCGGCGGTCTCGATCAGTTCCATCGCCCCGTCACGGCCGGCGTAGCGGCCGAGGTTGGCTCCCTGCATCCCGAATCTCATCGCCGGATCCTAATGCTGCGGCCGGACGGGCAAGCCCGGCGACACCGACGCAGGCGCGGGTGGTCCGGGAGGTGCGATGCTCATGCCCATGGATCAGACCGTCACGGATCAGACCGGCATGGATCAGACCGACATGGATCAGACCGACATGGATCAGACCGGCACCGAGCACCCCACCACGCACCCCGGTGACGACCGCGGCCCGCTCGAGGGCATCAAGGTCGTCGAGCTGTCGATGTACGTGCAGGGCCCGGTGGCCGGCCTGACGTTGGCCAGCCTCGGCGCTGACGTCATCAAGATCGAACAGGTGGGCAAGGCCGACTACATGCGCAGCTTCCGCAGCGCCTTCGGGGTCGAGTTCGACGACCGGGGCCGCGAGTGGATGTACGCCTCGTTGAACCGCAACAAGCGGGCCCTCGCCCTCGACGTGGGCTCCGACGCCGGACGGGCGGTGTTCGAGCGGCTCATCCAACAGGCCGACGTGTTCGTCAGCAACCTGCGGGAGGCGGGCCTGGCCAAGGTCGGCGCCGATCCCGGGACCCTGCTGGCCCTCAACCCCCGGCTGGTCTACTGCCGTGGCGCCGGCTTCGGGCTGCGCGGGCCGATGGCCGACGACCCCTGTCAGGACACGGTGGGCATGGCCTACGCCGGGTTCATGGACAGCACCGCGCCGACCGACGTGCCCAACTACCCGCCGGGCTCGATGAGCGACATCCTGACCGGTTCGAACATGGCCTCGGCGATCATGGCCGGCCTGCTCAAGCGGGGCCGTACCGGACGCGGCTGCGTGGTGGGCACCTCCCAGACGCAGGCGCTGCTGTGGATGCAGCTGCAGGCGCTCGGTGTGGCGGTCAACATGGGAACCCGGATGGAGCGGTTCGCCCATGACGGCACCACCAACCCGCTCTTCACCGTCTACCCGACCTCCGACGGTTGGATCGCCATCGCCGCCATCCAACCGCCGCACTGGCCGGTCATCGCCCGGGCGGTCGGCCGGGCCGACCTGCTCGATGACCCGCGTTTCGTCGACCTGAAGTCCGTCACCGCGAACCGTGACGAGTTCCGGCCCGTCTTCGGTGCCCATCTACGCACCGGTACCACCGCCCACTGGTGGCGGCTGCTGCGCGACGCCGGCGCCTGGGTGGCCCCGGTGAACCGGCTCGGCGATCTCGCCACCGACGAGAACATCTTGGCCAACGAGTACCTCGTCACCTTCGATGACGGCTTCGTGGGCCCGCCTGCGCCGTTCGAGGTCGACGGATTCCGCGGGGTACGGGGCCTCGCTGCGGCCTACGGCGAGCACAGCGACGAGATCCTCACCGAGTTGGGCTTCAGCGAGGACGAGATCGTGCAGCTGCGGATCGACGAAGCCATCTGGTGAAGCCCTGCCGGACGTGGGCCGGGCGCCGACCTTGGTCGGCCGCCCGGCCCCTCCGGTGGGCTCAGCCCAGGAACGTGACCTTGCCGCTGGCGAGGTCGTACTCGGCGCCGACGACCTGCACCGTGCCGGCGGTGACCAGTGGTGCGAGCACCTTGTTCGCCTTCAGCAACGCCACCGTCAGCTCGGTATGGGCGCGCTCGACGTTGTCGTTGCGGTTGCCGGGCTTGCCCTCGGCGGCCTTGATGGCCGGCTTGATCGCCTGGACCAGCGAGTCGACCGCGTCGGGCGCCGGCGTGTTCGTCTCGATCGCGCCGATGGCCGCGCTGATCGCACCGCAGCTGTTGTGGCCGAGCACGACGATGAGCGGGATGCCCAACGCAGTCGCCCCGAAGATCGTCGAGCCCATAGCCGCATCGTCGACGACGTGGGCGGCGTTGCGGCAGACCAGCAGATCGCCGAGGCCCTGGTCGAAAACCAACTCCGGCGGGACCCGCGAGTCGACGCAGCCGATGACGGTGGCGAAGGGCTTCTGCCCGTCGGTCAGCGAGGCGCGGAGGGTGGCGGTCTGGTTCGGGTACCCCGGCTTGGCGGCCACGAAGCGGGCGTTGCCGTCCTTCAGCGCCTGCAGGGCCTGCGCCGCGGTGGGGTTATCCGGCAGGGCGGGAACGGTGGGCGTCGCGGCGGTGGCGGCCTCCGACGAGCCGGCGCACGCTGCGAGGGCGAGCGCCGCCGCCGAGGCTCCGCCGAGACGGAACAGGTGGCGTCGGGAGAGGGGGACGGACATGAGCAGACCTCGGTTGTCGGGTGCGGGATCGCCGCGCAGGTGAAGGGCGGTCGAAGACCGCCCGGTGCGACCGTGGCGGTTCCCTGACGGCGGCAGCCGGTGGTGGGCTGCCGGTCGCGGTCCGAGGGTCACGCTAGTGGTTGGCCGTCCATGCCGCGTCGCCCGCTCCGCCATCGGGCCGGTCGGGCTAGCGTCTGGGAAGACGACGAGCACACGGGGGTTTGCGGAATGCGTTTCGGGGCCAGCTTCTTCATGCAGAATTACGGCGACTGGGATCGCTACGAGGCCAAGGGGTACGACCACGCCCCGGCCCGTACCGACCAGCAGGTGTACGACGAGAGCGTGCACCTCGCCTGTCTGGTCGAGCCCCTCGGGTTCGATTCGATCTGGACGGTCGAGCACCACTTCACGCCGTACACGATGGTGCCGAACCCGCTGCAGTTCCTCACCTTCATGGCGGGCCGCACCGAGCGGGTCGACTTCGGCACGATGGTGATCGTCCTGCCCTGGCACGACCCGATCCGGGTGGCCGAGGAGATCGCCATGCTCGACCTGCTCGCCGGCGGTCGCAAGGTGACCCTGGGCTTCGGCCGCGGGGCCGGACGCGTCGAGTTCGAGGGGTTGCGTACCCCCATGGGCGAATCCCGCCAGCGTTTCCTGGAATCGCTGGAGATCGTGCGGCGTGCGCTGTCGAACCAGGAGTTCTCCTTCGAGGGCACCTATCACCAGATCCCGTCGATGTCGATCCGCCCGCAGCCGCGCTCGACCGACCTCACCAGCCGCATGTACTGCGCCTGGGGCAGTCCCGAGACCATCCCCATCGCCGCCGAGGCCGGCCTCGGGGCGCTGTTCATCCCGCAGAAGGGCTGGGAGGAGATCGGCGAGGAGGTCGTGACCTACAACCACCTGCGGGCCCAGCACGGCATGGAGGCGCAGAAGCCCATCGTGGTGTGCTGGGTGTACTGCTCGGAGGATCCTGACGAGGCGTGGGAGACCGCCCGCCAGTACATGACCAACTACAACGACTCGGCGCTGCGGCACTACGAGTTCCATGACGCCGAGCACTTCACCAAGGCCGGCGGGTACGACTTCTACGCCAAGATGGCCGGTGCCCGGGCCCGGGTCGGCGAGGAGAAGGTCGTCGAGGTCTTCGCCCGCAACCAGGTTTGGGGCACCCCCGAGCAGTGCATCGAGAAGCTGCGCACCATCCGTGAGACCACCGACGCCGCCGAATTCGTCGGGGTGTTCACCTTCGGCGACCTGCCGGTGGAGCTCGCCGAGCGCAGTATGCGGTTGTTCGCCGCCGAGGTGCTGCCGGTGCTGCACGCCGACGAGCGGATCGAGGCCTCGGTCGACTGACCGGCCGAGCGTCCCGGTTGAACGAACGAGGGCCGCCACCCATCGGGTGGCGGCCCTCGTCGTTGCCGGTCGACCGGTCGGTGCTCGAGGCGGTTCGGCCCGGCTCCGTCCCTCAGCCTGCGCTGCGGGCGCCGAGGTGCTCGGCCCGGCGCCGGTAGAAGGCGGTGATGTCGCCGAACTCGGGCTCGTCGGCGAAGGCCTCGCGGGTGGCGGCCACGATCTCGTCGTTCGCCAGCGACAGGTCGAGCGGTTTGCCCTGCGGCTGCTTCACGTGCCACGGCGTGTCGATGAAGATCTCGACGCCGTTGAACTCGGGGTCCTGGAAGTACACCGACCAGGCGTTGCCGTGGGTCAGTGGACGGATGGCGCTCACCCCGGGATCGGCCTGCAGGCGCTCGTGCAACGCCCGGAGGTCGTCGAGGGTGCCGGCCGAGCGGTATGCGGTGTGGTGGGTGGTGTTGGACCGGGTCGGCTCGTCCCGGCCGGTGACGAAGGCCAGCTGGTGGTGGTGGTTGGCGATCTGGGACAGGAAGACGATCTCGTTCGGCCCGATCGGGCCGCGGTCGGTGACCTCGAAGCCGAGTACGTCACGGTAGAAGGCGATCATCCGGTCCACGTCGTGGACGTACAGGACGCTGTGGGCGACCTCGAGGCGAAGAGCTGACGTCGTCATGGGGAACGATCCTCCCGACCAGGGCAGCCCGACCGATCCGGTGCTGCCGATGCACGTGCCGGCAATCTACCGCCCGCCGCGCCCGCCGGGGACCGATCACGCCGGGCCGGCGCAGGGCGCACCGGCCGGTCGGTGGCGTCGGGGCGTGCACGCAGCCCGCCCGAGCTGGGAGGATGGGCCCGGCGAGCAGGGGGCGAGCACGGGTGAGCGATCGTCGAACGAACGGGCCACGAGCGACCGGCGATGCGCGACCGGTGATCGACACGTCCGTCCTGATCGTCGGCGGGGGCAGCGTCGGGCTGTCGTTGTCGGCGGAGTTGGCCCACCATGGCGTGTCCAACGTGGTGATCGAGGAACGTCACGACGTCAACCCGCACCCGCGGGCCAACGCCGTGGCCTGCCGTACCATGGAGTACTACCGCCGGTGGGGGGTGGCCGACGCGCTGGTCGCCGCGGGCATCCCGCCGGAGAACCCGGCCGACTACTACTGGGTGAGCTCGCTCAACGGACGGGAGATCCACCGCCTGTCCCTGCCCAGCCAGGCCCAGCTCGACGAGTTGCGCCGTCACACGCCCTTCGGGCCCGCCGAACGGTTGCACTGGTCGCCCTACCTGAAGTGCAACGTCGGCCAGAACGAGGTCGAGGAGATCCTGCGCAGCCACCTCGCCGAGTTGGAGCCGGCCGAGCTGCGGCTCGGCCTGCGGGCGCTGTCCTTCGACGAGCGCGACGACCACGTCGAGACGGTGGTGGTGGACGACGACGGCAACGAGCAGCGGATCCGCTCGGCATACCTGGTGGGATGTGACGGTGGCCGTTCGGTCGTGCGGGCCGGGCTGGGTATCGGCTACGGCGGCGAGGGCGGGCTGGCCGAGTTCGTCTCGGTGTACTTCCGGGCCCCGGAGCTGATGTCGGCCCATCCGCTCGGCCCGGCCAACATCTACTTCCCGCTGCACCGCGACCATGCCGGCTACCTCATCAACTGGGATCGCGGCGAGTCCTGGACCTACCACCTGCAGCTGCGTCCCGGTGAGCGTTGGGACGAGGTCGACGCGGTCGCCCGCATCGAGGCGGTCCTCGGCGCGTCCACCCCGATCGCCGTGGAGTCGGTGCAGCCGTGGACGGCCCACGCCCTGACCGCGACCTCCTACGGTCGGGGCCGGGTGTGGCTGAGCGGCGACGCCGTGCACCTGTTCTCACCGACCGGTGGGTTCGGCATGAACACCGGGGTGTCCGACGCGGTCGATCTCGCCTGGAAGCTGCGCGCCGTGCTCGAGGGTTGGGGTGGCCCCGGCCTGCTCGCCACCTACGAGACGGAACGACGGCCGGTCGGCGTGCGCAACACGGCACTGTCGCGCGAGCTGTACGAACGGCTCGCTGCGGCGATGGTCCACGGCGATCTGCTCGACGAGGACTCGCCCGAGGCCGACCGGCTGCGGGCCGAGCTGCGCGCCGAGCTGATCGAGCAGGAGAGCCTCATCGCCTCGTTCGGGGTGCTGCTCGGCTATCGCTATCCGGATTCGCCGATCTGCATCGCCGACGGGACGCCCGAACCCGCTGACCATCCCCAGAAGTATGTTCCGACGTCCCGTCCGGGTCATCGGGCACCCCACGTGTGGCTCACCCCCGATGAGGCGCTCTACGACCGGTTCGGCATGGGCTTCGACCTGATCCGCACCGACCCCGGGCAGGACGTGACCGCACTGGTCGACGAGGCCCGTCGCCGTGGCGTTCCGCTGACCGTGGTCGACGTCGACCCCGCGGCGGTGGGTCTGGTCTACGACCGGGCCCTGACCCTGGTCCGGCCCGACCTGATGGTCGCCTGGCGCGGCGACGCCGCCCCGGCCGACGCCACCGCCCTGTGGGACCGGGTCACCGGCTGGGCCTGATCGGCATCCTCGCTGCGGCTGGTCTCAGCCGAGGGCGCCCCGGGCGTTGACCGAAACCAGGTCATCGTGGGTGAGCTCGTAGGCCGCGAGCGTGCCCGGCAGCCCGGACTCGAAGACGAGATCTGCCCCTGCGACCAGATCGAGCACGGTCCGGCGCCCGTCGGGTGTCGACGGCGGAGCAGCCACCGAGCCCTTGCCGTCGTTGTAGGCACGGAACTGCAGGCTCTGCAGCGGTCCGGGCGGTCCGGGAAGCCGTGGCGGCTCGTGTCGCGCGGAGCTGCCCGGAGCGGGCTCCACCCGGGTGACCTCGGCGCCCAGCACTGCGAGGTACCACGGTCCGATCTCGCCCCGGTGGTCGGTCAGGTCGACGACCCGAAGCCCGTTCAGCAGCACGACGACCCCCTCGTCCGTGGTTCCCGGTCCAGAGGCCTGCGGGCGTGGGCACATCCTACGGCGCGACCCGGCACGGCGTCGCGGTCCCGTGCCGCCTGTAGCCGTCGGCCGGGACGGTCCTGGTGGCGGCCACCACCAACCGGGACCGAGCCCGACGCGGTCAGCCGTGGGTGTCGGTCAGCCCTTCACCATGCCGAACAGTTTGGCGGCCTTGAACGAGTCGACGTACTCGTCGAGCTTGACGATCTTGCCGTCGCTGCAGGTGTACACCCAGCAGTAGTCGTTCTCGTACGCCGCGCCCTTGGCGGTGGTGGCCGTGAGGCGTTGCAGGGCCACGGCGGTGTCGCCCTCGACGATGAGCTTGTGCACGTCGCGCTTGATGGTGCTCACGTCGAAGATCTTGCCGACGGCGCCGCCGGTGAGGGCCTTCACCACGGTCTCACGGCCCTTGAACGGCCCGATGCCCATGCTCGGCGGCGGAGCCCACTCGGCGTCCTCGGCGAGCAGGGTGTCGATGGTGGCGGCGTCGTTGGCTGCCCGGGCGTCGAGGAAACGCCGGACGAGGGCTCGTGTTGCTTCGGTATCCATCCCCTCGTTGTAGCCGGTGACGACGGTGCGTGGGGTCCGATCGCGGTCAGGCCGTCCGGTGAGCGACGGGTGACCGGCACCGGGCTACGGTGCGGCGCGGCCTGCCACCGGGCAGGCGACGAGGAAGGAGCCCGCCATGGCGGTGTATTTCGTGGTGCAGGAAGAGGTCACCGACCCCGACGGCATGAAGGCCTACGGCAAGGCGGCGCGACCGTCGATGGCCAACATCCGTGGCCGGGCCATCGTGGCCGACGACGCACTCGTCCCGGTCGAGGGCGAGTGGCACGGCGGCCGGCTGGTCATCCTGGAGTTCGAGGACGAGGCCGCATTCCGCGAGTGGTACGACTCGGCGGAGTACCAGGCCGCCCTGCCGCTGCGGCTCGCCGCCAGCGACTCCCGCGCCGTGCTCGCCAAGGGCCTCTGACCGACGCACGGATGGCCCGGTCGATCCTGGTCGTCGGGGCCGGGCCGTCCGGTCGGCGCGGTCCGGCCGGGCTCCGGGCCGTCCGGCGCAGGATCAGCCGTGGACGCCGCCGTCCACCACGAACTCCTGGCCCGTGCAGTAGCTCGACCCCTCCCCGGCCAGGAACAGCACCATGTTGGCGATATCGTCCACCTCGCCGAGCCGGCCGACAGGGATGTTGCGTTCGGCCTTGGCCCGCTTTGCCGGGTCGGTCATGGCCGGGGCGCCGGCCACCATGTCGGTCTGGATGAACCCGGGGTGCACCGAGTTGACCCGGATCCCGTGGCTGCCGAGTTCCTTGGCGGCAACCTTGGTCATGCCCCGCACCGCCCACTTGGTGGCGCTGTAGGCCCCGGTCCCGAAGATGCCCTCGAGGCCGGCGACCGACGAGATGTTGACGATCGACCCGCCGTTGCCGGCCTCGATCATGGCCCGCCCCGCCGCCCGGATACCGAGGAAGACCCCGGTCTGGTTGATGGCGACGATCCGGTTCCAACCCTCGAGGGACTGGTTGACCAGCTTGCCGTTGAGCAGGATGCCGGCATTGTTCACCAGGATGTCGAGCCGGCCGTGGCGGGCCACGATGTCGGCGACGACCCGGTCCCAGTCGGCCTCGGAGGTGACGTCGAGGTGGGCGTACTCGGCCCGCTCGATCGCTCCGGCGGTGGCCTCACCGGCTTCGTCGAGCACATCTGCGAGGACCACGGTCGCCCCCTCCCGGGCGAACAACGCGCCCTCGGCGGCCCCCTGCCCGCGGGCCCCGCCCGTGATCAACGCCACCTTGCCGTCCAGTTCACCCATGCCGCGGAGCCTAATGGGCGCACCGCCGGCCGTCCCGCCCGGTCCTCCGCCCGGTCCTCCGCCGGGTTCGTTCGGCTCGGAAATCCTCAGTGGTATGCCCACGGCGGGTGGGCTTCGGCCCCTACAGTCGCGGGCCGTGTTGGCCCGCCGACTACCCCGTGCCCTGCTCGCCGCCTCGATCACCTGCTGGGCGGTGACGCTGTCGATGTTGGTGGTGCAGCGTCACAACCAGTTCGACACCTTCGACTTCGACCTCGGCATCCACGACCAGTCCATCTGGCTGCTGGCGCACGGCAAGTGGTTCAACACCGTGTGCGGCCTGCCGGTGTTCGGCCATCACGCCATGTTCGCCTACTACGCGTTGGTGCCCTTCGTCTGGCTCGGCGGCGGCCCGAACCTGTGGAACGTCCTCCAGGTGGTGGCGCTGGCGCTGGCTGCGGTGCCGGTGTTCCTGCTGGCCCGCGACCGGCTGCGCAACGAGTGGGTGGCGCTGTGCTTCGGTCTCGCCTGGCTGCTGTTGCCCACGACGGGCTTCCTGGCCTGGGAGACCATCCACCCCGAGACCATGGCCCTGCCGTTCTTCATCACCGGCTACTACCTGGCCGCCACCCGGCCCGAGGGTCCCGAACGTCAGGCTCGCCGGCACAACCTGCTGACCGCGGCATTCCTGCTCGCCGCAGTGCTCTGGAAGGAGGACATCGCCCTGGCCTGCATCGGGATGGGCATGGTGCTGACCTTCCGGGGTCGCCGCCGTTTCGGTCCCGCCCTGTTCGTGGCCGCCGTCGCCTATTTCGGCGTGGTCGGGTTGTGGATGGTCCCGCACCTCGCCGGTGACACCACCGCCTACACCGGCCTGTTCGGCGTGCTCGGCGACACACCGGGGGAGATGGTGCGGACCTCGATGGCCCATCCGTCGCTGTTCTTCCAGAGACTGTCGGACAACAACTGGCTGAGCTACGTGTGGCAGGTCTACGCCCCGGTCGGGATGCTGCCGTTGCTCGCCCCGGTGGTCCTGGTCATGTCCCTGCCGATGATGCTGATCAACCTGCTGACGATCAACGACTTCACGTGGGCGATGTACTACCACTACCAGGCGGTACCCATCGCCACCGCGATGATCGCCGCCGTCGAGGGCGCGGCGTTCCTGGCACGGCGCAGGATGGTGCTGGGCCGGGTGGCGGCCGGTGTCGTGCTGGCCTCGGCGTTGGTGACGAGCTCGATGTGGGGGATCCTGCCCTTCAGTAGCAACCACGACCTCGGCTGGTGGTCACCCGACGACGATCCCGCCGTGGCCGGCTGGAAGGCCGCCCTCGAGCGGGTCGGGCCGACCGACGTCGTGTCCGCCCACTACAAGGCGGTGCCCCACCTCACCCATCGCGAGGTGGTCTACACGTTTCCCAACCCGTGGATCCGCAGCAACTTCCTCAACGACCCGGCCCGGTTCGTCTCGCCGAGCGAGGTGACCTGGCTCGTCATCCAGGACGGCACCCTGCAGGGCAAGGAGGAGATGACGCTGTCGGACCTTCTGGCCCGGGGCGAATACGGTGACGCCCAGACCGTCGCCGGGGTCACCTCCTACCGCCGTCTGCTGCCCTGAGCGGGTTTCAGGTCACCACCTGGCCGAGCACGGCCGACGTGCTCGCCGCATGGGCCGAGGAACCGGCGTACACCACCGTGACCGGGTGGGTGCCCCGGGTGAGCTTCGACGTGGTCAGCGACGCCTTGCCCCCGGTGAGCGTGGCACTGCCGAGCTGCATGGTC
>CAIXPF010000207.1 GCA_903921205.1 uncultured Acidimicrobiia bacterium | reverse complement strand
TGGTAGCTCGTCGGGCTCATAACCCGAAGGTCGCGGGTTCAAATCCCGCCCCCGCCACTCAGGTAAGTGCAGGTCAGGCCCGGTCCCCAGGATCGGGCCTGATGCGTTTTCGGGTCGATCTCTAACATTTTCTCTAACGAAGTCGGCGATGACCACGCCCAGCGTGAGGGCAGCAGCGGTCAGGAAGCGACGCATCCATCCCCCTCGTCGACGATCGTGGCGACCTTCCAGACGCCGTTCTCCTTGCGCAGGGTCATGAGCACCTGGTGGCGTGCCGGGTTGTCGGTGTCGACCCGTGTGCCGTCGGCGGCCCGATAGACGCCCGTGCGGTCGTCGTGGCAGTCGCGCACCTGGGCGGTCGTGCCGTCGTTGCTGACCACGACAGGCGCGAGGTCGATCTCGCCCCGGACGACGTAGCCAGCTGCGGCGTTGCCCTGGAAGAACTGGAACAGGGTCGTGGTGCTGGCGCCCGTCGTCCGCTCGGCCAACCGGGTACGGACGGCTTGAGGGTCGAACGGACCGGTGCGGCCGCCGACCTCGATGAACACGTCCCAGAATGCACGGACCGCAGTGAGCACTTCGGCGTCCGTGTTCGTGGTCGTGGACGTCGGGGCTGTGGTCGAGGATGTGGACGGCGTGGACGTCGTCGATGTGGTGGTGCTCGGGCGAAGCGTCGTCGAGACCTGAACAGCGGCGGTCGTCGGTGTCGTGGACGGCTCTGAGTCGCCTGAACAGCCCATGAGCGTGAGGCCGACGACGGGGAGCAGCAAGAGCGGGGTGAGCCGGAGCGGGCGGCGCATGGGGGTCCTCCTCGGAAGCGTCTGTTCAGGCTTCCGCGAAGGGCTAAGCGCGTCGAGACCCTCGGATTCGACATGCAGGCGGCAAGGAATCGAGCCGGCGGGGATCCCCGACGGTCGAGCGGTCAACGCCGCCGAATCGTTCCTCTGGATCTTCGCCACCATTGGCGCAGTGAAGAGGATCGCTGGCGGTTACTTCATCGTGTTTCGGGTTACCTCAGGGTTACCCGTGGCTCGGGGGCGACGGCCTCCTCGGCCTTCTGGCGCTGGCAGGCATGCACCTCGGCGAGGTGCTCAGTCGACCACACCTGCATGGCGAAGAGCACCGACCCGAGCGATCGGCCGAGCGGGGTCAGTGCGTACATGACGGGCGTGGGGATGCCCGGGCCGAACACCTTGGTCACGATGCCGTCGCGCTCGAGGCCCCGGAGTGACTCGCTCAACACCTTGGCCTGGATGCGGAGGCCGTGCTCGAGCTGGTGGTAGCGCAGGTCGTGGTCCCACAGCGCTCGTAGCAGCCGCAGGGTCCACTTGCGGTGGAGGATCTGGAGCGCGCCCTGAACGGTGTCCAGGCTCCAGTCGAGCGCGGCGGGATCCGGTGTCGGCCGGTCGTCCCCGGATGTGGCCTCCGCCGGCCACGCCTCTGCGTCGCGCTTCGTTCTCATAGGTGTTCACCCCGATTGGGGAGGCACAGGGTGACAGACGGCTCACCCGTCGGGAAGTAGGCCATTCGCCTCGAAGTGCGACCGGTTGGCCATCTGTTCAGGCCTGAACACGCCGACGCTGACCGCCGCCGACCTGCTTCGAGCGCGGCACGTTGCCCCAGGTCAGCGCCCTGTTCAGGCCTCAACAACACCGTCTGTTCAGGTGGTTGTCGAGGTGTCAATCGCACCGTCTCCTCGCCGCACAACGACGAGGAGCTGCGCGATGGCCATGACCCTGTTCACCAAGCTCGACGAGGAATGGGCGTGGTTGGCCCGCTCGAAGCGGAACGCCGAGACGCTCCACGGCTGGGCGGAGGCGCACCCGGTCCTCAGCCCGTTCACCGATCTTCACGACCTCATCGAATTCGTCCAGCGCCGCAACCAGGCGGTGGCCAACGACCGGGTGCATGTGGCCCTCGTCGACCTGGCGGCGAGCGACCAGCTCGCCGCCCGCACGATGCTCTGCGCGGTCCAGCCCGGTCTGGTCGCCATCGCCATGCAGTACCGCACTGCGGGCGACAGCCAGGACGATGTGGCGAGCGCCGTCGTGGCCGCGGCCGTCGAGCGCATCCGGACCTACCCCCTCCATCGGCGGCCGGCTCGGGTGGCACCGAACGTGCTGCTCGACACGCGCCAGATCGTCAGCCGAACGCTGTTCCGGCCGAGGGTCGAGGAGGTAGAGCTCCCGCCCTGGTCGGCGGCCCTCGCTGAATCCTCGCCCGAGCCTGATCCGGCAGCTGAGCTGGCAGAGTTGCTGGAGGCCGCCTGCCGCAGCGGC
>CAIXPF010000206.1 GCA_903921205.1 uncultured Acidimicrobiia bacterium | reverse complement strand
GTTGGAGGCGGCGCCCAGAATCGAACTGGGGTACAGGGCTTTGCAGGCCCTTGCCTAAGCCACTCGGCCACGCCGCCGGGCGCCGCCAACATTAGCCGGGAGCGGGGCGCGACCGGGCATCGACCGCAGCCCTACGCTGCCCGCCATGAGCGACGCATCCGGTCCCCTCGACGGCCTCGAGGTGATCCGTCACCAGCAGGTCGATCTCGGCCCCACCCTGGTCCACCACGAGCTGTACACCTGGGACGGGTTACTGACCCTGCTGTGGCACCGGCCCGAGCAGCCCTCGACCGATGCCGTGCTGTACTGCGGCGGGGCGCTCGGCGGGGTCCTCGGCCCGGCCGACGCCATCTACCACCACCTCGGCACGGTGCTGGCGACCTCCGGCGTGGCCACGGGCATCCGGGTGGGCTACCGGGTCCCCAACGACCTCGACCGCTGCGTGACCGACGTGCTGGCCGCAGCCGGCCTGGCCGCAGCCGCCGGGGCCCGACGTTTCGTGGTGGTCGGCCACTCCTTCGGCGGGGCGGTGGCGATCGGGGCCGGCGTGGCGCTCGGCGATGCGTGTGCCGGGGTGGTGACCCTGGCCACCCAGTCGGCGGGATGCGAGCCGGGCGAGGCCCTCGCCGAACGCCGGGTCCCGGTGCTGCTCCTGCACGGCGACCAGGATCCGATCCTGCCGTTCTTCGCCAGCCAGCTCGTCCACATGCTCTGCGGCGGCGAGCTGAGCATCCTCGCCGGAGCCGATCACGGGCTGGGGTCCGCCGCCGAGGAACTGCGCCAGCGCCTCGTCCCGTGGATCACCGCCCGGTTCGCCTGACGACGTGTTCGTCTCACCGGCCCGTCGTCTCACCGGCGAGCGCGGCCCGGGTCGCTCACATCCGTTGCGGGTCAGCCGCCCGCAGCCGCCAGCACCCGGTCGAGGCTGAGCGTCCCCTTGAACACGGCCAGGGTCCGGCCGTCAGGGGCGACCAGAATCGACGACGGTTGCGAGGCAACCCCGAAGTATCGCCACGACGCTCCGGTCGGGTCCCACACCATCTGATGGCGGACGCCGGTCTGGCGCACGAAGTCCTCGGCATCGCGCCGTTCGTTGCGGGTGCCCAGCCCGACGACCTGTAGGCGGTCCTGGTGCTGCCGAGCGAACTGCTCGACCTCGGGAGCCTCCCGACGGCAGGTCGTTCAATAAGGTGCCCACGCCCAGAACAGGGTGGGCCTGTCCGGCGCCACCAGCGACGCCAACGCCACCGACCGGCCGGAGGCGAGATCGAGCAGGTCGACCGCGGGCAGGGCGGCTGCTGGAGGCCCGGCCGCACCCGTTGTCACCGAGCCGGCGCCGGCGCTCCCGCTCGTGCCGGCCGCAGTCGTCGCAACCACCGGGAGGTCGTCACGTCCGGCGGCGGCCGCTGCGCTGCCGGCTCGTCCCATCGTCGGGTCCGAGCCGCACGCCGCCGTCACGCTCGCGCCCACGGTCAGCGCCGACACGGCCATCACAGCCCGCACAGTCCGCACAGTCCGCACAGTCCGCACAGTCCAGCTGCACCGACGCATCGCTCCCATCGCCGCCAGGTTACGGGCGCACGCGGTCGCTGCGACCACACGGACGGTCCTGCTGGCAGACTGCCGATCGTGACCGACCCGATCCCCTCGCTCGACGAGCTCGACGCTCCGACCCTCACCGAGTTGCTTCGCCGGCAAGCCGGCGGCCGGACGAACGGCGGCGCTGCGGCTCGGCTGACGGTCACCTCCGTGCGCAGCGAGCCGCTCGGGGCCGGGACCGGCTTCCTCGGCGAGCTCCGGCGGCTCCACCTCGGCTACTCGGCGGACACCACTGCGGGCGATGCCGCACCGAGTCGTCTCGTGGCCAAGGCACCCACCTCCGACCCCGGTGGTCGGCAGATCGGGCTGATGCTGAACGTCTGGGCCCGCGAGCACCGATTCTTCGCCGAGCTGGCCCCGCAACTGCCCACCCGGGTCCCCCACTGCTACGCCAACCTGGCCGACGAGTCGGCCCAGCAGTGGCTGCTGCTGCTCGGCGATGCGGGCGACACCACCGCCGCCGGCCAGGTGCACGGCGCCGGGCGCGACCATGCGGCGGCGGCACTCGCCGAGATCGCCACCCTGCACCGGACCTTCGCCGGTGGACGACCGAACCCGTGGCTGCCCGGGTTCGATCGTGGCCCGCTCTCGGCACTCCAGGCTGCGGCGCAGAGCGCCGTCGAACCGTTCCTGGCCCGTTTCGGCGATCTGCTGCCCCCCGGTACGCCCGACCTCCTGCGCCGCTTCGCGCCCCAGCTGTCGTCGTGGGCCGAGGAGCAGGCGCAGGGGCCGCTCACCCTGGTGCACGCCGATTTCCGGCTCGACAACCTCATCGTCGATCGCCAGGGCGCGGTCACCGTGCTCGACTGGCAGACGGCGTTGATGGGCAACGGAGCCATGGACGTGGCCAGCCTGCTCGCCACCAGCCTCACCGTCGAGGACCGCCGGGCCTGGGAGGACGAGCTGCTCGCCGGGTACGCCGACGCTGCAGGCCAACCCGTCGACGCCGTACGCCACGCCGTGCGTCACCACCTGCTGTGGTGGATGGCGCTGTACGCCAACAACCTCTCCCGGCTCGACCCCGCCGATGCACAGGCCGCCGCCATGTCCGAGCAGACGGTGCGCCGCACGTTCAGCGCAGCGGCCGACCACAGGGTGGCCGAGCTGCTCGACGGCAGGAGCTGAGCGCCACGATCCCGGGCCCCCGGCCGACCAGATCCGGTCCAACGGCCCTGCCCCCGACGCAACGGTCGCGCTTCACTTCAGGGCGTGACGCCGCCGGCTGAAGCCAACCGTTTCGATCTGTTCGCCGGGCTCGCTGCGAACGACACCGTTCCCCCGCCCGCCGTGGCGGAAACCCATCTGTCGACGGTCTTCTTCGCCGGGAGCCGGGCCTACAAGCTCTACAAGCCCTTCGACGCCGGGTTCATCGATGCGCGCACCGCCGACCAACGTCTCGCCCTGTGCCGTCAGGAGGTCGAGCTCAACCGCCGCTTCTCCCCCGACGTGTACCTCGGGGTGATGCACCTCAGCGACGACGACGGGTTCGCCCACGACCATGCCGTGGTCATGCGCCGGCTGCCGGCCGACCGACGGCTGTCACGGCTCATCGGAACCGGTGAGGGCCCCGACCGGCTCCGGGACGTGGCCCGGGCGGTGGCGGCGATCCATGCGGCGGCGCCCCGCCTCGAGGCCGGACCGGCCGCTGCATCCGCCGGGGCCGACGCCGTGCGCGCCAACTGGGAAGCCAACTTCGCGGTGATCGAACCGCACGTCGGCTCCGTCGTGCCGACCGAGGAGTTCGAACGGGTCCGCACGTTGGCCGGGCGTTACCTACAGGGCTGCGCCCCGCTGTTCGAGCAGCGCATTCGCACCGGTATGGTCATCGACGGCCACGGCGACCTGCTGGCCGAGGACATCTTCTGCCTCCCCGACGGCCCCCGGATCCTCGACTGCCTGGCCTTCGACGGGCGGCTGCGACACGGCGACCGACTTGCCGATCTTGCGTTCCTGGTGATGGACGTCGAGCGTTTCGGCGGCATGGAGGCGGCGCTGTCCTTGACCCGTTGGTACCGCGAGTTCAGCTACGAATCCCATCCCGGTTCCCTCGCCCATCACTACGTCGCCTACCGGGCGAACGTCCGCGCCAAGGTCGCCTGTCTGCGCCACCGCCAGGGCGACCCCGACGCCGCCACCCAGGTCGCCGACCACCACCGGCGTTGTCGCGACCATCTCGAACGGGCGCGGGTACGCCTCGTGCTGGTCGGCGGGACCCCGGCCACCGGCAAGTCGACCGTCGCCACCCACCTCGGCCAGATCGCCGGCTGGACGGTGCTGCGCAGCGACGAGATCCGCCGCGAGCTCGAGGGCCGGCCCGCCGACGTCACCGCCGAGCGGCAGCGCCCACCCGCCGAGGCCTTCGGTGAGGGCCGCTACCACGCCGATGCGGTGGACCGGGTCTACGAAACCTTGCTCGACCGGGCCGTGCAGCTGGCCCGGCTCGGTGAGAGCGTGGTCCTCGATGCCAGTTGGGTGGACGCCCGGCGCCGTCTCGCCGCCCGCCGGGCCGCTGCAGGGGCCGGTGCCGAGCTGATCGAGCTGCACTGCGACGCGCCGATCGAGCTGGTGCGGGCCCGTATCGACGAACGGCTCCGGCTCGGTGTGGACCCCTCGGAAGCGTCCGTCGAGGTGGCCGAGGCGATGCGGGACCGGATCGACCCGTGGCCCGAGGCCGCCCGGCTCGACACCCGCCAGCCGATCGAACGGGTGGTGAGCGAGGCCCTGACCCACGCCTGCTGAGAGCGGCCGGACCGGGTCGCCGCACTGGGTGCAATGTCCCCGTGGACAATGCCGTGACATCGTTCATCATCGGGTCATGCATGCGGCGGCACCCTCGGCGGACGACCTCGACCCAGCCGATCTGGCCTGGGCCAAGGACCTCGCCGCGACCTTGGTCACCGCAGCGCTCGCCGTGGCCGGCGGCGACGACCCGACGGCCGAACCGATCTACCGGGCGGCACGGGCACAGGCCCTGTCGGTACGCAGCGACGACGGGCTCGCCCCCGACCGCTGGCTGGCCGCCATGTTCTTCGTCGCGGCCCATACCGTCGCCCTGCTCCGGCAACTCGGGCGTCACGAGGACGTCGATCCCGAACAGCTGTGGCGCAGCCTGCTGTTGCGGCGCCTGAGCACCGGGACGATCTGACCGGCAACACGCGCTGACCGGCAACACGCGCTTGGTAGCCGATGGTTCATCGAACTACGACCAGTTCGAACGCGCCCGGGATGAGCTAAATCGAAACGAGGCCGCACCCCCGTAGTGGTTCTTTCGCGAGAGCCCGCGGGAATTGCATCATTTTCCAGATCTACCTCTACGCTGGCAGCCGTGAACACCGAGGACACCGTCCGTCAGTATTTGAAGTACCTGGAAGACCCGGCGACGCTCGTCGACCAGAATGTGGTGGACAAACTCGAAGCCAAGGTCGCAAAGGCGAAAGACCCCATCGACAAGCTGCGTGCGCTTGCCGAGCTCGAACGAGCCAAAGCCTTCGACGGCTCCGAACTCGAAGAAGCCTTCATCCGCGAAGCCCGCGCCTGGGCCGAGGCCGAGGGCATCAGCCTCGGCGCCTTCCGCTCGATGGGCGTGCCCGACGAGATCCTGGCCCAGGCCGGCTTCGACGAGCTGCGCCGCCGCGGTCGGGCACGCCGCAGCAGCACCGGCAACCGCGGCGGACGGAGCCGATCGACCTCGACCGAAGCCGTGCAGGCCTGGGTGCTGTCCAGCACCGCTGCCTTCACCCTCGCCGACATCCAGCGCGATCTCGGGGGAAGTCCCGCCACCATCAAGAAGGCCGTGAACGAACTCACCGCCTCCGGCAGGCTGAAAAACCTCGGGCCGATGCCGCACCACGCCGGCCGCGGCCGCGCCCCCTATCACTACGCGCTGGCGAACTGACCGTCGGCAGCACCTACGGTCTGCGCCATCGGCTGGAGTCTTCCGGCCGGAACCGGGGCCCAGCGACGCCAGGTGCGTCGGCTGGGCCCTTTTGCATCTACTTACCGATACCGGCAGCAGCGGCGAAGGCACGCAGCTCGCGTTCGATGTCCCCCATCGGCTGAAATGCGATCTCGGTGATCCCCGATTCCGTCAACGCGGCAATACGGTCAGGAAGGTCGGCCGCAGTTGCCACCATCGGCAGCATGCGCATGGCCTCACCGACGAGGATCTGCCGATCGATGTCGTTCACCATGGTGAGATGACCTTCGTGCAATGCCAGATGCCGAGTCTTCTCCGGTAAGGCGTCGACCAGTTCCACGAACCGTTGCGCATTGGGCAGCGTCGAGAGGCGGCCGTCGCGCTGTTCGAGAAAGGCGTGGTAGGCGACCGACACGCCGGGCCCGGCGGCGGCGAGCACCCGGGGACTGTCGAGGGTCTCACCGTCGTCGAGGACGGTGCCGAAGCCCAGCAGGGTCACCGAGGGCAGCCCCCCGTGGTCCGCACCGGGCCTCGGCCGTGAGGTGAACACGCCGGCACCGAGCCCGCGAGCCACCTCGAGGCCCTTGGGCCCGTTGACCCCGATCACCCACGGCACCTCGATCGGCCGGGCCGGCGCCTGACCGGGCCAGTGCAGCATCCGGGCCTCCGCCCCGTCGATGGTGACGGTCTCACCCGCCAGCAACTGCTGCACCACCTCGATGTGGCCGGGCATGTCGGCCCAGCGCAGCGGCTTGAGACCCATGGCCCGGCGGCCGGTGAAGCCCGAGCCGACCCCCACCACCACCCGGTCGGCGCCGGCGAGCTGCACCAGGTGGGCGATCGCCGAGGCCGTCACCATCGGATGGCGCAGGCTCGGGATGAGCACCCCCGGACCGAGGCGGATACGCGAGGTCCGCACGGCAGCCAGCGCCAGGGTCATCCAGCAGTCGAGCTGCAGGGCCGGGGTGTCGTAGACCCAGGCGGTATGGAAGCCGAGCTGCTCGGCGAGCTCGATGTGCGCCGGGGTCTCGGGCACCGGCGGGAACGCACAGGAGAGGGTGACGGTCATGTCACCGGTCTAGCCGACGCCCGCGCACCCCGCGCCCGCCCCCGTCGCGGTCACGCCGGCGCGGCCCCGAGGCGGTGCACCGACACCGCGTAGTCCCCGCCCGCCACGAACGGGGCCCGGTCCCAGGTGGCGAAGCGGTCGACCAGGTGCAGCCCCGCCGCCGCAGCCAGTGCGTCGCAGCGGTCCAGAGCGAGCCGGCCCGGGCCGAGCTGGAAACCGGCGACCAGCAGTCCCCCGGGTTCGAGATGGGCGGCCAGACGGGCCAGCACCTCGCCCTCGGTACCTGGTGCCACGAAGATCATCACGTTGCCCGGCAGCGCCACCAGGTCGAAGCGGCTCGGTCCGTCGGTGCCGGCGAGCTCGAGCGTGGACAGATCGCCCTGCACCCAGTGGCCCTCGGGGGCCTTCAGGCGGGCCTCGGCCAGCATGGCGGGGTCGACGTCGACACCGACGACGTCCACTCCCCGGCGGGCCAGCTCGATCGCCACCCGTCCGGTGCCGCACCCCGCGTCGAGCACCCGGGGCGCTCGTTGCCCACCGTCGGGCAGCAACGCCATCACGAGATCGGCCTCACCGTGGATGTTGGCCCCGGAAGCGGCCAGCGCGGCCCATCGGGCGTCGTAGTCGGCCCCCCGGGGCACGTCGGTGCGGTTCAACCAGCGATTCACCGGGCCGAGTCTTCCAGACCACGCCCGCTCGGCCCCGGTTCGGTACCCTGGCCGCCGATGACCGCCGATCTCGACGCCCAGGTGGCCGCCCGCCTGCAGGCGGCGGGGCATCGCTTCTCGAGCTCCCGTCGGGAACTGGTCGAGGTGCTGCGCCAGGCCGGGCAGCCCATCCGTATCGTCGACGTGTTGGACAGCCGCCCCCACCTGGCGCAGAGCTCGGTGTACCGCAACCTCGCCGTGCTCGAGGCCGCCGGCGTGGTCCGCCGCATCGTGACCGGCGACGACTACGCCCACTTCGAGCTCGCCGAGGCGTTGACCGAACACCATCACCACCTGATCTGCGCCCAGTGCGGCACCGTCAGCGACGTCACCCTGCCGGCCGAGGTCGAGCACCGTCTCGACGCCGCCCTGCCCGAGCTCGCCGCAGCCCGGGGCTTCGTGCTCGACCACCATCGCCTCGACCTGATCGGGCGTTGCGAGCGTTGCACGACCACCGACCGCTGAACGGCCGCAGCCGGGCGCGAGCCGGCGGCGGCTGCGCCACCCGCCCGCGCCGACCGGCAGGTGACGGGCTTCCTCCCGGGCGGTGCACGGCCGCTCCTGCCGTGGCCTTGCCACTACGGTGAAGCCTCCGGCCCGGTCCAGATCGGACCCCGCCACGGACGCGACGAGGGAACGATGGCCATGCGCAGCGACGAACAATGGCTGGCGTTGAACGAGCAGGTCATCGCCGAGTTCCGGGCCAACGCCGGCGAGTGCGGTGGGGCGTTCGCCGGCAACCCGATGGTGTTGCTGACCACGACGGGCGCCCGCTCCGGCCTGCCCCGGACCGCCCCCGTGACCTACACGACCGACGGCGACCGCATCGTGCTGATCGCCTCCAAGGCCGGCGCCGACCACCATCCGGCGTGGTATCACAACCTGGTGGCCCACCCCGAGGTGATCGTGGAGGTCGGCGGCGAGACCTACGCCGCCCGGGCCCGGACCGCGGAGGAGCCCGAGCGCAGCCGGCTGTTCGCCGAGCGGGTGGCGGTGATGCCACGTTTCGACGGGTACCGCACGATGACCGAGCGGACCATCCCGGTGGTGGTCATCGAACGGGCAGGCTGATGACCCGGGCCGAGGACGGGCAGGCCGGTCCGACCAGCATCACCCCATGAGCGGAGCCGCCGACGGAACAGGGACCTCAGGCCCTGCCGGACCAGCCGGACCACCGGCGCGACGGGCGCTGCAGCGCCAGGCGCTGGTCATCGGCCTCGCCACCGGCGCGTACGGCATCTCCTTCGGGGTGTTGTCGGTGACCGCCGGGTTGAGCGTGGCCCAGACCTGCGTGCTGTCGCTGGTGATGTTCACCGGGGCGTCGCAGTTCGCCCTGGTCGGGGTGATCGGGGCCGGTGGCGTCCTCGGCGCTGCAGCGGGCAACGCCCTGCTGCTCGGTGCCCGCAACGTGGCCTACGGCTTCGTCGCCGCCCCGGTCCTGGCCAAGGGACGCGGCCGGCGGCTGGTGCTGTCGCAGCTGGTGATCGACGAGACCGTGGCGATGGCCCGCGCCCAGCCCGACCCCGCCTCGGCGCGCTACGCCTTCTCGGCCACCGGGCTGGCGATCTACGTGCTGTGGAACGCCGGGACCCTGGCCGGCGCAGTCATCGGCGGCGAGGTCGACCCGGCGCAGTTCGGCCTCGACGCCATGTTCCCGGCTGCGTTCCTGGCCTTGCTGGTGCCACAGCTGCGCCAGGCGGGCGCCCGCCGCGCCGCCGTCGTCGGCGCAGCAATCGCCCTGGTCCTCATCCCGCTGACACCGGTCGGCGTTCCGGTCCTCGCGGCGTCGCTCGGTGTCCTGGCGGCAGGCGTCGGCCGGACGGCGACCGCGGCGGCGAACGGTCCCGTCGAGCGCGGCGGGGACCTCGATCCATGAGCTGGACGGCGTTGTTGCTGATCTCGGCCGGTTGCTACCTGATGAAGGCGCTCGGCCCGCTGGTGCTGGCCGATCGGACGCTGCCCCCGACCGCGGCCCGGCTGGTCGGTCTGGTGGCCGTGCCGGTGCTCGCAGCCCTGGTCGTCATCCAGACCGTGTCGAGCGGCGACCGGCTGGTACTCGACGCCCGGCTGCCGGCGCTCGGCGTCGCCGCCGTGCTCATCTGGCGTCGGGCCCCGTTCCTGGCGGTGGTCCTCGGCGCCGCCGCCACGGCGGCGCTGCTGCGACTGGTCCGGTAGCCCGCCACCGGGCTCAGGCCCGGCCGTCCCCGTCCCACTCGACCCACAGCTCGCGGGGACCGCGAAAGGACACGTTGGGGTGGAAGGCCAACTGCGGGCCCGGGGCCAGACGCAGGCCCGGCGCCCGGTCGAGGAGGGTCTCGAGCACGACAGCCACCTCGAGCTTCGCCAGCGGCGCACCGAGGCAGTAGTGCTTGCCCCAGCCGAAGGACAGATGCCGGTGGGCGTCGGTGCGATGCAGGTCGAATCGGTCGGGATCTGCGAACACCCGGGGATCGTGGTTGGCGGCACCGAGCAACAGCACCACCGCGGCGCCCGCCGGGATGGCCACCCCGCCGATCTCGGTCGCCACGGCGGCACGGCGGCGCCACACCAGCACCGACGAGTCATGGCGGAGGCCCTCGTCGACCGCGGCCGGGATGAGCGAACGGTCCGCCACGAGCTCGGACCAGGCCCCGGGGGTCTCCAGCAAGCGGCGCACGGTGTTGCTGATGAGGTTCGTGGTGGTCTCGTGCCCGGCGAAGCTGAAGCCGTAGATCACATGGCTGATCTCCGCCGGTGCGATCGCCTCGGGGTCCTCGAGGTGGATACGCACCAGGTCGCTGGTGAAGTCGTCGGCCGGCGCAGCCAGACGCCGGGCGGTGTGGGCCTCGCAGTAGTCCCAGTAACGCAGCATGTCGCCGGCGATCTCGGCCTGTTCGTCGTCGGTGGGCCGCCCCCAGCTGAACAGCATCCGGTTGCCGGCCCAGCTCTTGAGCAGCTCGGTGTCCTCCGGGTCGAACCCGAGCAACGCGAAGATGATCCCCGCAGGCAGCGGGTAGCTGAGCGCTGCCACCAGGTCGGCGCGGACGGCACCGTCCACCCCGTCGGGCCGGGACGCCCGGGTGAACATCGCATCGATCAGCTCGGTGGCCGAGGACCGCACGATCGGCTCCATCGATCGCAACCGGCGCGGGCTGAACCCCACCTGGTTGTGCCGGCGGATCCGGCTGTGGAACTCGCCGTCGGCGTTCGACATGGTCTTGAGCCGGCGGAACCCGGCATCGGCGAGCAGCTCCAGGGCCTGCGCCCCCAACGGCACGATGGGATCCTGGGCATTCGCCGCTGAGAACGTCTCGTGGTCGTGGAACACCGCCTCGACCTCGGCGTGGCGGGTCACCACGTAGACACCGAGTTCGTCGTCGAAGAACACCGGGCCCTGCTCGCGCAGCGTGTTCAGCGTCGGGTACGGATCGGCCAGGTACGTCTTGGAGAAGGGCCGGAACGGGCATCCGCCTGCTTGTGCCGTCGCCATGCGGGTCACTCTTGCACACCCGCGGGGTCGTGCCGAGAAGACGGACCTAACGGTTGTTTGGTAGGCTCGACCGCGTGGTGGTGACCGAGCCGACATCCGTGCGCGTCGGCACGACGGCCGGCGCGACCGTCGGCACCGGAGCCGACCTGGTGGTAGGCGACGAACCGCAGCGCGGCCGCCCGCGGGTGCTCGAGCAGGCGGCCTGGCTGTTCCAACGCCAGGGCTACCGCGAGACGACGCTGCGCGACATCGCCGCCGCCTCCGGCATGAAGGCCGGCAGCATCTACTACCACTTCGACTCCAAGGAACAACTCCTCGCCGCGGTCCTCGAGACCGGCATCGAGCGAATCACCGCAGAGTTCGTCGAGACTGCCCGCACCATGCCACCCGGTACGCCGGCGCAGGAACGCCTCCACCGCCATGTCCTGGCCCATCTCGAGGCGCTGTTCGAACACGGCCCGTTCACCACCAGCCACGTGACGGTGTTCAAGAGCGCTCCCGACGCCGTGAAAGCCCTCGGCGTGCCCAGCCGCGACGCCTACGAACTGTTGTGGGCCGACCTGCTCGATCGTTTCGCCGCCGAGGGGCTGCTACGGCCCGACGTCGACCTGGCGCTGCAGCGCATCCTGCTGCTGAGCGCCGCCAATGCCACCCTCGACTGGTTCGACCGGACCGGTCCCCGTTCCGTCGAGGACCTCGCCGCCGCCCTGACCGAACAGTTCTGGTCCGGCATCGCCGCCGAGCCTGCTGCACCGGACTCTTCCGCACACCGCCCGGCCCAGCAACAACCCGTCAGAAACCCATCCGTCGAAGACCCACGAGGAACAGCGACCACGCCATGAGCAACCGCAACGCGTACATGACCGATGAGCTCCAAGCCATCTACGACCAGACCGTGGAGTTCGTGGCCAAGGAGGTCACCCCCGTCGGCGACAGCTGGGAGGAGGACGGCAAGGTTCCCCGTGACGTGCTCGCCAAGATGGGCTCGCTGGGCATGTTCGGGCTGCGCGTCCCCGAGCAGCACGGCGGCCTCGGCCTGGGCATGCTGGCCTCCGCAGTGTTCTCCGAGGCGCTCGGCACCTCCACCTATGCCGGGTTCGAGGCCACGGTGCTGGTCCATACCGACATGTCCGGTCCGCACCTGGTGAACTCCGGCAGCCCGGAGCAGCTGGCCGAGTACCTGCCCGGCGTGCTCGCCGGCACCACAATCCTGGCCATCGGCGTGACCGAGCCCGATGCCGGCTCCGACGTGGCCGGCATGCGGACCAAGGCGGTCAAGGACGGCGACGGCTGGCGCATCAACGGCACCAAGACCTTCATCACCAACGGGGTGTACGGCGACGTCGCCATCGTCGGCGCCCGCACCGACCCCGACAACCGTTACGGCATCTCGATGTTCATCGTGCCCAAGGGCACCGAGGGCTTCAGCGTCGCCAAGAAGCTCGACAAGCACGGCTGGCGCTGCTCCGACACCGCCGAGCTCGTGCTGGACAACGTGTGGGTACCCGACGACCAGCTGCTCGGCACCCCGCACCGCGGCTTCTACGAGACGATGAAGAACTTCCAGAACGAGCGGATGGTACTGGTCGGTATGGGCGTCGGTGCCGCCCAGGTCGCGATCGACATCACCCTCGACTACTGCCAGCAGCGCAAGGCGTTCGGGGCCCACCTGTTCGACCTCGGCGCCATCCGGCAGCGTATGGCGATGAACCAGGCCAAGCTCGATGCGGTCCGCGCCTCGATGTACCACGCCGCCTGGATGGGCGATCAGGGCCAGGACAACGTGAAGGCGATGAGCGGGGTCAAGGCCTTCGGCTGCGAGGTCGTCAACCAGATCATGTACGACTGCCTGCAGTTCCACGGCGGCATCGGCTACATGCGGGAGAGCGCCATCGAGCGGCTCTACCGTGACGCCCGCATCCTGCCCATCGGTGGCGGCGCCACCGAGGTCATGCTCGAAGAGGTCGCCAAGCGGTCCTACCAGAGCTGACCGGTCGGCCCGCATGCTGCGGGCCGACCACCCGGATCGGGGCCGGCCCGCACGCGCTGACCGGCCCCGATCCGCGTCAGGCGTACTGCTGCACCAGCGGCGTGACGGCGTCGAGGTCGCGTCGTACGAAGTCGGCGTCGACCAGCCCGGCCGACGGGGCGGTCAGCACCAGGCGTTGCACACCGAGGGCCGCGTACCGTTCGATCCGGGCCGGGGTCGGTCGGGAGAACATCACCAGCGACACCGGCACCGCATCGGGGTCGCGTCCACCCTCGGCCACCAGCCGGCGGAACAGCTCGATCCCACCGGCCACATCGGGTCGGCCGTCGTCGCCGGCCAGCCAGGCGTCGATCGGCATCCACTCATCGGCGTACTCCGCGGCATGGCGGATACCGAGCGGTCCCCAGTTGCCCGACGCGATCGGCACGGTGCCCCGAACCGGCTTCGGGTACAGCCACGACGGCGACACCTTGTCCCAACGTCCGTCGAAGCCGGCCTCGCTGTCGGTCCACAACGCCCGCAGAGCGGCGACGCGCTCACGCAGGGCCGAGTACCGCAGGCGGAACGGCAGCTCGGGCCGGTGGTCGGCCAGCTCCTCGGCGTTCCAGCCGACACCGACGCCGAGCACCACCCGGCCACCGCTGACCACGTCGAGGGTGGCCACCTCGCAGGCCAGGTCGATCAGGTTCTTCTCCAGCACCAGCGACACCGCCGTGCCGAGTACCAGACGCTCGGTGACCGCCGCCGCGGCGGCGAGCGACACGAACGGGTTCATCATGTGCAGATAGCCCTCGGGCAGCGTCTCGCCCGAGGGGTGCACGCTGGTACGGGAGGTCGGGATGTGGGCGTGCTCGGGCAGCCACATCGACTCGAAGCCCCGGGTCTCGAGCTCACGGGCCAGCGGGGCGGGAAGCAGCCCGGAGGCCGAGTTCATGGAGGTGTAGCCGAATCGCACGGCCGGCAAGCTAGCGGACCCGACGCAACCACAACGCGCCGCCACCGTTGTGGCGGGCCGGCACCCCGTCAGCGAATCGGGCGGGGTCGACGGTCTCGAGCAGCGACGGCCACAGCAGGATCTCGAAGCTCTCGTTGAACTGCAGGAATGCCCGGGTCAGGTACTGCTCGTTCCAGTTCCGGCCCTCGGTCACCCAGTCGTCGGGGTATTCGAACCCCGGGAAGTGGTCGTGCAGGTGGATCACCACGCCCGGGGCGACCGACGGGAGGATGGCGTGGATGATCCGGGTGACATCGCTGCCCGTCTTGGCCACATGGGTCGAGTCGATGAACAGCACGTCGCCCGACACCAGCTCCGCGAACAGGCCGAGGTCGACCTGCTGGGTGCCCACCTCGAGGATCGACACGTCGGCGGCGTCGCCCGGACGGATCAGGCTGTCGAGCAGCTCCGGGTAGGGATCGACGAAGGTGAACGTGGTGTCACGGCCGAGGTGCCGCTCGCGCACGTCGAGCATGCAGGCCGACGAGTACCCGCAGCCCAGCTCGATCACCCGGCGGGGCCGCAGGTGGCACAGGATCGCCGCGAGCACCGCAGCGTCGCCGTCGCCGTAGGCGGGGTTCTGCCAGAAGTACCGAACGCCGTTGGCCGCCGCCTCGTCGCGCCCGGCTACGAACTCGGCCCGGGCCAGATGGGGACGCAGCTGGTCGAGCAACGCCCACTGCTGGTCGAGGCGCAGATCGATTCCGGCCGGCGCGGCGGTCCGGTCGACGGCCAGCGCCGCGGCCACACCGGGGTCGTTCAGGTCGACGACCGGCGAGTAGAAGTGACCGGGCGGCCGCCATTGCGGAGCCCAGCCCTGCACCAGCTCGGTCAGCTCGGCGATGCGCCGCTCGTAGGAACGGCTCACCGGCAGACGTCGGGCGAGGTCGCGCAGCACCTGCTTCGACCGGGTGGTGACGTCGTCGAACATCTGCGCTCAGCTCGCGTAGTAGCCGGGCGGAGGGCCGAACGTGCCGCTGAGATCGGGCGGACCCTGGTAGAGCCAGCTCAAGCGTCGCGAGGCGAAACGCCAACCGTCGCCGGTGCGCACGTACCGGTCGTCGTAGTAGCCGAGGTAGTGCAGCGTCTTGCCACTGCGGGTGCGGCAGGCCTCGCTCATGTACCAACGGCCGGTGGCGACATCGGGATCGGCGGGGTCGACCTCGGCGCTGCCGTTGTGGGCCAGCTGCACCACGGCATCGAACAGCTCCATGGCCCGGGCCAGTGCCGCACCGATGGCGGCACGGCCGGCCACGGGACCGCGGCCGATCTCCCAGGTGGCGTCCTCGGCCCAGGTGTCGAGCCAGGCCTCGCGGTCGTCACGACAGACGGCGTCGGCGTAGCGATGGACGAGCGTGCGGATGGCCTCGAGGTCGCTCATGGCCGAACCCTACCGTGGCATCGGCCCCGGCCGGTCGGACCGTCGAGCGCAGCGACGCCGCACCGCGATCCAGTTCGCGATCCGCACGGCTGCCCGGAACCGTCACCCGGAACGGCGACCCGGAGCAGGGACCGCTACTGTGCCCGTCCGGACAGAACGCGACCGCCGATCAGGGGGACAGTCGATGGCACACCCATTGGTACCGGTGCCGACACCGGAGACACAGCCCTACTGGGACGGCGTCGCGGCCGGTGAGCTGCGCCTGCCCCGCTGCGAGGACTGCACCACGGTGTACTTCCCGCCCTCGCCGGTGTGCCCGAACTGCACGTCCCGCACGATCGCGTGGATCACCGCATCCGGTGACGCGTCGCTGTACAGCTACGTCATCCACCAGCGCCCGTCGAAGCTGTGGAACGCCGACGGTCCAATGTCGGTGGCGCTCGTCGCCCTGGCCGAGGGCCCGATGGTGCTCAGCACGGTGATCGGCTGCCCCCAGACCCCCGAGGCCCTGGTGCTCGACATGCCGCTGCGGGCCACGTTCACCCCCTTCGACGAGATCAAGGTGCTGGCCTTCGTGCCGGCGGAGGAGCAGTCGTGATGCGCCCCGGAGACATCGCCATCGTCGGCGCCGCCGAGTCGACCCACATCGGGACCGTGCCCAACGTGTCCTCCACCGGCCTCGCCCTCGACGGCGCCGCCAACGCCCTCGCCGATGCCGGGCTGACCGCCAAGGACATCGACGGCATCACCACCGGCTACTTCCCCGTGGCCGACATCTCCCGCCAGCTCGGCATCTTCCCCAAGTGGTGCGACAACACCGTCGTCGGCGGCTGCTCGTGGATGTTCCAGCTGCGCAACGCCGCGGCGGCGATCAACGCCGGGTACTGCAGCACCGTGCTGATCACCTATGGCGAGTCGGGCCGCAGCACCCGTCACCTCACCAACAGCGGTGACTTCGGCGTACGCGGCGGTATGGCCCAGCAGTTCGACCTGCTCTACGGCGCCGGCATGCCCGCAGCGATGTTCTGCCTGCCGGTGCTGCGCTACATGCGTGAGTACGGATTGACCGAGGAGCAACTGGCAGCGGTGCCGGTGGCCCAACGGAAGTGGGCGGCGCTCAACCCGCGGGCCGGCCGCCGCGAGCCGCTGACCGTCGACGACGTGCTGAACTCACCGATGGTGGCCTGGCCCATCCGGCGCGACATGTGCTGCCTGGTCTCCGACGCCGGTGGCGCCCTGGTGGTGACCTCGGCCGACCGGGCCAAGGACTTCCCCACCCCGCCGGTGTACCTGCTCGGCAGCGGCGGCGGCCTCGAGGCCGGTCTGGCCAGCCCCGCCGGGGTGCGTGACCCGTTGCACCCCGAGTTCATCCGGACCTCCGGCCGGGCGGCGTTCGAGGCCGCCGGCATCACCCACGACGACGTGGATCACCTGATGATCTACGACGCCTTCGCCCACAACCCGATCTTCGGGCTCGAAGGGCTGGGCTTCGTCGAACGCGGCGAGGCGGGGGCGTTCATCGCCGAGGGCAACACCGAACCGGGTGGGCGCCTGCCGATGAACACCAGCGGCGGCGGCATGAGCTATGCCCATACCGGGGCGTACGGCATGCTGTGCATGCTGGAGTCGATCCGCCAGGTGCGCGGCGAGGCCCCGGCCCAGGTGCCCGACGTCAACATCGCCGTGTGCCACGGTTGGGGCGGCTTCTGGTCTGCCTGCTCGACCCTGGTGTTCGGCTCCGAACGTCCCTGACCATACCCGGCAGCCCGTACCGGGCAGCATGTCCACCCGATTCCATGGAGGTAGTCGCCATGACCCCGGCCCAGGCCACGATGGTGTACGAGCTGATGAGCCACACCGACACCGACGCGCTCGACTGGCAGCCCATCACCGAGGGCGCCCG
>CAIXPF010000205.1 GCA_903921205.1 uncultured Acidimicrobiia bacterium | reverse complement strand
GGCGGCCACCCCGACGACCGGCTCGTGATTGGCCGCACGGACTTCCTACTGTTGAGGTCCCGGCCCCACGGGGCCTCGACCGGGAGAGGTGTCCATGCCAGTTCGCCGGGTGTTGCTCGCCGTTGCCCTCACGGTGTCGGCCACGGGCCTGGTCGCGTGCGGTTCCGATACTGCGGCGTCGCCGGCGAAGGGGTCGTCGGCTGCGGCCGGGTTCAGCGACGCCGATGTCACGTTCCTGCAGTCCATGATCCCGCACCACGAGCAGGCCATCGAGATGGCCGAGATGGCGCTCGATCCGAAGGCGAAGGCCCGGCCCGAGGTGGTCGCGCTGGCAAGACGGGTGCAAGCCGGCCAGGATCCCGAGATCGCGCAGATGAAGACCTGGCTGACCGCATGGGGGAAGCCGGTCCAGATGGACATGTCCGGCGGCCACGACATGTCCAAGATGGACGGCATGATGAGCGCCGCTGACATGAAGGCGCTCGGCGCAGCCTCCGGGCCGGCCTTCGACCAGCAGTGGCTCGCCATGATGGTGGCCCACCACCAAGGGGCCCTCGCCATGGCCGAGGGCGTGGCGACGAAGGGGCGCAACGCCGAGGTCGCAGCACTGGCGGCGCAGGTCATCGCCGCCCAACAGGCCGAGATCACCGAGATGAACGGCCTGCTGAGGACGTAGCCGGGGGTACCGCCGACCGGTCGCACACCACACGATCGGCGGGTTCGGCCGGCCGGCCCGGCGGTGTCAGCCGTCGACCATGCGCTCGAGGTTGGCGATCGAGATCTCCAGCATGTGCAGCGGCACGACGGGCCACGCGCGCTGGGAACGCATCTCGTCGGAGATCCCTGACCAGTCGCAGTAGTGGGTCACCACGGTGCCGCCACCGGCGACGGGCTCGAGGAGCCAGCCGTAGACGTGGCCGACCGGCGGCTTGTCGATGCCGCCGGCTGTCCATTCGACCAGCCGGTCCTGCTCGAAGTCGGTGACCAGGTTACGCACCTTGTACGTGACCAGACCGGGGATGTCGTTGAGCGGCGTCCGGTCCATCTCCATGTCGAAGGTGTCGCCGACCGCCGTGATCGGGCGGGCGTCGATTGCTGCCTCGACCATGCCCGAGCCGTCGATGGCAGCGTGGGTCGCCGGGTCGCAGGTCGTAGGTGACGTCGGTGCCGGCGTAGCGCACCGTGTACCCGCGCCGCCGTCGGTCGGCTCGGAGGTTGCCACCCGCCCCGTACGAGACCCGCAATGACATCCAAGGTACTGGGTCACCGGGAATGTTGATTGCGCTGCAAGGCCCCGTAGATCCCGCTGCGTCATCTTCCGGGCGCGGGTTACTCCCCAGTGGGGTTGGTCGCCGGTAGGCCGGCGACGACGCCGAGGCGCGCTGACGCCACTCTCCACGACAGGACTGCCCCGGGTGCACAGGACCGGCACTACAACGGGCCGGCCGGCACCCATCGACAGGGGGGAAGTGCCATGGGGATACGAATCTGTTGGCGAGGTGCCGCCGCCGTTCTACTCGCAGCGGGATTGACGGTGTCATCCTCGGGGGCGGTCGCGGCCGGCGCAGCATCCGGCACCGAGGTCGGCAGCCCGACCGCGACCACGGCGGGGACGGTGCGTCCGGAGAAGCCGGTATCGGCAGATCAGCTACCGCCGGCCGATCCGGCGGGTCAGGCGGAGCGATACCAACGCCTGCTCGAGCGGCGCGAGCGGACCACCGGAGCGCTGCCTTCGGTCCCCGAGGCGGCCACCGAGGCCAACACGCCCGCACCGAACGGCCCTACCGTGGCGGAACCCGTCAGCGATGCCCTGCTGGTGCGCAAGAACGTACGCAACACCGTGGCGACCTCGGTCAGCTCCACCCTGGCGGAACCTGCTGCGGCGGCCGACAGCACCGAGGTGTTCTACGCAGGCAACACCTACCAGTCGTACTCGTCCAACGCCGGTTTGAACTGGTCGAATCTCGGCAGCTACCCCGCAGGCCCGGCCGACGCACCGCTCGTCTGCTGCGACGCGGACGCGGTGCACCACTCGTCCACCGACACGACCTTCAACTCGATCCTCTACACGAACAGTGCGCAGACCAACGGCGTGGTCCGCATCTTCGTGCGCAGGGGCGCGGCCTCCGCCGTCGACTGCTCGTACACCATCGATCCTGCCGGCTCCGCGAACAACATCCTGCCCGACTACCCGCACATCGCGGTGAGCAACAACTACCTCTATCTGACCACCAACAACCTCGGCAGCAGCTGGCAGGGAGCGCAGGTACGTCGCTTCAACATCTCGCAGCTCTCGAGTTGCCTGTCGGCGTCGTTCAACACCTTCACCTACACGGGGTCGGTCGGACAGCGGGTCTTCACCCCCGCCGAAGGCGCCAAGACCACCATGGTGTGGGGGTCGATGGACAACGCCACGACGTTCCGCATGTTCCGGTGGGACGAATCCACCACCTCGGTGACCCAGTTCACCCGTACCGTCACCGCTTCGGCGTTCAACAACCCTGACTGCCGGGGCGGGACCGGAAACTTCGACTTCATCGAGCGGTCCACGGCGTGGAGCATCGCAGGGTTCCGGATGCGGGCAGCGATCACCGGATCCAGCGCCGTGTGGTTGTGGCCGTCCTCACCGACGGGTGGGCGGACCCAGGCCCACCTCCGCGGCGTCGCCATCAACCTCTCCACGAACGCCGTCAGCGCCAACCCGGTCGTCTTCAACGACAGCTTCTGTATGGGCTACCCGGTACTCGGCGGCAACGCCTTCGGTGATCTCGGCCTGTCCTTCGCCACGGGCGGTCGCGCCGGAGGCGGCGGCACGGCGGCCCAAGGCGCCGTGGCCGTCGACGACGCCAGCAGCACCGGAATCTTCTTCCCCGTGTTCAGCACGACCGCCCTGGGCACACACAACCGCTCCGACGGTCGCTTCGGTGACTACTTCACCGTTCGTGCGAACGAGCGCTGCCCGAACACCTGGGTGGCCACGAACTCGGCGTTGCTCAACGGCAACACGAGCTCCTCGCACGTGAACGCCCGCTTCGTGGAGTTCCAGAGCAACCTGTTGGTGGCCTGCCCGGCCTGACCGACGCTGCCGGACCGCCCGGCGGGCACCCCCCAGAGTGCCCGCCGGACCCGCCGTTCCGACCTGGCACAGCGCGCCATCCGACCACGGGCCCACGGTGGCCGACGTGCACGACGAGAGGAAGCAGACATGGGATGCCGCCACCGCCTCGATACGATCCTGTCGTCACGGCAGGTGGTGTCGCCACGCTGGACCGTCGTGCTCGGCGCGGTGGCCATCATGGTCGTGCTCGTCCTCGGCGCATGCGGCGACGGCGACCGGGGCCGTGGCGACACCGCCGAGCCGCAACAGGCCCCCGATGGCCCGCCAGGCGCTACCGGGCCGGCCGGTTCGACGGACCTGCGCGGTGTGTCCGTCCTCGGCGTGCTGACCGACCCCCGTGGCGTACCCGTACCAGGAGCCATGATCGACCCCATTGCCGTGGACGGCCAGGTGATCCCGGCCAAGGAATCGTTCAACCGCACCGACGACAACGGTACGTTCCACCTCGCCCTGCCGGCGGGCCGATGGGACCTGTCCATTGCCGCCAACGGCTTCGAGCCCCGCAGCGAACGTATCGACGTACCGTCCTCCGGCGTCCTGCGCATCGTGCTCACCCTTCGACCCGAGAGCTGACCCGAATGCACGATGGGCCCGGCACCGGCCGTCGCAGATCATGGCAGCGCAGCGAGCTGTGTTCCCACGGTTCGCCGGCCGCGTCAACCGATGACGACGGACCCCACTCGTATCATTTGTGCGCAGAACCGATACTATCGGGGGGTGGCCCTGTCAGAACGGTCCCGCTGGCCGCCGATCACCTTCGAACCGCATGACTGGCACCCCGCCGAGGCGGTGCCCATGTCCCGCACGGCCCGGGCACGCACCCGCGGACCCTACCGCGCCGCGGTCACCGCGCCGATCGCCGAGGCCACCGTCGAGCTGCCGGCCGCGGTGCTCGCCGCCGCCGACGACGCCAGCGTCGAGATCGCCCGCTACGACACCGAGGTCGGCGCCGGGCTCGCACCGTTCGCTGCGCTGCTGCTGCGTTCGGAATCGGCGGCGTCGTCCAAGATCGAGAACCTGACCGCATCGGCCCGGGCGATCGCCGAGGCCGAACTCGGCCACGGCGCCCGCAACGCCAACCTCGTCGTCGCCAACGAGCGGGCCATGACCGCCGCCATCGCCCTCGCCGACCGCATCGACGCCCCGGCGATCCTGGCCATGCACACCGCCCTGCTCGGCGCCGCCGCACCGCAGATCGCCGGACGGTGGCGTACCGAGCAGGTCTGGATCGGCGGCGGCGACCACAGCCCGCACGGCGCATCGTTCGTCCCGCCCCACCACAGCCGGGTCCCCGACGCCATCGACGACCTCATCCGCTTCTGCCGGCGCACCGACATACCCGCCCTCGCCCACGCCGCGCTCGTCCACGCCCAGTTCGAGACCATCCACCCCTTCCCCGACGGCAACGGACGCGTCGGCCGGGCCCTGGTGCACGCGCAGCTGCGCCACGCCGGCCTCACCCGGCAGGTGACCGTCCCGGTCTCCGCCGGGCTGCTCACCGACACCGGCACCTACTTCGCCGCCCTCGACGCCTACCGCGCCGGTGACCCCGCCGCCATCGTCGAACGCTTCGCCGACGCCGCCTTCGCCGCGCTCGACAACGGACGACGCCTCGTCGCCGACCTCGACCGCATCCGCACCGCCTGGACCGAACGCATCACCGCCCGCCGCGACGCCGCGGTCTGGCGGATCCTCGACCTCATCATCGGCCACCCCGTCGTCAACGCCGCGCTCGTCGGCCGCGAGCTCGCCATCGCCCCCACCAACGTCTACCGGTCACTCCGACCGCTCGTCGACGCCGGCATCCTCGTCGAGTTCACCGACAACAAACGCGACCGCCGCTGGCGAGCCCCCGACGTGCTCGACGCCCTCGACACCTTCGCCACCCGAACCGGCCGCCGTCACCGATCGACGTGACCGCCGGCCCGTCACGGTGAAGGTCTTCTCGTAGGACGTCGACTTCAGGGTCGTCGCCCTGGCCGTCCCGGTCGTGGCGGTGGTGCTCGGGCAGACCGTCTCCTTGGCCGGTGAAGCACTTCACGACGTCGAGGTCCTGCTGCCAGACCCTCAGCTCGGCGGTGGTGGCCTGCGCCACCGACTTGGTCCCGGCGCGAAGGTCTCGCCGTGCCGGCTCCTGTTCCGGCAGCACGAGCCCGCGCTCCGCCGCCCAGACCCTGGCGTCGTCTTCGGAGATCCGATTGCCGGGTGCGGCCATTGCATCTCCTTGGTTGTCGAACGGACGGGCGATCGGACGGCCTGGTGGGTTCGCACTGTGCCCACGCCGACGTGGATGCGTGCGACTCCGCTCATCGTCGGCGGTTGGCGAGGCTCACGTGGTAGCGGTCGATCCGGTCGATGATCCAGGAAACGTCGAGGGGGTTGTCGTCGTGCCACGACTCGACCTCGAGCAGCGCCCGTTGCACGTCGCGCTGGTGAGCGCCGGTCTCCCCCAGCCACCAGGCGACGGCGTCATCGGCGTAGATCGCGGCGGCGATGGGGCGGACACGGCGGATGGTGTCGAGCGCGGTGAGGTGGTGCTCGCCGAGCGCCATGAGCGCGGCGGCAGCCATCGACGGGGCGCGGTTGACGCCCATGTGGCAGTGGATCACGACGCGGGCGTCCGGGTCGGTGAGCGCGTGGAGGGTGGCGGTGACGCCGTCGTCGAACCACGCGGCGGGGCGAGCGTTGCCGTCGTCGTCGATGCCGATCCAGTGGTAGGTGACCTGCGGGGCGCGCGCGGCGACGAACTCGAGGTCGTCACCGGTCTCGTAACGGGTGCGCAGGTCGACGATGTGCGTGACGCCTGCGTCGACCCACTCGCTCAGTTGGCGGGCCGCGTCGGCGCGATTGCGGGGCAGATCCCCGCAGAGTGCGAGCCGGTGGTCGTCGAGCCAGCACAGCCGCCGCCACCAGGCCTCGGGCACCCAGTTTCGATCGTCGTAGGTATTCAAGGTGTGTTGTTCGTTCCTTCCGGGTCGGGGTGTGAGATCGGAGCGACACTGCGTCCTACCCGCCAGCCGGCGGGTGCCGGCTCTCCCGGGCATCGGCAGGTGTCGCGCAGGTGCCACGGGAGACCGACGTCGCCGTCGACGATCTGGGTGGCGTGGCACAGCCGACGGAGGGCGACCTCGATGGCGATGCCCAGTTGCAGCATCGTCGCCATCGCGATGGCGCGACTGTCGGTCAGGGCGGTGCCGCCGCTGCGGATCACCTCGACGGCTTGCCGGGCGGATGAGACGGTCACGTGCGGCAGGCTCAACGCCTCGCCGAGGAACAGCGACGGCGTCAACCCAGCGGCCTCCGCTGGTGAGGCTGACGTCATGCCACCGCCTCCATCGCCGTGCCTTCCCTACGCCGGTGCGGCGCCGAGGCGCCGTTCCCGACACTCGCCTTGCGCGACCGGACGAACTCGTCGCGTTCGATGCCCGCGGCGTAGGGAGGCAGCGCCAGCCACGGCAGCGCAGGCAGGTGACCGTCGAAGCGGCTGTCAGCACCGATTCCGGGGACGACTGGAGCACCACGGGGACATTGGCGTCGAGCGGCGCACCGGGGGTGGACCGGAACTGGACAAGACTCATCAAAGACGCAGGTGAAACCGGCCGGAGGGCGGCCGGAGGGCGGCCGGAGCCGATGAACGCAAGCGACTGCACGGCACTGGTCGGCACGCCCCGTCACGAGCGCCGGGGAGCAGCCGTCGCGGATCCCGAGGCGACGTGCACCAGCCGCAGCTCCTCATCGGTGAGCTCGAACACCGCCTCCTGCCGGAACTGTTCGGCGGCCCGACGAATCGTGTCGAGCTCCAGGTTCCACACCAGGAACCCCTGTTCCACGTAATCGACGTCACGGGCCTCACCGGCGCACGAGCAGAAACGGGCATCCAGACGGGCGAGTTCCACGGCGAGGCGTCGATTCGCCTCGGCGTTCTCCGAAGCACTCCGGACGAGGTTGTAGGGATTGTGGGCCGTGATCACGTGGACCGGACGGCTGAACGGCCACGGCTCCACGGCATCGGCGCCGTTGAGGTAGGTGAAGGCCTCGGGCATCACCTCGGCCACGATGTCGGTGTGCAGGTAGGCGGCCCAGCGCTCCGCATCATTGTTCAGATCCCGGCCACCGAACACCGAGACGATCATCGGACCGATGTTCTCGGCGACGTGGTCGACCCTCGAGAAGGCGGTGAACAACTCGTCGGGATCGAGTGAATCGGCGACGAGATCGGCCGCCGCGGTCACGATGTCGTTGCTCCACTCGACCCGCACGAACCGCAGGGAGGAGTTGTAGTCGTTGAGTTCCCGAAGCAGCTCCGGTGAACACTCCACATCGGCGGCGACGGTGGCGAACACCCGCAGGGCCGGCGGGTCGCCGCCCAACAACCGGGCCCAGACCGGCACCCCGGTCGTCTTCAGCTGGTAATCACCGTCCCCGTCGAGGATCAGCGCATCGGGCCCGAAAACCCGTTCGATCACCTCCTCGACCCGGCGGTCGGCATCGGCCCGCAACGGCATGAGCGCGACCTGCGTGCGACCGGCCGCGACCAGAACCGGTGCCTCCGGGTATTGCCCGAACGACACGCGCAACACCTCGTCGCCGTCCTCGAACACCTCGACCAGTTCACCGAGCAACCGCAGGTCGAGCAACTTCGGGGCGCACGGCTGCGACGTCGCCCCCGGGACGCTGATGAGCGTCGGGCCACGGCGGGGCCACGGCACCTTCAACCAGGCACCGTCGTCATCGACACCGAAGGTCAACGGTGGCGGCGTCTCGCCCTCACCGAGGGGCTCGGGCCGGATCCCGACCGCTCGCAGTGCTCCGACGAGCAGCCTGCGGTCGACCTCGAGATCGAAACCCCGCACGGCGAGTTCGTCGAGGTACGCATCGGCGTCGGGATACCTGCCGACGGACGCTGGAACCATCACCTCGCCGACGTCACCGCGCACCCTCAGGATGCGGGCGCCGTCGTCCAGTTCGAGCAGACACAACTCGGTGGCGGGCAGGTCACGACACACCTGCTGGGCGAGAACGGTCAGCCGTGGCGGGATGGACAGCTCGAACGTCGCCGCTTCGGCATCGCCCACGACCCGGACGACCCGGGCGTTGTCCGTCGCCAGCCAGCACCGACGCTCGCCGTCACCCGTCAGGCGGAGATGCCCGATCGCGCCGTTCTCCCACGGCGCAGTGATCGGCGCCAACTTCTCAGCGAGCCCCCATTCCTCCGACGTCACCTGCACCTTGACGACGACCTGGTCTTCCTTCACGTTCCCTCCATCGCGGCGTCAGACTCGTGCGTCCACCACCGGCGTGCGGTCGCTTCGGCTGTCACACCACATTCGTACGCTTCGGGTGTGACACTTTCGCTGGACCACCTCGCAGCCGGGACGCCGCCCGCAGGAGAGACACCACGGCCGGCGCGGGCCGACCGCGGACGGCCGGCGCCGCAGACCACTGCGGTCACCTACCCCACGGCATGTCGTCCCGTCGCGCCGCGACCATGACCAGCGTCGGCGGTCACGAGGACGAGATCGGTCGGAACATCCGCGCCTCGAGGATGCTCATCGCCTCGAACCTCACCACGCTCGGCGTCACCGGCGCCCTGCTGCTGTACCCCGCCGGCGCGCTCGCCATGGCTGTCTCCGCCGCCGTGTTCATGGTTGCAGGGCTGCTGGCATCACTCCTCGTCGGCGCTGCGAGCGGGTTCGTCGCCGGTGCCCGACGTGCCGGTACCGACTCGGCCCAGTCGCAGCGCATGCTCGATGGGGTAGCGCTGGCGGCCGGTATCCCACCGCCGCGGCTGTACCTCGTCCACGACCCCGGACCGAACGCGTTCGCCTGGGGACGGCGGCCCGAGAAGTCCAACGTCGCCACTCGAAGCACCGGTCGGTCCACTCGACCCATCCCCCGATCGAATGGCGGATCGAGCGGCTGCGGCAACTCGAGGGCCTCGGACCGCCGGGGGTCATCCCGGCGGTCCAACCGCGCACGGCCGGTAGGGGTTGGTACGCCGACCCGTGGCGCCGTGGCACCCTTCGGTGGTTCGACGGTACGAACTGGACCGAACACGTCCGGAACGATCCGCCGTGAACGATGCCGAACCAACCCACCCGGTGGATCACGATCGATGACGTCAGACCTCTACGAGGTTCTCGGGGCACCCGCGGATGCCACGGCCCGGGAGATCACCAACTCCTATGGCCGACTCGCGCGCCGGTCCGGCCGGGGTGCCGAGGTCGACCCGACGGGAACGTCAAACACACTGCGGCCCGCCGACGCCACAGGTCCCAGCCCTCGGCCGGGCACCGAGGCGGCGCCGCCGCCCGGCTCGAGACCGAGCCACCGCCGTTCTCGCCGACGCGCCCCGAGCCACCTGCGCAGGCAACCACCAGCCGGCCCCTACGACGCCTGATCACCTCGCTACCGGTGACGCCCCACCCGGGTCGCCCGGCGGACCCGGTCGGCCGCCTCACCGTCGTCCACGCCGAGCAGGAGCAGCGTCTCGAGCCCCACCGTCACGTCGGCCACCAGCACGGTCTCCCCCGCCTCGATGGCGGCGACCGCCTCGATTGCGTTGGACGCCGACACATGGTCCAGGCTCAGCGTCTCGCCCAGGAACAGCAGTGGCGTCAACGCCGCGGCGTCCGGCGGGCGTGCAGGTGTCGTGCCACGACTCGGACCCCACGGTCCCTCCACCACGATCGCACGGACGGGCTCACCCAGTGCAAGGGCCACCGCGGAGCGGTGATGACCGGCGAGAATCAGGTTCTGCGGCCTCGGCCAGCCGTCCGGGCCGGCCTCCCGGCGGTAGATGAACGGAAACCGGTTCCCCACCCGGGAACCAGGCTCGTAGGTCTCGCCCGTTCGGCGGTACCGGCCCTGCGTGTAGTAGCGAAACGCCGGCAGGATGATGCTCGGCTGGCCTGCGAACAGGTCGATGGGATCAACCTCGCCGAGCATCGGTGGCGCACGCAACGCGTCGGCGACCAACTGCGAATCCCACGGCTCGACGTGCTGGAGACGGGCCGCCCGGCTCCAGGGCACGGGCCGCACGAGCGCTGCCTCGTCACCACCAGGGAACAATGCCTCCACGCCCCGACCGAAGAACCGGGCAGCCTCCAGGTGACCGAGATGCGCCAGATGGTCCGGGAGCTGCGAACGGTCTGTCATTTCCAGCCCGACTTCACGGTCACGGACATACCGTACGCTTCCACAAGCCACCCCTCGCAGGAGTCGCTGCACCACGCCGACCACGATTGCCCATTCACCAGCGTGGAGCTCGCCAACCGGACCGGGCACCGCACCCCTGCCGAGACCGACGCTGCCCACCAGGCAACCTGAACCACTGAACCCCGTGTCCACGGACCCCGGCAACTCCACCGCCCTCGAAGCCGCCCGACCGGGACACGACCCCACGGCCCAGGCCCGCCTCGACGCTGCCCGCCACCGCCTCACCACCGAGGAGGTCCGCACCCTCGTTGACCAGCTCAAAGGCATCGTCAGCACCCTGGACAACACCGATCCGGAACACCGTAGAGCCGTCTACCAGCAGCTCAACGTCACCATCGTGTACCACAACGACAGACGCCTGCGGGTAACCGCAGGCGTCGCGTGTACTGATGCGTGTGTCGGAGGGGGGACTTGAACCCCCACGTCCTTGCGGACACTAGCCCCTCAAGCTAGCGCGTCTGCCTATTCCGCCACTCCGACGAGGCCGGGAAAGCTTACCGCATCCGCCATCGCGAATGCAGGTTCGCCGCCTGTGGGGACCGCTCAGCCGGTAGCCGGACCGGCAGCGCCGGCGGCCAGTTCCTGGCGCAGCTGGAACTTCTGGATCTTGCCCGACGGGGTCTTGGGCATCGCGTCGACCACCCGCAGCTGCTCGGGCCAGAACTGCTTGGCCATGCCCGCCTCGGCCAGGAACGCGGTCAGCTCGGGCAGCGTCGGCGGGTTGGCCACGGCATGGTCCCGCGGCACGATCACCGCGCACGCCTGCTCGCCGAGACGGTCGTGCGGCATCGCCACCACCGCAACCTCGAGCACCGCCGGGTGGGTGAACAGCACGTTCTCGATCTCCGCCACCGGGATGTTCTCGCCACCGCGGATAACCAGGTCCTTGGTACGCCCGACGATGCGGATGCCGCCGTCGGCCCGACGCCTGGCCAGGTCACCGGTGTCGAACCAGCCGTCCCCGGGGCTGGCCGCGGCGTAGATGTCGGGCCGCTTGAAGTAGCCGAGCGCCTGGCTGGGCCCCCGGCACTGCAGCGCCCCCACCCCGTCGACGCCCACCTCGGCACCCGCCTCGTCGACGATGCGGACCTCCATCCAGTCGACGACGGTCCCGTCGCTGTCGGCCACCAGCTCCGCCGGATCGCCGGGCCGCGTCGTGGTGGTGATCATGTTCTCGGTCATCCCCCACACCGCCACCAGCTGCGCCCCGAGATACTCCTGGGTCTGGTGCACGACATGGGGCGGGATCGCCGCCCCGCCGCAGATGAACAGCTCGAAGCCCGGCACCTCACGACGCTGTCGCTGCTGGGCGGCGATCAGGTCCATGGCGAACGTCGTCGCCCCCACCGTCCACGTCGCCCCCTCGGCGGCGAACAGGTCGAGCGCCTCCTCGGGCTGCCACGCGTCCTGGTAGACGACCTTCATCCCCAACGCCAGCGGCACCAGCATCCCGTAGCCGAACCCGGTCTGGTGCGCCAGCGTCGACGCCATGAAGCACACGTCGTCGGACCCCAACCCGTACACGTCGCGCACCGCTCGTCCACCCGAGTACACCGTGTTGTGGTTGTGGATCACGCCCTTCGGCTCGCCGGTGGTGCCCGACGTGAACTGGATCTCGATGAGGTCCTCCACCGACGGCCGCCGCCGTTCGAGCTCGGCCAGCAGCGCCGGGTCGTCCTCGTCGGCCCGGGCGCAGAAGACGTCGGCGAAGCTCGACGCACCGTGCGGCGCATCGCCGACCACCACCACGTGCTGCAAGCTCGGCACATCACCGACCAGCTCGAGTCCCATCGCGGCGTGGTCGAACCCGCGATAGCGGTCGATCAGCACCAGCACCCGGGTCTCGGTGCGGTTGAGGATGAACGTCAGCTCACGCCGCCGGAAGATCGGCACCAACGGGTTCACGATCGCGCCGGCCCGCAGCGCCCCGTAGACCAGCGCCGGGAACTCCCACGAGTTCGGCAACTGGACCGACACCACCTCGCCCGGCTGCACCCCCAGCCCGATGAATGCCGCAGCGAAACGCCGGCTCAACCGTTCGAGCTCACCGTAGGTGTGCCGCTCGAGCTGCGGGCTGCCCTGTTTGGCGCTGACCACCGCCACCCGGTCGGGCCGGGCCGCGGCCTGGTCCAGGAAGTCGTCGAGCAGGGTCCGGTCCCGCCACCACCCCTGCTCGTGATAGTGCGCCGCCGTGGCGGCATCGATCGTTCGCTGGCCTTCGACCGTGATCCCCATGCCGGCGACGCTACCGCCGCCGCTGTGACCGCAGCCACAAGGTGGATCAAGCGTCGAGGATGAGGCCCAGCGTGATGGTCGAGAAGGTGAACACCAACGCCACGATGACGGTCAACCGGTCGAGGTTGCGTTCCATCACGGTGGAGCCCGCCGCAGCCGAGGCAGAGCTGCCACCGCCCAACAGGTCGGACATGCCCCCGCCCTTGCCCGAGTGCAGCAACACCAGGAACAGCAGCATCGCCGAGGACAGGACCTGGATGGGCAGGACGAGCCAAATCACACGCCAAGTGTAGCCCCCGGCCGGCCAACCCCTCGACACCGTGCCCGGAGGTCAGTCCTTCAGCCGGTACTGCACGATGCCGGCGAACGGCTCGGCCTCGAGGCTGGCCCCGCCGACCAGCGCGCCGTCGATGTCGGGCTGACCCATCAGCTCCTTGGCGTTGTCGGGCTTGACCGATCCGCCGTACTGGATGCGCACACCGTCCGCGGCAGCCTGCCCGAACGAGTCGGCGATGGTCCGGCGGATCAGGCCGCACACCGCCTGGGCATCCTCCGCGCTGGCGGTGCGGCCGGTGCCGATGGCCCAGATCGGTTCGTAGGCGACGACCAAGCCGGCCACCGTGGCCCCGTCGAGCCCGTCGAGCCCGGCCTTCACCTGACCGACGACCTTGGTGTCGGTCGCACCGCTCTCGCGCTCCTCCAACGTCTCACCGCAGCACATGATCGGGGTCATCCCGTGCTCGAGGACGGACTTGACCTTGCGGTTGACGTCCTCGTCGGTCTCACCGAACAGTTCGCGGCGCTCCGAATGGCCGACGATCACGTAGCTGACGTTCAGCTTGGCCAGCATCGCCGGCGAGACCTCGCCGGTGAAGGCACCCTTCTCCTCCCAATGGCAGTTCTGGGCGCCGAGGATGAGGGGGATCTTGTCGGCCTCGATCACGGTCTGCACCGAACGCAGATCGGTGAACGGCGGATGCACCGACACGTCGACGGCCTCGACGTCGTCCTTGTCGATGGCGTAACCGAGCTTCTGCACCAGGGTGATGGCGTCGAAGTGGTTGTGGTGCATCTTCCAGTTGCCGCTGATCAGGGGCTTGCGCATGCGACTTCCTTGGGTTCGACCGGCCGGGCCCGGCCGCTTGCTTACGAAAAAATCACGGAGAGTTCGAGGCCACTGGATTCGCCCGTCGGAGCGATTCGACGTCGATTCGCCGCAACGAACAACCAGGTCAGACCCGGCGAATGTGCCTCAGACGGCGAATTCGGCGCGGCCGGCGAATTCGGCGCGGTCGGCGAAATCGCCGGTCGGCCCGGTCGGACGACGGTGTCGACCGGGCCGCACAACGGACGTTCAGGCGTTGACCGCGACACGCAGGGCCTCGAGACCGGGCAGGTCACCCTGCTCGATCAACTCCAGGCTGGCACCGCCACCGGTGGACACGTGGTCGATCCGGTCGTCGAGGCCGAACTGCGCCACCGCCGCAGCCGAATCACCACCACCGACCACGGTGAACCCGCGGCACGACGCCACCGCCTCGGCCACCGAACGGGTTCCCGCAGCGAAACGGTCGTCCTCGAAGGCGCCCATCGGCCCGTTCCACAGCACCATACGTGCCTCACCGATGATGTCGCCGAACGCCGCGGCCGCACCCGGTCCGATGTCGCAGCCCATCCAGCCCTCGGGCAGCGCCCGACCGGTCTGGCGGACCTCGCCACCTGCCGCAGGGTCGAACAGCTTTCCGCCCGGCCCCATCGCCGTGATGTCCTCCGGCAGCACCAGGCGGTCGCCGGCCTTGGCCAGCAGCGCCTTGCACACGTCGATCTGGTCGGGCTCGACCAGCGACGACCCGGTGCTGCGACCCATCGCCCGGAAGAACGTGAAGCACATCGCCCCACCGATGATCAGCGTGTCGCACACGTCGAGCAGCGCCTCGATCACCCCGAGCTTGTCGCTCACCTTCGACCCACCGAGGATGGCCACGAACGGACGGTCCGGGTGCTCGCGCACCCCGAGCAGCACCTCGATCTCACGTGCCAGCAGCCGACCCGCCGCCGACGGCAACCCTCGGGCCGGCGGCCCGACGATCGACGCATGCGCCCGGTGCGACGCCCCGAACGCATCGTTCACGTAGAGATCGAACCCCTCGACCAGCCGGTCCACGAACCCCGGGTCGTTGCCCTCCTCCCCTGCGTCGAAACGCAGGTTCTCGAGCAGCTCGACACCCGGCGCCACCGCGGCCAGGTGCGCCCGCACCGGGTCCATCGAGTACGCCGCGTCGGGCTTGCCCTTGGGCCGACCCAGGTGCGAACAGGCCACGACCCGGGCCGCGCCCTGCTGCTGCAACCACTGCAGCGTGGGCAGCGCAGCCCGGATGCGCAGGTCGTCGGTGATGACCCCGTCCTTCAGCGGGACGTTGAAATCGACCCGGACCAGCACGTTCTTGCCGGCGACCGGCCCGAGGTCCTCCAGCGTGGGAACGCCGAAGACCGCCATCAGCCGGCCTTGCCCACGATCCCCACCAGGTCGACCAGGCGGTTGGAGTAGCCCCACTCGTTGTCGTACCAGCCCATGATCTTCACCAGCGAGCCCATGGCCATGGTGATGGGGGCGTCGAAGGTGCACGACGCCGGCGAGCCGACGATGTCCGAGGACACGATCGGATCGTCGGAGTAGACCAGCACCTTGGACAGCGGGCCCGACGACGCCGCTTCCTTGAACGCCGCGTTGACCTCGTCGACGGTGACCTCGCGCTTGAGGATGCCGGTGAAGTCGGTGACCGAGCCGTCCGGCACCGGCACCCGCAGGGCCGTACCGTCGAGGCGGCCCTTCATCGCCTGCAGCACCAGGCCGGTGGCCCGGGCCGCACCGGTCGAGGACGGCACGATGTTGATCGCCGCAGCCCGGCCACGACGCAGGTCGCTGTGGGGCAGGTCGAGCAGGTTCTGGTCGTTGGTGTAGGCGTGGACCGTGGTCATCAGGCCCTTCTCCACCCCGAAGGCGTCGTCGAGGACCTTGATCATCGGCACGAAGCAGTTGGTGGTGCACGAGGCGTTCGAGATGACCTTGTGGGCCGCCGGGTCGAAATCGCCGTCGTTCACGCCGACCACGAAGGTGGCGTCGGCACCGTCGGCCGGGGCGGACACGATGACCCGCGGAGCCCCACCCTCGAGGTGCAGCGCCGCCTTGTCCCGGGCGGTGAACACGCCGGTCGACTCGATCACGACGTCGACGCCGAGATCGCCCCACGGCAGCTTGGCCGGATCGCGCTCGGCCAGCACCTTCAGCGTGACCCCGCCGATGGAGATGCCACCGTCGACCACGGCGACGTCGGAGCCGAGCCGGCCCATCACCGAGTCGTACTTCAACAGGTGCGCCATCGTCTTGAGGTCACCGAGGTCGTTGACCGCGACGATCTCGATGTCCGCGCCCTGCTGCTTCACGGCCCGGAAGAAGTTGCGGCCGATGCGACCGAACCCGTTGATGCCGACCCGTACCGTCATGTCTGCCTCCTGAGTACGGACTCCCCCGTTGGAGCCCGGAATTGGCGGGGTATCAAACCCTCGGCAGTGTAGGGCGCGGCCGCTCAGCGGTCGATGTCACGGTGGCTGAGCACCGCATTGACCCCGAGCTCGGCCAGCATCGGGGCCACCGCCTCGGCAATGGCCACCGAACGGTGCCGGCCACCGGTACAGCCGAAGGCGATGGTCAGATACGCCTTGCCCTCGTTGAGATACGCCGGCACCAGCGTCTCGAGCAGCGGCTGGAGCCGGTCGAGGAACTCCTTGGCCGCCTCGTGGCCCAGCACGAAGTCGCGGACGCCCTCGTCGAGGCCCGACTGGGCCCGCAACTCCGGCACCCAGAACGGGTTCGGCAGGAACCGGCAGTCGATCACCAGGTCGACATCGAGCGGCAAGCCGTACTTGAACCCGAAGGACTGCACCGACGTGCGCATCCGGTTCGACGCGTCCTCCCGCGAGAACGCCCGCAACACCCGGTCCTTCAGCTGGTGCACGTTGAGGTTCGAGGTGTCGATCACCAGGTCGGCGAGCCCCCGCAGCTCCTCGAGCGCCGCCTGCTCCAACGCCACCGCCTCGGTGAGCGACCCGGTGGAGAACGGATGGCGCCGGCGGGCCTCCCGGTAACGGCGGACCAGCGTCTCGGCGTTGGCCTCGAGGAACAGGATCCGCAGTTGCGCCCCCTGGTCACGCAGCTGGCCGATGGCCGGCGTGATCTCCACGAGGTCGGGCGAGGCCCCGACCACCAGCACCACCCGCTCGTAGGAACCGCTGCCCGCTGCGGTCAGCTCCGACACCTTGGGCATCAACGCCAGCGGCAGGTTGTCGATCACGAACCAGCCGAGGTCCTCGAAGACGTCGGCCGCGGTCGATCGACCTGCACCCGAATGGCCGGTTACGACGACGATCTCTCCCACGCAACCGCCAAGGTTACCGGTGGACCGGCCCACGCGTCGCAGGCACCGGCGCCGGGCGGGCCTCGAGCCACGCCGTCAGCTCCTCGGCCGGCCGGGGCGGGCACAGCAGATAGCCCTGGATCAGGTGGCAGCCGCACGCGGTGAGCGCGTCGACCTGGTCGGGCCGCTCCACGCCCTCGGCCACCACGTCGAGGCCGAGCTGACTGCCCATCGACACCGTCGAACGCACGATGGCCATGGTGCGCTCGTCCTCGACCATGGTCGCCACGTAGCTGCGGTCGAGCTTCAGTTCGTCCACTGCGAAGTCACGCAGGTAGGTCAGCGCCGCGTGCCCGGTTCCGTAGTCGTCGATCGACAGCCGAACCCCCAGCTGGCGCAACCGTTCCATCGCTGCGGAGACCCGGGGCTGATCGGGCATCAGCGTGGTCTCGGTGATCTCGAGCACCAGCCGGTTCGGCGGCACGCCGTGGCGCTCCAGCAATCGGGCCACCCGCCGCGGCAACGCCGGGTCGAGCAGGTTGCGCGGCGACAGGTTCACCGCCATCGACAGGGTCAGACCGGCCTCGTCCCAGGCGGCGAGCTGCGCCAACGCCTGCTCGAGCAGCGACCGGGTCAGATCGGTGATCAGGCCGGCTTCCTCGGCCATGGCGATGAACAGGTCCGGCGGGACCATCTCACCCTCATGACGCCAGCGGGCCAACGCCTCGACCCCGACCACCGCGCCGCTGCGGGTGTCGACCTTCGGCTGGTACCACAGCTGCAGCTGCTCCTGACGCACCGACCGCCGCAACGAATCGGCCAGCGCCAGCCGACGGGCCCCGACGAGGTCACGCTCGGGATCCCACCGCTCGATGGCGCTGCCCCGCTCACGGGCCAGACGACGGGCCTCGTGCGCATGGCTGAGCAGCCCGTCGGCGGCAGCGATGAGCCAGGACTCGGCGTCCGGTCCGGCATGTTCGGGCCACACCGCCACGCCGATGCTGATGTCGAGCCGGACGGCGTCCTCGCCGACGCTGAAGGGGAACTCCGCCAGGCTGCGGATCTGCCGCGCCCGGGCCATCGCCTCGGCCACCCCGGCGGTCGGGCAGATCAGCACGAACTCGTCGGCCCCCAGACGGCCGGCCATCTCCAGCTCGCCGGCGTTGACCGAGATCCGCTCGGCGAGCTGGCGCAGCACGTCATCGGCGGCGCGGTGCCCGAGGTACTGGTTCACGTCCCGGAACCGGTCGACGTCGATCAGCAGCACCGCGCCCGGCCCACGCCGGCACGCCCAGTCCAGTGCATCGGTCACGGCCCGTCGGTTCAGCAGGCCCGATACCTCGTCGGTGTCGCCATCAGCCACGGCCCGGCCCAGATGCTCGAGGGCTCGTCCGGCGGACACCAACCGAACCAGGCCCAGAACCAGCGTCACCGAAGCACCGGCCACGACCACGGCCGGACGCGGCCCGTCGAGACGGGCGAACCACACCAGCACCACCGCAGCCAACAACACACAACCCGCCGTCACCGACCACCCCGCACGCGGCCCTGCACCGGCAGCCACGCCCGACGCACCGAGCGGGGCACCGGGCAGGACCGGCCGGCCCGGTGGCACCTGCGAGCGCCAGGCCAGCACCGACACGACCGCCCCGATACCGAGGGTCGCCCAGACCGGATCGAGCCACACGGCCGGCGACCAGGGCGATCCGTGTCCGACCGCCACGGCCTGCTCGGCCAGCACCACCACGTAGATCGCCGCCACCAACGCCGAGGACACCGAGAACGGTTCGCGCGCCACCCCGGCCGCCACCAGCTGCGTCAGCGCCAAGGCCACGGTGACCGCGGCCGCCACCCCGATCACCACGGGCCACGCGATCCCGGCGAGCGATGCACCACCGGAAGCGCTCGACGCCCCCGCACCGGCGGCGAGCATCTCGGGCAGGACGATCTCGGCCAGGACCAGCGCCGCAGTCACCCCCGCGCCGAGCGCCACCGCCGCGTCGAGCACCCAACCGTGAGCCGGCCGGAGCCGGCGCCGCCGCAACGAGACCAGCGCCGAGCCGCCGAAGGCCGCCGCCACCGGCACCGCGAGCAGGAACCCGGCGGTGCGTCCCGCAGCGCCGTCGGCGGTACCCAAGAGGCGGAGCAGGAACCCACTACCGGTCGCTGCCACCAGACCCGCAGCGATCCAGGCCCAGATGGCCCGATGGGCGGGCTGCCGGCGCCACAGCAACAACGACAGAACCGCGGCTGCGACCAACGGCGCCTGCAACAGCAGGGCCCGGACCGGCGACATCGCCCCACCTCGGCCCACCAGCAACGCAGCCGCCACCATCACCAACGCCGGGGCCCACACACCCGTCAGGGCGCGGGGGAACGCTTCGACATCGGCCCGGTCCGTCTCGGAAGGACGCCCGGCGCGGTAGGTAGGGTCGACAACTGCCACGCAGAGTCAGTATGCCGCCTCTTTTGGTGATTCTGACGGCACCTATCTTTGCTAACCCAGTTAGTCGACGGGGACCGTCGGACCTCCCGCCGGTTCGGTGCTGGTCAGAGCGAGAACAGCTTCTTGGCGTTCCCGCCGAGAACCTTGTTGCGCCGGGCAGGGCTCATGGGCGCGAGCGCCTCCTTGACCTCGTCGATGGCCCGGAGGTGGGAATCGACGTGCGGGAAGTCCGAGCCCCACAGGAACTGATCCTCCCCGACGAGCTCGCACTGGGCGTCGATCGACCGCTCGGTGGGGTCCATCACGAAGTAGAAGTTCTCGCGGATGTACTCGCTCGGCTTGCGCTTCAGCGGGCTCGACGCACGGAACCGGGCGTACTTCTCGTCGAGACGGTCCATCAGGTACTGCACGTAGCCGGCGCCGGACTCGACGATGGCCACCTGCAGCGTCGGGAACCGGTCGAACAGCCCGTCGCACACCAGCGCCGCCACGGTGGGGATCAGCTGCATGGTGCCGCCCATGCCGAAGGAGAACGTCAGGTCGGTGCGCTCCTTCTCGGGGTCCCACCACTTGGTGCCGCTGAGGTTGATCGTCCGGTCGAAGCGGACGATGAGGTGGATGCAGATCGGCAGGTCGGCGTCCACCAGCATCTGCCACAGCGGGTCGAAATCGGGATGCGACGGCCGCTTGCCGCCCACCGGCTCGGGGGCCAGGAACATGCCCTTGAACCCCAGGTCGAGGCAGCGCCCCAGCTCCTGGCGGGCCAGGCCCACGTCGTAGAGCGGCACCTGGGCCACCGGCAGGATGCGGTCGAGCGCGGGGCTGGCGAAGTCCCACTGCCAGTTGTTGTAGGCCCGGGCCCAGGCCATGGCCAGCTCGGGATCGTCCTCCTTGTCCCACAGGATGCCGATGGTGGGGAACACCAGGCCGGCATCCACCCCCCATTCGTCGAGCAGCTCGACCCGGGCGCGGGTGTCGTAGGAGGCGGGCGGACAGCCGTCGAGGTAGGTGAGGTCCCAGCTCTTGAACGCCTCCATGGCGTCGTGCTCGACGCCGCCGATGGCAGCGAGACGTCCCCGGATCATGACCTTGTCGTCAGCGATCAACGACTCGACCCCGTCGGCGTCGCGCTCGATGCGGATGGCCCGGTTGCGGTACTTCGGCTCGAGGTAGTTCAGCCAGAGATCCGGCGGTTCCATGACATGGGAGTCCATGTCGACGACGAAGGTTCCATCTGCTGCGGGCATGGACGCCACCTCACTGTGCTTGTTGTCGCTGACGCGGACGCTGCTGTCGTGCTCACCGAACAGGCAGCGGCCCCCCGCCGCACCCGTCGGCGACCGCCGGTACACCGGTCGGCCCCGCCGGCAGCGTACCTCCCCGCCGCGAACCCGCTCGACCACGCAGGCCGGGCGCAGGTCAGGCCTGCCCCGCCTCCTTGCGGGTCACCAACAGCAGCAGCCGCGGGATGGTCGACGCGGCCTCGTACTCGGCCGCCTGGGCCAGGAACCCCGTCGGCGGCGCCGGCTCGTGCATCTGGGTGATGAGCAGCCCGTTGTCGGCCAGGGCGTTCACGTAGCGCGACAACGGCCGGTGGATGAACGGGATGAACACGTCCTTCTCGACCTCCTCGATCGACAGCTCCTCGATCAGGTACGGGCCGATGCGCCAGTACTGCTCGGGCGGGTCGAGGATCTGGTCGTCGATCCAGCCCGAGTTCGGGGTCTGCAACAACGGGTGGTTCAGGAAGAACAGGAACCGGCCGCCGGGCCGCAGCACCCGGGACACCTCGGCGATCGCCCGGTCGACCTCGTTGATGTGCTCGAAGACCAGGCAGGCCACCACCGTGTCGAAGCAGCCGTCGGGGAACGGCAGGCCGTCGGCGCCCGACCTGGCATACAGCGGACCGCCACCGCGGGTCAGCGCCTCGGCGATCTGGGCCCGGGTCGGATCGACCCCCACCACCAACCGGGCACCCACCTCGACCGCCAGCCGGGCCACCTGGCCCTCACCGCAACCGATGTCGAGCACCCGCTCGGCCCCGGTGAGGTAGTGCGCCGCCAACGGCAGGATCTGCTCCTCGTACTCCGGGTCGGCCCCGGCGGTGAAGCCGTCCTGCCACCAGCCCGCGTGGGTCTCCCACAGATCGGTCTCGGTCTCGGTCTCGGTCGGATCGCTCTCGGGCATGTCGCTCCGGGTCAGTTCGGGCTCGGCCAGCGCGGGCATGCTACCGGCCGCCCCGACCCCGCCGGTCAGGGACGACGGGCCCGCTCGTAGACCGCCTCGGCCACGGTGTCGGGCAGCCAGCTGAGCCCCTTGAGCGTCTCCAACGACGCCACCCGCACGGCCTTGGACCCGCCCAGCTCGCGGATCAGCCGGGTGCGGCGGGTCGGGCCCAACCCGGTGATGCCGTCGAGCCAGGACACCGTCATGCGCTTGTTGCGCAGCTGACGCTGATAGGAGATGGCGAAGCGATGCGACTCGTCGCGCAACCGTTGCAGCAGATAGAGCGCCTCGGACTGGCGCGGGATGCGCACCGGCTCGGACCGGTCGGGCAGGTAGACCTCCTCGAACTGCTTGGCCAACGCACAAACCGGGATCTGGTCGCGCAGGCCGAGTTGCTCGAGGACCCGTACCGCCACCCCGAGCTGACCCTTGCCGCCGTCGACCATCAGCAGCTGCGGCGGATACTGGAACTTGCCCCGCTCCGACACCGGCTTGGCCTGGTCCTCGACGTAGCTGGTCAGACGCCGGGTGAGGACCTCCTCCATGGCAGCGAAGTCGTCGTTGTCGGGCACCCAGCGCAGCTTGAAGCGGCGGTACTGGCCCTTGGCGGCGAGGCCGTCCTCGAACACCACCATCGAGCTCACGTAATCGGTGCCGCTCAGGTGGGAGTTGTCGTAGCACTCGATGCGCAGCGGGGCCGCCGGAAGCTCGAGCCACTGCTGCAGCTCCTCGAGGGCCCGGGAGCGGGCGTTGAGGTCCGACGCCCGGCGCAGGCGGTGGCGGGTGAACTCCTCGGTCGCGTTCTGGGTGACCGTACCCAGGAACTCCTTGCGGTCACCGCGCTGCGGAACCCGGATCTCGACCCTGGTCCCGCGCTCGCTGGCCAACCACTCCTCGTACAGCTCGACATCGTCGGGCAGCTCGGGCACCAGCACCATCTTCGGATAGCCCTGCACCGGTTCCTCGTCGTAGAGGCCCTCGAGCACCACCCCGATCAGGCGGTCCCCGGCGAGCTCCTCGACCTTGTCGATGATGAACCCCTGCCGGCCCACGACCCGGCCCTTGCGCACGGTGAACACCTGCACCGCGGCCTCGAGATCGTCATCGGCGATGCCGATCACGTCGATGTCCTCGTTGCGGGACCCGACGATCTGCTGCTTCTCGACCGCCTTGCGCACCGTTGCGAGCCGGTCACGCAACCGGGCGGCCCGCTCGAACTCCAGGTCTGCCGCCGCGGCGCGCATCTCGGCCTCGAGCCGGTCGATGACCGCGTCGGTGTCGCCCTCGAGGAACTGGAGCAACTCGTCGACGAGGCGCCCGTAGGCCGCCTCGTCGATCTCCCCGACGCACGGCGCCGAGCACTTCTCGATGTGGAACAGCAGGCAGGGCTTGCCCAGCTTGGCGTGACGGTCGAACTTGCCGTCCCGGCAGGTGCGAACCGGGAACGTGCGCAGCAACTGGTCGAGCGTCTCACGGATCGCATAGGCGTGGGCGTAGGGCCCGAAATAGCGGACGCCCTTCTTCTTGGCACCGCGCATCACCATCGGCCGCGGCCACCGGTCGCCGACGGTCACCGCCAGGTACGGGTAGGACTTGTCGTCGACGAGACGGACGTTGAAGCGCGGCCGGTGCTCCTTGATGAGGGAGAACTCCAACATCAGCGCCTCGACCTCGTTGCGGACCTGGATCCACTCGACGCTGTGGGCGGCGGCCACCATCGCGGCGGTGCGCGGATGCAGGTACAACGGGTTCTGGAAGTAATTCGACAGCCGCTGGCGCAACGACCGGGCCTTGCCGACGTAGATCACCCGGCCGTCGGCATCCTTGAACTGGTACGACCCGGGGGTGTCGGGGATGGAACCGGCCGGCGGGCGCTGCAGCACCAGGCCAATCTATTGCCGGGCCCATCCACGCCCGGCGACCCGGAGGTGCTCAGTCGATGCGCACCCCGGCCAGTGCTGCGTTGACCTGGACGAGCATCGTCGGGGCCGCAGCTGCGCTGCCCAACACCACGTACAGCATGAACCCCCGGCCGTTGACCGAGAAGAACTGCTGGCAGCCGACCTGGTCGGGCAGCTGCGTGCGCAGCGCCGCCGGGGAGAAGTCCTGCAGCTTCAACGGCCAGGGCACCGTTGCGGACCTGGCGAACAGCGGGGTCGCCGCCGACTCGCCGCTGTACTCGAACAGCACGAGGAACACATCGCCGGGGCCGAGCTCGCTGACGATGCCGCCGCCCATGTCACCCCGGACCACCGGCAACGGCCGGGTGCACAGGTGCAGGATCGGCTGATACTCCACCGCGTGTTCGGCCGCCTGGTCTGCGCTCAGACGCTGCAGGGCCAGCTCCGGCTCCTTGCGCTTGTAGATGGACGCGTCCCAACCGGCCGGGGCCTCGACGGACAGGCCATAGGCGGACAGTGTCGCCATGGTCACCAACCCTCCTGTACCGGGCGGTGCCCGGACTCCTGCACACGACGCCGACCGCTCATGCGCCCCGCCACAACACCACCACCACACCGATCAGTATCCCCGAGTCGGCCACCACGGCGGCGAGCCGCCCCCAGCCGGCGCGTTCCTGCAACCGCCGGTGGAACGACACCAGCGCATCGGGGGCGTCGATGCGCCACCCGGCCAGCACCGTCGCCCCGCGGGCCAGCCCGAACGCCAGACCCAACAGCGCCGCCGAACCCACGTCGGCCACCGCGAAGGCCAAGGCACCGAGCACGTACAGCGTCGCCGCAGTGACGATGGTGCTGATACCCATCCCGAGCTGGAACCCGAAGCCCCCGCCGTACACCCAGCCGCGGTAACGGCTGAGCCAGTCCTCGTCGACCTGACGGTGGGGACGCCACAACCAGCGGGGCCAGCCCCGACCGTCGACCACCAGCGCCATGACCGCCACCATCGCGACCAGCGCCAAGCGGGCGACCAGCCCGACCCCTGCCCATGCCACGAGCCGGCCGGCCGCTCCCAGGAGCGCGCCGACCAGGGCACCCCCCAGTGCCGAGCCCACGATGTGAGCCGACACGGTGAGCCACCAACGTTGGCCGCGACCCGCCTCGCCGAGGGGGTGGATGCTCGACAGCATCGACTCGCCTCAAGGCGACCAGGTCGAGCGCACTGCGCCGGCCACCGCGCCGAGGATGCCCAACACGATGAGGACGGTCATCGGGCCAGGTCAGCGGCACCGGGCGGGCCATCGTTGCCGGGCTCGCTCTCGGCACCACCGGGAGCGTCGAGCGGGTTGCGGTAGAGCTGGTCGTCACCGGGGCCGATCCCTGCGGCCAGCAGCGCGGCGTCGGCCCGGGCCTCGCGACGGGGCCCGGTCTCACCCCGGGCCGCGCCACCGGCCCGGTGCGCCCCGCCGCCGGGCGCACCGGACGACCCCGTCCAGGTCTGCAGCTCGAAGCCCCGCTCCCGCACCGCCCGTTCCATCAACCCGACCAGCTGCGACCAGCCCATGGCCGAACCCTCGCCCAGGATCCCCTGTCCACCGTCGACCAGGACGAAGTACGGGGTGGCCGGCACCGCGTAGTGCTGCCAGGCCTCGTCGGACATCACCACCACCAGGTCCGGCCCGGCCAACGAGGCGACCACCGCAGGTTGCTCGTTGCGCGGCCCGCCGGTCACCACCACCAGCCGGACGTCCTGCCCGTTCACCGCCAGGCCCTCGCCGGCCCGCAGGGCGGCCCAGAAGCCGGCGCAGGTCCCGCAACCGCTCGACAGGAACGCCAGCATCGTGACCCGGCCGCTGCTGCGCAGCCCCACCCCGACGGCGTCACCGTCGGGGGTCACCCCGGCCACGTCGACCACCTCGGGCAGGAACGACTCGTCCACGCCCTGCCGTGGCGGGGCCACCCCGGCGTCGAGCCGCCGGGCGATGTCGGCCGCCTCCTCCACCGCCGAGGCCGGCGTCGCCGTGCCGCGGGCCGCCGCGGGGACCTGCCCGTCGACGCCGATACCGGCCTCGTGCAGCCGGCGCAGCACCTCGCCGTAGCTGCGCAGCAGGCCGACCACGAGGATGGTCAACAACGCCACCACCACCGCCAACAGCACCACCAGAGCAGTCATGATGTCCGGGTGCTCCTACCGGCTCGGGGAGACAGGATCGACGCGGTCACGTCAACGTCACGGGGATGCATCCGAACAGCGGGTTGACCACCGAGCTGTCGCCGACGTTGATGGCGTACACGCAGACCAACCGCCGCCCCACCGTGGCCGGGACGACGAACTCGAACCCGTTCCAGCCGCCGTAGCCCGGGTACAACGCCTCGACATCGGGGCGCTGCGTCCCGGTGCGGCCCAGTCCGGCGAACACCCCGTCGATGTAGACGTGCAGATCGACCGGGCCGACGACGTTCGGGTCGATGGCCCAACCGCGCACCCGGGCGCCGTCAGGGTGGTCGGACACCTCGTCGAGCCAGCCGAAGGGAAGGTTGCCCACCACCACCGTCATGCTGCCCAGAAGCGGGTTGATCACCGTGCTGGCCGGCTTGTTGATGGCGTAGAGGTTGACCTGCCGGATCCCCGGCTGGGCCGGCACCTCGAAGTCGAAGCCGTGGTTCGGCCCGAACGCCGGGAAGACCCCGGGCACGTCGGGCCGGGGCCGGTCGGCCTTGGCCAACCCGGCGAACACCCCGTCGACGTAGGCGTGGATGTCCAACGGTTCGGCCCGGTCGTAGTCCGCCGCCCAGCCCCGGACCCGGATCCCCGCCGGCGAGCGCATCGCCCCGTCGAACCAACCGACCGGCGTGGTGTTGGAGATGGTCACCCGCTGGCTGGCCAGCAGCAACGACGGCTGCACGCCGTCGAGGTCAGGACTGCGCAGTTCGATCAGGTGATCGCCACCGTCGACCGGGATCTGGATGTCGAAGCCGTGCTCGCCGCCGTAGCTGCTGTAGATCGCGGCGACGTCGGACCGGTACACGTTGGCGTCCCAGGTGCCCACCAGAATGCCGTCGACGTAGGCCTGCACCGCCGCGGGGGTGGTGTGGTCGGGGTCGATGACCCAACCGATGGCGCGCACCTTGGCCGGGCCGATCTGCAGGTCGGCATACCCGAACGGCTGACCCACCCCGACCGGGGCCGATCCGATCACCGGTTGCTCGCTGCCGTCGAGCACGTTGATGGCGTACACGGTGACGGTGTAGCGGCCGGGGCCCATCGGCACGACGGCCTCGAAGCCGTGGTTGATCCCGATGCCGGGAAACGGACCGGCGAGGTCGGGCCGTGGCCGGTTGGCGACGAGCCGCTGCACGAAGCGCCCATCGACGTAGACGTGCAGGTCGATCGGGCCGGTGGTCTCGGGGTCGGCGGCCCAACCGCGCAACCGGAACCCGCCCGCGGCCGGCGACACCTGGTCGAGCCAGCCGTAGGGCCGGTACAGGCACGGGGCGATGTGGTACCGGGTGTAGTCGTCGATCGCCACCGTGCGGGTGCAACTGCTGTCGAGCGACCACGGCGGGATACAGGTCACCACCCGGCAGGCGATGGGCCCGATGCACGCGGTCGCCTGGTTGCACTGGCCGTAGCGGAAGTTGACGCAACCCGCCTTGCGGTTGTTGCAGGAATTGAGGGCACAGCCGCACGTCGTGCCCGAGCAGGAGCCGCTGCAGATGCCGTTGGCGCCGCAACCGCACCCGTTGCACGGCGCGTTGCAGTCCATGAAGTACCGCGGGGCGTCGCCGCAGAACTGGGAGTTGTCGACCTTCCACCAGCCGCCGAGGATGTGGCCGGGCGGGCACCGGTTCAGCCCGGTCATGGTGCAGCAGAACTCGGTGTACCCGTCGCAGCACGTGCTGTCGCAATCGCAACCCGTCCGGCAGGTGCAGATGGCCTGGTACGCCCCGACCGGCTTGAGCAGGTAGTCGGTGGGCGCCACCGCCATCGCCGTGCCGGCCAACGCCGAGCGGGCCAGGAAACCCCGACGCGACAGCCGTCGGTCGAGCGCGGTCGCCACGCGGTTGAGCAATGCGGTCACGGGACTCGTACCTCTCAGGGAACTCGGGGGCCGGGCGTCGCCACCGGCGAATCGCTCGGACGCCGCCCGATGGTAGGGCCGAAGAGATGGATGCGGGGATCGGGAGCCGGTGCCGGGCGTGCGGCCAGCCGGGTCTCGGGCAGCACGGTCAACAACGCCACGACCGCCAACGCCCCGGAGCCGACGAGCAACAGATGGGCGAGCCCGGCGACCGGCAACTCGGGCCATACCGAACGCAGCGACCCCGCACCGGACCACGCCGCCGCAGCGGCGACGAGTGCGGCGAGGACATCGACGACGACGTGGGTCGGCCCGACCGGGGCCGAGGACCGGCCGAAGCAACCGCAGCCGGCCACGGCGCCACCGTCGCCGCCGGAGTTCGCGGTGGCCAGGGCGGCCCGACGCAACCGCTCGGCGGCACCGGCGAGCACCAGGTAGGCCGCAGCCACCACCGCCCAGGCCCAACCGCCGAGCACCACAGCCGCGAGCGCCACCAGCGTCTCGATCGCACCGAGCAGACGCACGGCCAGGGGGGAATGAGGAAGGCGGAGCACTCGCAGCGCCTCGACCGCCGCACCGGGGCGAACCACTTTCCCGACCCCGGCCGCCCCGAGCACCACGGCAGCGATCCATGCGGGCGCGAGGACGATCACGCCAGGCATGCTACCCGGACCGCCGACGCTGCTCGGAACACCGGGATCCACCTCGACGAAGCCTCGTACCACGACTTGACCCTCACGTCAGAAGGTCACCTAGGGTTCCGTGCACGCCGACGAGGCCGGAGCCATGTTGCCCGCGGCGGAGCAGCACACCGTGAGCGACAACCCCACCGACGAACCCCTCGCCGACCCTCCATCCGGCCTGCACACCGCCATGGAGCGGGCGAGAGCGGCAGCGCAGACCGTGCGTGGCACCACGTCGCCCAACCCCTGGGTGGGATGCGCGCTGCTCACCGTGGACGGGCGTTGCTTCACCGGTGCCACGGAACCACCCGGCGGCCGGCACGCCGAGATCGTGGCGCTCGACGCCGCCCGGGAGGCCGGGGCCCCCACGGCCGGCGCCACCGCGGTGGTCACCCTCGAACCGTGCTCACACCACGGTCGGACGCCACCGTGCACCGACGCCCTCATCGCTGCAGGGGTGGTGTCGGTGGTGTACGCCGTCGGCGACCCCGACCCGCAGGTGTCCGGCCGCGGCGCAGCGGCACTGCGGGCGGCCGGCATCGCCGTGCAGGCCGGGGTGGGCGAGGCCGAAGCAGCCGAACAGCTCGCTGCCTACCTGCACCATCGCCGCACCGGCCGACCCTTCGTGGTGCTCAAGCTGGCTGCCAGCCTCGACGGCGGGACGGCGGCGCCCGACGGCAGCTCGCAGTGGATCACCGGTGCTGCAGCGCGCGCCGACGCGCACCGGTTGCGCGCCGAGTCCGACGCCGTGCTGGTGGGAGCCGGCACCGTTCGGGCGGACGACCCGGCCCTGACCGTCCGCGAGGTGTCGGTCGCCCGGCAGCCGCTGCGGGTCGTCCTGGGACGGGCACCGGAAGTGGCAAGGGTCCATCCCTGCCTGGAGCTGTCCGGGCCACTGCCCGAGGTCCTCGACGAGCTCGGCCGCCGTGGCGTGCTGCAGGTGATGGTCGAGGGCGGGGCCCACGTGGCCGGGGCCTTCCACCGCGAGGGCCTGGTCCAGCGGTACGTGATCTACCTGGCCCCCGCTCTGTTCGGGGGCAGCGGCGCCCGCGGCCTGTTCGACGGACCGGCGGTGGCGTCGATCGACAACATCTGGCGAGGCCGCATACGGTCGGTCGCGCAACTGGGCGATGACCTCCGTATCGTCATGGAACCCGTATCGTCATGGGACTGACTTCGCCCTGAACCGAGGAGCACCTCTATGAGCAACCCCCAGGGGTTCGCCTCCATCGACGACGCGGTCGCAGCCATCGGACGCGGTGAGATCGTGGTCGTGGTCGACGACGAGGACCGTGAGAACGAGGGCGACCTGATCATGGCGGCACACGCCGCCACCGCGGAGCACATGGCGTTCTTCGTCCGCTACACCTCGGGGGTGGTCTGCGCCCCGATGACGGGCGAGCGCTGCGACGAGCTGGGGCTTCCCCTGATGGTCGAGAACAACACCGAGTCGATGCGTACCGCGTTCACCGAGTCGGTCGATGCGGCACGGGGCGTCTCGACCGGCATCTCGGCGGCGGACCGTGCCCACACCCTGCGGCTGCTCTGCGAGGGCTCGACGACCACCCACGACCTGGCCCGCCCGGGCCACATCTTCCCGCTGCGCGCCCGGCCCGGTGGCGTCCTGCAGCGCGCCGGCCACACCGAGGCCGCGGTCGACCTGTGCATCCTCGCCGGCGCGGCACCCATCGGGGTACTGGCCGAGGTCGTCAACGACGACGGAACCATGGCCCGGCGGCCCGAGCTGGAGCAGTTCTGCGCCGAGCACGGACTGCTGATGATCAGCATCGCCGACCTGGTACGGCATCGTCGCCGGACCGAGCAGCTGGTGGAACGGGTGGCCACGACCGTGCTGCCGACCCCGTGGGCCGAGTTCGGTTGTACCGCCTACCGCTCGATTCTCGACGGAACCGAGCATCTGGCCATCACCCTTGGCGATCTCGGCCCCGACAGCGGCACTGCGCCCCTGGTGCGGGTGCACTCCGAGTGCCTGACCGGCGACGTGTTCAGCTCCGGCCGCTGCGACTGTGGCGACCAGCTCCATCTCGCCCTCCAACGCATCGCGGAGGCCGGCCAGGGAGTGGTCATCTACCTGCGCGGTCATGAGGGGCGCGGCATCGGCTTGGCCCACAAGATCCGCGCCTACCAGCTGCAGGACGAGGGCCTCGACACCGTCGATGCGAACACCGCCCTCGGGCTGCCGGTGGACTCGCGCGAGTACGGGATCGGCGCCCAGATGCTGGTCGACCTCGGCGTTCGGTCGATGCGGCTGATGACCAACAACATGGCCAAGTACAGCGGCCTGTCCGGCTACGGCCTCGAGATCACCGAGCGACAGCCGCTCCGGATCGAACCGACCGGCACCAACCGGGCCTACCTGGCGACCAAGCAGGCCCGCATGGGCCACCTGCTCGACCTCGAAACCAGCTGACCCAGCCACGCCGTCCCACCACGAAGAGTGGCTGTTCTTCGCCGCGCCCCGGAGCGCCGAGCGGATTTCGCTCGCAGCGATTCGACGTCGATTCGCTGCGACGAACTCGCTAAAACTGCTGCTCAGTCCGGTTTTTTCGGCGAATTCGGCGGGAGCGGGGTCGAGTTCACCGACCGTCATAGCCGGTGCACTACGTACATCGACGGCCACATGCGCGCGCAACGTGATCGACCGGGCATCCCCCGAGGACAGCTCGGTCAGGTATGGGCGGCGGCCTTGCGAGGCGCGCGGGCCGGTTTCGCCGCCGGGGAGGGCTCGTCGGCCTTCGTCGATAGCTTTCGTTTCGCCGGCGTCGGGCCGTCGGCCGGAACGGTCAGATCGACCACGCCGGGCGATGCCGACGTCGCGCCACGCCCGGCGAGCAGCTTGCCCAGGAACTGACCGGTGTGCGATGCCGCACAGGCGGCGACGACCTCCGGCGGCCCTTCCGCCACCACCAACCCGCCGCCGCTGCCACCTTCGGGACCGAGGTCGATCAGCCAGTCGGCGGTCTTGATGACGTCGAGGTTGTGCTCGATCACGATCACCGTGTTGCCCTGGTCGACGAGGCGCTGCAGCACGCCGAGCAGCTTGCGCACGTCCTCGAAGTGCAGGCCCGTGGTCGGCTCGTCGAGGATGTAGCAGGTGTGGCCGGTCGAGCGTTTGGCCAGCTCCGTCGCCAGCTTCACCCGTTGCGCCTCGCCACCGGACAGGGTGGGGGCCGACTGGCCGAGGCGCACGTACCCCAACCCGACCTCGACCAGCGTGTCGAGGTACCGGAAGATCGCCGGCTGGTTGGAGAAGAAGTCCCTGGCCTCTTCGCAGGGCATGTCGAGCACCTCGGCAATGGTCTTGCCCCGGAACAGGATGTCGAGCGTGTCACGGTTGTAGCGCGCCCCCTTGCAGACCTCGCAAGGGACGTACACGTCGGGCAGGAAGTGCATCTCGATCTTGATCGTGCCGTCACCGGCGCAGTGCTCGCAGCGTCCGCCCTTGACGTTGAAGGAGAACCGGCCGGGCTGGTAGCCGCGCACCTTCGCCTCGGTGGTGGCGGCAAACAGCTTGCGCACGTGGTCGAAGACCCCGGTATAGGTGGCCGGGTTCGACCGTGGCGTGCGCCCGATCGGTGACTGGTCGATGGCGATGACCTTGTCGAGCTGCTCGAGCCCCTCGACCGAACGATGCAGGCCCGGCGGCGTCTTCGAGTGGTAGATCCGCTGCATCAACGCGTTCAGCAGGATCTCGTTGACCAGGGTCGACTTGCCCGACCCCGACACGCCGGTCACGGCGGTGAAGACGCCGAGCGGGAACCGGACATCGATATTGCGCAGGTTGTTCTCGCGGGCGCCCCGCACGGTGAGCCAACGCTCCCCGGGCTCCCGACGGAGCGCAGGCACCTCGATGCGGCGCCGCCCCGACAGGTACTGCCCGGTCACCGACGTCTCGTGGGTCAGCAACCCGGCGACGGGGCCCGAGTAGACGACCTGGCCGCCGTGCTCACCGGCACCGGGCCCGACATCGACCACCCAGTCGGACACCGCGATGGTGTCCTCGTCGTGTTCGACCACCAGCACCGTGTTGCCGAGGTCCCGCAGATGAACCAGGGTGCTGATCAGACGGTGGTTGTCACGCTGGTGCAACCCGATCGAGGGCTCGTCGAGCACGTAGAGCACCCCGACGAGGCCCGAACCGATCTGGCTGGCGAGCCGGATCCGCTGCGCCTCACCGCCGGCGAGCGTGGCGGCCGACCGGGACAGCGTCAGGTAGTCGAGGCCCACGTCGCAGAGGAACTGCAGTCGCGCGTTGATCTCCTTGAGCACCCGCTCACCGATGAGCTGTTCCCGCTCGCTCAATGCGAGCGAGCCGATCAGCCGGGCGGCCTCCCCGATGGAGATCGAGCACAGTTCGCTGATGTTGTGACCGCCGACGGTCACCGCCAGCGACAGCGGCTTGAGCCGGGCCCCGGCGCACTCGGGGCAGTCCACCTCGCGCATGTAGCCCTGGATGTACTCGCGCATGCCGTCGCTCTCGGCCTCGGCGTACCGGCGTTGCAGGTACGGCACGACCCCTTCATACCGAGCGGTATAGGCGCGCTTGCGTCCGTAGCGGTTGCGGTAGGAGACCTCGATCTTCTCGTCGGGCCCCATACCGTAGAGCATGGTCTTGCGGGCCTTGGCCGGCAGCTTCTCCCACGGCAGGGTCATCGAGATGCCGTGGTCGTCGGCCACGGCCTCGACCAGGCGCTGGAAGAACTTGGCATGACCCGACGCCCACGGCGCGATCGCCCCCTGACCCAGGGCCAGCTCGGGGTTGGGGATCACCAGCTCGGGGTCGACCTCGTAGCGGGTGCCCAGCCCGTCGCAGTGCTCACAGGCACCGTAGGGCGAGTTGAACGAGAAGTTCCGCGGGGCCAGCTCCTCGAAGCTCTTGCCGTCCGATGGGCGGGCCAGGTGCTCGGAGAAGATGAGGATCTCCGGGTCGGCGTCACGATGCACCAACTCGACCTCGGCCACCCCTTCGGCCAGCTTCAGTGCGGTCTCGAGCGACTCGGTCAGACGCCGGTCGATGCCCTCGCGCAGCACCAGCCGGTCGACCACGACCTTGATGGTGTGCACGTCATAGCGGCCGAGATCGATCTTGCCGCCGAGCTCGTGCACCTCGCCGTCGACCACGACACGGGCGAAGCCCTGCCGGGCGAGATCGTCGAAGAGCTGCTCGTAGGTGCCCTTGCGCCCACGCACCACCGGGGCCAGAACCTGGAAACGGGTGCCCTCCGGCAGCTGCAGCACGTGGTCGACGATCTGCTGCGGGGTCTGGCGCACCAGGCGCTCCCCGGTCTCGGGATCGTGCGGAACCCCGATGCGGGCGTAGAGGAGGCGCAGGTAGTCGTAGACCTCGGTGATGGTCCCGACCGTCGAACGCGGGTTACGCGAGGCCGTTTTCTGGTCGATCGAGATGGCCGGCGACAAGCCCTCGATGAAATCGACGTCGGGCTTGTCCATCTGGCCGAGGAACTGTCGGGCATAGGCCGACAGCGACTCGACGTAGCGGCGCTGGCCCTCGGCGTAGATCGTGTCGAACGCCAGGGACGACTTGCCCGACCCCGACAGGCCGGTGAAGGTGATCAGCTGCTCGCGGGGCAGCTCCAGGGACACGTTGCGCAGGTTGTGCTCACGCGCCCCGCGGACCACCAGCTTGTCGCTCACGTGCGAGATCCTCCTGCGCCACCCGGGAAACGCCCGAGCCTACCGTCGCACCCCGAGGCGCCCGAGCACCGGCACACCCCCGGGCCGGCACCGGTCTCAACGCAGCTGGCTGACCTCGCGCAGCTCCCGCTTCAGCTCCTTGATCTCGTCGCGGAGCCGGGCGGCGTACTCGAAGCGCAGGTCGGCCGCAGCCTCGTTCATCTCCTGCTCGAGGGTCAGGATGAGCCGCTCGAGGTCGGCATGGGGAAGGTCCGCCACCTCGTCGCGCCGCTTGGCCACCTGGCGTTCGCGCTGGATCGCCTTGGTGTCGAGCTTGTTCGGCACCGGCGCCGTGTCGCTCTTGCGGAGGTAGGCCAGGATGTCGGTCACGGCCTTGCGCACGGTCTGCGGGTTGATGCCGTGCTCGATGTTGTACTCCTGCTGCATCTTGCGGCGACGCTGGGTGAGGTCGATGGTACGGCGCATCGAGTCGGTGATCTGGTCGGCGTACATGATCACCCGGCCGTCCACGTTGCGCGCCGCACGGCCCACGGTCTGCACCAGCGATGTCTCGCTGCGCAGGAACCCTTCCTTGTCGGCATCGAGGATGGCCACCAGGGTCACCTCGGGCAGGTCGAGGCCTTCCCGCAACAGGTTGATGCCGATCAGCACGTCGAAGTCGCCGAGGCGCAACCCGCGGAGGATCTCGATGCGCTCGATGGTGTCGATGTTGGAGTGCAGGTAGCGCACCCGCACGCCGAGCTCGAGCAGATAATCGGTGAGGTCCTCGGCCATCTTCTTGGTGAGGGTCGTCACCAGCACCCGGTTGCCCAGGCCGGTCTCGCGGTTGATCTGCTCGATCAGGTCGTCGATCTGGCCCTTGGTCGGCTTGACCACGATCTCGGGGTCGACCAGGCCGGTGGGCCGCACCACCTGCTCGACCACCTGGCTGGACCTACGGATCTCGTAGTCGGCCGGGGTGGCCGACATGAAGATGCACTGGTTGACCCGGTCCTCCCACTCCTCGAAGCGCAGGGGCCGGTTGTCGGCGGCGGAGGGCAGTCGGAAGCCGTGCTCGATGAGGGTCAGCTTGCGGGAGCGGTCACCCTCGTACTGGCCGTGGATCTGCGGCACCGCCTGATGCGACTCGTCGAGCACCATCAGGAAGTCCTTGGGGAAGAAGTCGATAAGGGTGCTCGGCGCCTCCCCCGGGCCACGGCCGTCGATCGGTGCCGAGTAGTTCTCGATCCCCGAGCAGAACCCGACCTCGGCCATCATCTCGAGGTCGTACTGGGTGCGCATACGCAGGCGCTGGGCCTCGAGGAGCTTGCCCTCGGCCTCGAACTGGGCGAGACGCTCCTGCAGTTCGGCTTCGATACGGGTGATGGCCCGCTGCATCCGCTCGGCCCCGGTCACGTAGTGGGTCGCCGGGAAGATGGCGATCTCGGACTGGCTGGCGAGGCGCTCGCCGGTGAGCGGGTCGACGATGGTGATCTCCTCGACCTCGTCGCCGAACATCGAGATCCGGATCACCGACTCCTCGTAGGCGGCGTGGATCTCCAGCGTGTCGCCGCGCACCCGGAACTTGCCCCGTACGAGGTTCATGTCGTTGCGCTCGTACTGCATGTCGACGAGCTTGCGCAGCAGGTGGCGCTGGTCGTAGCTGTGGCCGACCTCGACGATGAGCAGGTTCTCGCGGTACTCCTCGGGCGAACCGAGGCCGTAGATGGCCGAGACAGAGGCGACCACGATGGTGTCCCGACGGGTCAGCAACGCCTCGGTGGCCGAATGACGCAGCCGGTCTATCTCGTCGTTGACCGTCGAGTCCTTCTCGATGTACGTGTCCGAGGACGGCATGTACGCCTCGGGCTGGTAGTAGTCGTAATAGCTCACGAAGTACTCCACCCGGTTCTCGGGGAAGAACTCCTTGAACTCGTTGGCCAGCTGCGCCGCCAGGCTCTTGTTCGGGGCGAGCACCAGGGTCGGCTTCTGCACGGCCTCGATGGTCCACGCGATGGTGGCGCTCTTGCCGGACCCGGTGATGCCCAGCAGCGTCTGGAACCGGTCCCCGCGCTGCACCCCCTCCACCAGGCCGGCGATGGCCTTGGGCTGGTCCCCCGCCGGCGCGAACTCCGAGTGCACCTTGAACGCGGGCATGACCCCCATGCTAGGCAGCGGCCCGCACCACCGACCGCAGTCCGGTGCCGCTACCCGTCGCTCCGGTCAGTCGGCGGTGGTGGGGACCGGGACCTCGGGGCTGGCCTGCATCCACTCCCAGCAGCGGGCCACCTCGCGGTCGAGGTCCTGCTCGGTGCCGCTGTTGTCGACGACGAACCCGGCGATGGCAAGACGCTGCTCGCGCGTCGACTGCTTGGCGATGCGCGCCCGGGCGTCGTCCTCGCTGAACCCGCGGAAGCTGATCAGCCGCGACACGGCCAGTTCGGGATCGACGTCGACCACGATGATCCCGGAGTACGGGGGCCGGCCCTCGAGGGTCTCCACCAACAGCGGGATGTCCTGCACCACGGGCTTGCCGGCATCCGCAGCGGCCATCGTCTGCCGGTCGGTCTCGACCCGGATCGGCCGCTTCATGATCTTGCCGAGGTCGGCCAGTGCGTCCTTGTCGTTGAACACGATCGAGGCCACAGCGGGCCGGATCAGGTTGCCGCCCTCGTCGACGATCGACGGGCCGAACCGTTCGACCATGGCGGCGAGCACCGGCGAGCCCGGCTGCTGCAGGTCGCGCACGATGAGGTCCGAGTCGACGATTACCGCGCCCAACGCCGTGAGACGGTTGGCGACCGACGACTTCCCCGATCCGATTCCTCCGGTCAGCGCAAACAGTTTCATCCTGGGTCGTTCCTCGTTCTCGTTGGCAGACACCGGAACGACCCCTGCCGTCCCGGTCGATCCGACCTACCGATCATGGCAGCACCACCACCGGCTCGGACGGGTGTGCGGGCTCGGCATGGGCGTGGGCGGACGGGCGGGCGACGCAGAACAGCGACTGCCCGAACGGCGGGAGCTTGCGGGCCTCGATGGCCCGCAAGGTCGGCACCACGGCCCGGTCGTAGGTCAGGGCCGGACCACGCGAGGTCGGGGCCTTGCCCAGCAGCCGTGCCACGGTCAGCCAGGCCAGCGCACCGGCCGAGTTCACGTAGTGCAGCGTCTCCGGTTCGAGGCCCGCTGCCGCGAGCGCGCGCCGCAAGGTGGCGCGGCTGTAGCGGCGGTGATGACCGACCCGAGCGTCGAAACCCGAGTACAGCGCCTCGAGCGCCGGTACGAACAGCACCACACGGCCGTCGGGACCGAGCCGCTCGCGCATACGGCGCAGGGCCGCCACATCGTCGGGGATGTGCTCGAGCACGTTCACCAGCACGAAGGTGTCGGCATCGTGGCGATCGACGACCTCGTCGAGATCGCCCTGTTCGACCTCGACCCCGGCGCGGCCGGCGAAGCGTTCCTGGAGGCGGGCAGCGCCCACCGCCGAGGGCTCGGTCGCCACGACCCGGCCGTGCCGGGCCAGTCGCTCGGTGATCGTGCCCTGACCGGCTCCGATCTCGACCACCTGCTCGCCTCGCCACGGTTCGATCAGCGAGGCGATCCAGTCGGCGTAGTTGTCGGCACCGTCGAGGGAGTGCAGGACCTCGGTCATCTCCGTGTCGGCGGCATCGAAGGGCAGCGGCGCCGGTTCCGGCTGCACCCGGCGGGTGACCCGCTGGCCCGGCTGGGAGTACCGGCCGATGCACCACATCGCCCGCACCCCGTCGCGCCACCCGATCTTCTTGCCCTCGGCGTAGGTCCGCCCGTTGTAGGACACGCCGACCTCGAACACCCGCCAGCCACCGGCGGCGATCTTGGCGGTGATCTCCGGCTCGAAGCCGAACCGGTCCTCGCAGATCTCGATCGACTGGATGACCTCACGCCGGAACGCCTTGTAACAGGTCTCCATGTCGGTGAGGTTCAGGTTGGTGACGATGTTGGAGGCTGTCGTCAGGATGCGATTGCCGACCGAATGCCAGTAGTAGAGGACGCGGTGGGCACCGCCGCTGAGAAAGCGAGACCCGTAGACCACGTCGGCCCGGCCGTCGAGCAACGGACCGAGCACGGCGGCGTAGTCCGACGGGTCGTACTCGAGGTCGGCGTCCTGCACGATCACGAAGTCCGAGGTCGCCTCGGCGAACCCCCGGCGCAGCGCCGCACCCTTACCCTGGTTGAACGGCTGCAACCGCACCACGACCCGGGGATCGGCGATACGGGCGAGCCGGTCGCGTGTGCCGTCGGTCGAGCAGTCGTCGACGACCACCACCTCCCGCACGATCGGCTGGGCCAGAACCCGCTCGAGCACCTCGTCGATGGTTGCCAACTCGTTGTAGACCGGCATCACGACGGTAAGTCTCGGCTCCACGGCGGCTCAGCTTAGGCGCCTCGGCGGCGCGCCACGCCACCGCCGCCCACCGGTCGCGGCCCACCCCGAGACCGCGGTCCGATCCCCGACGGCGCCGTGCCCGATCGCTAGAGTTCGTGCCTCTGACCTGCATCGACACCGATACCGAACCGACCGCCACCGCACCGCCGAGGTCGTGGTGCCCGGCGACGGCGGCCGAAGCATGCGGTGTCGCGTTGTTCACCGTCTGGGTGATCTGGCCGTTGATCCAGCCGGGTCGTTTCGTCACCGGCTTCGACACCGTCACCTACTCCGGGCCGAACCTCGCCCTCGCCCTCGACGCCGTACGCCACGGTCGCCTCGCCCAGTGGAACCCGTTCATCTACGGCGGGGTCAGCAACGTGGGCAACATCAACGCTGCGTCGCTGTACCCGCTCAAGTGGCCGTTCGCGTGGGCCGAGCCCGACCGGGCCTGGGGCCTGCTCGTAGCACTGCACCTCGTGGGGCTCGCGGGCGGGATGTACTGGCTCGCCCGGCGCCGCCTCCGCCTCCTGCCGCCGGCAGGCCTGGTGGCCACGGTGGCCGTGATGGGTTCGGGCATGGTCATGGTCCGGGCCCTGTTCTTCGAGCAGATCCTGGTCCTGGCCTGGGCACCCTGGCTGCTCGGCGCGCTCGACGCGGCGATCGGTGACGACGGCGACCGCCGCGCCCGGGCCACCGCCGGGCTGGCACTGGTGGTGGCGGCCATCGCCACCGCCGGTCATGCCCAGATGGGCTACATCCTGTTCCCGCTCGCTGCGGTGTGGGCCGTTGCCCGGGCGGTCGATCATCACGGCCCGCGCTGGTGGCGTCGCCTCGGTCCGGTCGTGGCCGGCGGTGTGCTCGGGGTGCTGCTGGCCATGCCGCAGCTGCTGCCCGCAGCGGAACTGGCCTCCCGTTCGGCGAACACCGGCGGGCGCGACCTGGCCGCGGTATCCGACCCGGCGTACTCGATACAGCTCAAGTACCTGCCCGGCACCTGGCTGGGTGACCCACTCCAGACCCTGCACACCACCACGTCCAACGGGTACGAGAACCTGACCTTCGTCGGCGTGGTGGCGACGCTGCTGGGCGCAGTGGCGGTCCTCACCCTGGTCGTGACCCGCCGTCGAGCGCCGCTGCGTTGGCCGTGGACCGTCGGTGCCCTGGGTCTGGTCGTCGCCGGTGGGTTGGTTCTGGCGGTCGGACCGCGACTCGTCATCTACCGGTTGCTCTTCGCCGTGGTGCCCGGCTTCGATCAGGCCCGGGTCCCCGCCCGTTGGGCGACCGACGCAGTGCTGGCCACCGGGTTGTTGGCGGGTATCGGCATCGACCTGCTGCGACGGTCCCGCATCGCCCGCCGGACCGGGGTGGCGGTTACCGGTGCGACACTGGTCGCCGCGACGCTGTCGGTCGTCGGCCCCTTCGCCGGCCCGGGTCCCGCCACCGTCGCAACCTGGGTGGGCTTGGCTCTGGCCTGCCTGCTGCTCGTCACCGCACCGGTGCGCCGGGCCACGGCCGTCACCGTCGTCCTGGCTCTGCTCCTGATGGGCGAGTTGGGCCTGGCCCAACGCCACAGTGCCCTACGCGGCCTCAGCGGGCCCGACCTCATCAGCGCCACCCCGTCACCGGCGGTCAACTGGTTGCGCGACCACCGGGACAGCGCCGGCAGCAAGGTCTTTGCCCTGACCAGCGACCAGGTGAGTGATCTCGCCACCCTGCTGCCGTCGTTGCGACCGAACGCCAACGTGTGGGCCGGACTGGCCTCACCCGACGGCTACGACGGTGGCATCCAGGCCACCCGGCAGTGGGCGGACGCCTTCGCACCACTCGCCGACGGGCCGTTCCTCCCGGTGGCGCCGGCCAGGGGGCAGATCGCGTTGCCGCTCGACCCGGACACCTTCGCCCGGTTCGGCGTTCGCTGGGTCCTGCTCGACCGCTCGACCTGGCCGGCGCAGCAGGCCGTTCCGGCCTGGGGCGACCCGGTATTCGAGGATGGGGACGACGCCGTGTTCGAGAACCCAGCCGCGCACGGAGCAGCCCGTCTGCAGCCGGCAGGCAGGGGTACCGCCGCTGCGTCCACGGACGACTCGGTCGGGTCCATCGCGCTGTCCGACCTGGTGTTGCGACGCCCGACTCCCGAACACCTGGTGGTGTCCTATGACGCCCCCGAGGCCGGCATGGTCGTCGTCGACGAACAGTGGGACCCGGGATGGACGGCCCAGTTGGATGGGACCCCAGTCGAGGTGGTCCCGGTGGGTCCTCTGGGACTCGGTGTCGCCACCGCCGCGGGGCCGCACCGGCTCGAGCTGCGCTTCCAGGCCCCTCACCTGGCTCTTGGCAGCCTCCTGTGCGGACTTGCCCTGGCGTTGGTGGTGGCCATGGGGGCCCAACGACTCACGTCCCGGCGGCGACGCTGACGGTGGGCATTCCCTGATCGGGGGACGGCGGCACCGCGCCGCGTCACCAACCCTGACGAACCTGGTCCCGCACCGGGTCCCAGGCTCAAGGTCCCGGTCCTGGGCGTCGTAGATGCCGGGGTACGAATGACGTTCCGGGGCCACAAGCCCCGCGGGTGACGCACGGATGCGTCGCTCGGGATACAGACCAAGGAGGCGTTCGATGGCACTGCGACTGCTGCTGGCCGATGATCATCCGCTGATCCGCGAGGGGCTCAAGGCGAGCCTGCTCGACCAGGGCTTCAGCATCGTGGCGGAGGCAGAGGACGGCAAGTCCGCCGTCAACCTGACCCTCGAGCACCGCCCTGACGTGGTCGTGATGGACATCGGGCTGCCCGAGCTCGATGGCCTCGAGGCCATCCGCCGCATCGTGCGGGCCCGTCCCCAGTCCCGGGTGATGGTGCTCACCGCCCACGACGACGAGCAGATGCGCAAGGCTGCCAGCGATGCCGGCGCCATGGCGTACGTCTGCAAGAACGCTTCCACCAAGGAGATCTCCGACGCAGTCCGGGCCCTGGCCCGTGGCGAGGTGATGCTCCCCCGTCCGGACAAGAACGACCGCTACGCCAACCGGGTCGCCCAGCTCGACTCCTACTTCGGCTCGAACCAGCCCGACGATCCGATCCTGACCAAGCGGGAACAGGAAGTCCTGCAGCTGTTCGCCAACGGCAAGTCGACGGTCGAGGTCGCCCGGTCGCTGACCATCTCGCAGAAGACGGTCAAGAACCACCTCACCCCGATCTACCAGAAGCTCAACGTGCGTGACCGCACCGAGGCCGTGCTGCTGGCCGTGCGGATGGGCATCATCAAGCTCGAGCGCCGGACCCGCCCCCGGGTCTGACGGGGCCCTGATCGGCCGGCACGAGCCGCCGAGCAGAACGAAAAACACCGGTGCCGGGCCCAATGGGCCCGGCACCGAACGTTTTCCGCTCGTGGCAGTCAGCGAGGGAGAGCCCTCACTAACCCTCCTCGGCCACGGCCTCCTCGGCCACAGCTTCCTCGGCCACGACACCCTCTTCCCCGCTGGCGTAGTACTCCTCCCAGGCCTCCTGGCCCTCGGAGGAGTATTCGCCCTCGGCGTAGGACGGGCCGATGTAGTTGCCCTGGTCGTCGTACATGTGGGCGCCGAACGCCTCCTGGTACTCGGCGGCCACGACACCACCCTCGGCAGCCTGCTTGATCGACAGGCTGATCCGGCGGCGCTGCAGGTCGAGGTCGATGATCTTGACCCACAGCTCTTCGGCCGGGGTCACGACCTGCTCGGGCAGATCGACGTGGTGGGCCGACATCTCCGAGATGTGGACCAGACCCTCGATGCCGTCGCCGACTTGGACGAACGCACCGAAGGGCACCAGCTTGGTGACCCGGCCGTAGACCAGCTCGCCGACCCGGTGGTTGGAGGCGAACTCCTGCCAGGGATCCTGCTGGGTGGCCTTCAGCGACAGGCTGATGCGGTCGCGGTCGAGATCGACCTCGAGCACCTGTACCTCGACCTCGTCACCGACCTGCACGACCTGCGACGGATGGTCGACGTGCTTCCAGGACAGCTCGGACACGTGGATGAGTCCGTCCATACCACCGAGGTCGACGAACGCACCGAAGTTGACCACCGAGGAGACCTTGCCCCGTCGAACCTCGCCGGGCTTGAGGTTGGCGAGGAACTCTTCGCGCTGTTCCTTCTGGGTCTCCTCGAGGAAGAGCCGACGGGACAGCACCACGTTGTTGCGGTTCTTGTCGAGCTCGATGATCTTGGCCTCGAGCGTCTGGCCGACGTAGGGCTGCAGATCGCGGACCCGGCGCAACTCGACCAGCGAGGCGGGAAGGAAGCCACGCAGACCGATGTCGATGATGAGACCACCCTTGACGACCTCGATGACCGGGCCGGCGACGTAGCCGTCGTTCTCCTTGATGGACTCGATCTGGCCCCAAGCCCGCTCGTACTGCGCACGCTTCTTGGACAGGATCAGGCGGCCGTCCTTGTCCTCACGCTGCAGGACGAGGGCCTCGACGTGCTCACCGAGGCTGACCACCTCGGACGGGTTCACGTCGTTGCGGATCGACAGCTCGCGGCTGGGGATCACGCCTTCGGACTTGTAGCCGATGTCGAGCAGAACCTCATCGCGGTCGACCTTGACGACGGTGCCTTGGACGATCTGGCCGTCCTCGACTTCGACCATGGAGGAGGCGTAGGCGTCCTCCATGGACATGCCGGCGAGGTCGTTCTCGGTCACCTGCCGGGGGTGGTACTCGCCGCTGTCGTCGAAAGTACCCATGCCGGCGGGGCCGCCGGCGGATTGAGCGGCCGCGTCGGGCCGGTCGATGGTCTGCTCGGTCACGATGTGAGTTGGCTTCTGTTCGAGGGATGGGACACCACTACGACGGGGATACCCATCGCACCTGCAGAGGCTAGCAGCACGGGCAAGTCCCTGGCGGGCCGGAGCCTCCCCGCCATCCGGCGGCCGACCCGCTCATCGCGGCCGGGTGGCGATGACCAGGAACTCATGCAGTTCGACCGTCGGCGGGCGGGCGGCGTAGTCACCTGGTGTGACCGACCAGATCGCGTCGACGTCGAGGCCGGCCGAACTGCACAGCAGGCGCAGCTCACGGGGCGTGTAGCAGGCCGTCCACAGCTCGACGGCCTGGGTCCGGCCCGATTCGGAACGGACCTCGGTGTGCTCGTGGTTCACGCCGGTACCGGCGTCGAAGCTGTCCCGGTCGTCCTCGAGGTGCCGGACCTGGAAGTAGGCCGAGAACGCGCTGAGGGCCAGCCTGCCCCCGGGACGCAGCACCCGGGCCATCTCGGTGACCACGGCGAGGTCGTCCTGCAACGCCCTGGCCGGATCGGGCAGACCGAACCCGCCCTGGCACAACGAAATCGCCGCGTCGACCGACTCGCTGCGCAAGGGCAGCTCACGGGCATCGCCGCGCAGGGCGTGCGGCGCGGCAAGCTGGGCGAAACGGGCCGAGATGTCGACACCGACGGCGTCCACGCCACGACGGCGCAGAGCGTGGAGGTGCCGTCCCGGGCCGCAGCCGACGTCGAGCACCCGCTGACCCGGCCGCAGCCCGAGTGCGCCCACGAGGAAGTCCACCTCCTGCTCGGTGCCCATCGTGAAGGAGTAGCGGAGGTAGGCAGAGCCAAGATGCTCGGCAATGGGCTCGAACCAGTGGGCGGGCGTCGATGGCATCAGCCGCCCCGGTTCACTTGGCGTCGGCCCAGGTGCGCCCGAAGGACAGGTTCACCTCGAGCGGGACGGACAGGGCGAAGGCCGCGCCCATCACCGAGGGGACCAGAGCCGCGATCATCTCGTGCTCCTCGGGCGGCACCTCCACGATGATCTCGTCGTGGACCTGCAGCACGATGCGGCTCGCCACTCCCTGCTCCTCGAGCGACGCCGCAAGGCGCACCAGCGCCACCTTGAAGATGTCGGCTGCCAGACCCTGGATGCCGGCGTTCATCGCCTGGCGCTCGCCGGCCTGACGGATCCGGAAGTTCGGCGAGGACAGCTCGGGGATCTGGCGGCGGCGCCCGAACAGCGTCTCGGTGTAGCCACGCTGGCGGGCCTCGTGCACCGTGCGTTCCATGTAGTCCTTCACCGCCGGGAAGGCCACGAAGTACGCGTCGAGGATCTCCGAGGCCTCGGCGGTCGGGATGTTGAGCCGCTGCGCGAGACCGTAGGCCTCCATCCCGTAGGCCAGGCCGTAGGACACCATCTTCGCCTTCGATCGCTGCTCCAGCGTGACCGCATCCGGGGCCACCCCGAACACCCGGGACGCCGTTGCGTTGTGGATGTCCCGACGAGCCTCGAACGCCTCGATCAAGCCGGGGTCGGAGGCCAGATGGGCGATGCAGCGCAGCTCGATCTGGTTGTAGTCGGCGACGCACAGCTCGCATCCCGGGGCCGCCACGAAGGCCTTGCGGAAGTTCCGGCCGAGCTCGGAACGGACCGGGATGTTGTGCAGGTTCGGTTCCTCGGAGCTGAGGCGGCCGGTCCGGGCGACGGTCTGGTTGAACGTGGCGTGGATGCGGTCGTCGTCGGCCACCTCCATCAACAGGCCCTCTCCGTAGGTCGAGCGGAGCTTCTCGACCTCGCGGTAGCGCAGCAGGTGGTCGATGATCGGATGCTGCCCGACCAGCTTCTCGAGGGTCGCCGCATCGGTGGAGAACCCGGTCTTGGTCTTCTTGCCCGGGGCCAGCCCGAGTTCCTCGTAGAGGACCTGGCGCAGCTGCAGGGTGGAGTTGACGTTGAACTCGTGACCGGCGTCCTCGCAAATGGCCGAGGTCAGCGCCGACGCCTCCTCGGACAGCTCCCGGTTCAGCCGTTCCAACTCTGCCCGGTCGACGCCGATACCGGCATGTTCCATCAGGGCGAGCACCCGCACCAACGGCACCTCGATGGTGTCGTTGAGTACCCGCAGTGATTGTGCGTCGAGTGCGGCGAGCAACGGCGACACCAGTCGGGAGGTGGCCAATGCAGCGCGACACACTGCCGCAGCGGGATCGACGGTGTCGGCCGAGGCATCGAAGTCGAACTGGCCCTGGGTGGCCTTCGGCTTGGCCGCGACGGGATCGGGATCGCTGGCCAGCTCGACGTCGGCGTAGCGGTCGAGCAGGTCACCGAGGTCGTAGCGCGACTCCGCCGGGTCGAGCAGGTACGCGGCGATCCGGGTGTCGAGACCCAGCCCGGTGACGTCGATCCCGAGCCCGAGCAGGGCCCGCATCGCAGCCTTGGCCCCGTGGGCGGCAAGGGCGCGACCCCCGGGACCGACGAGCGCCCGTACGGCGGCAGCGACCCGCTGATCACCGAACGAGGCCGCCTCGACCCAGGTCACCTCACTGGTGTCGGGATCGCTGACGAGGGCCAGGCCCGTGAACTCGCCCTTGTCGCCGGGCCGGCTGAACCCACCGGCCAGCGCCAGCAGGGTGTCTCCGGCACGCAGCCGGTCGAGCACGTGCACGGTCTCGTCGATGCCGTCGGGGCGTACGACCTCGGCCTCGAGCACCTCCCGGGCCACCGCGGCGGGGGCGACCTCGCCAGGGGCGCCACCCACGGCCGGGGTCGCCGCGAGTGCCTCGGCCAGACGATCACCGAGCGTGCGGAACTCCAGGAACTCGAACAGATGACGAACCGCCGGCCAGTCGATGGGCCCGATGTGCAGCGAGTCCGGATCGACCTCGACGGGGGCGTCGCGCCGCAGCACCATGATCTCGGCGTGGTGGCGCACCGTCGCCTCGTGGGCGGCGAGGTTTTCGCGCAGCTTCGGGGTCTGCTTGTCGAGGTTGGCGAAGATCCCGTCGAGCCCGCCGTAGGCGTTGATCAGCTTGGCCGCCGTCTTCTCGCCGACCCCGGGTACCCCGGGCAGGTTGTCGGAGGGATCGCCGCGCAGGGCCGCGTACTGGGTGTACAGCGTCGGGGTCACCCCGGTGCGCTCGAGAATGCCCGCCTCGTCGTAGAACGCGTAGTCGGACACCCCACGGCGGTTGTAGAGCACCTTGATGTGGGGGTCCTCGACCAGCTGATAGGCATCGCGGTCGCCGGTGACCACGATCACGTCATCGCCACGGTCTCGACTACGTGTTGCCAGGGTGGCGATCAGGTCGTCGGCCTCGAACCCGGACAGCTCCAGCACCGGCAGGTGCAGCACCTCGACGACCTGGCGCACCAGCCCGAGCTGCTGGCGCAGGATGTCCGGCGCCTCGGCCCGTCCGGCCTTGTAGGTGGGGATGGCCTGGTGCCGGAAGGTCGGTTCGGGCCGGTCGAAGCACACCGCCACCTGGTCGGGACGGTGATCCCGCAGCAGGTTGATCAGCATCGAGGTGAACCCGTACACGGCGTTGGTGACCTGGCCCGACGCCGTGGCCATGTCGGCGGGCAGGGCGAAGAACGCCCGGTAGGTCAGCGAATTCCCGTCGATCAGCAGCAGCGTCGCCATCGGCGGCGATGCTACGGCAGGGTCAGGCCGGGCGCAGTTCCCCGGCGATGATGCGCTCCGCCACGACCTTCATCGAGGACCGCTCGGTCATCGCGGTGGTCTGGATGAAACGGAAGGCCGCCTGCTCGCCGAGGCCGCACGCGTCCATCAGGATGCCCTTGGCCCGATCGAGCAGCTTGCGGGTGGCGAGCCGTTCCTCGAGGTCCGCGGACTGCTCCTGCAACGCCCGCATCTCGGCGAACCTGCCGAGTGCGACCTCGATCGCCGGCACGAGATCGGAACGCTGGAACGGCTTCACCAGATAGGCCAGCGCGCCGGCGTCCCGCGCCTGCACGATCAGCTCCCGCTGACTGAACGCGGTGAGGATCAGCACCGCCGCAAGGCGGTCCTCGTTGATCAGCCGAGCGGCCTCGAGGCCGTCCATGCCGGGCATCTTGATGTCGAGGATCACCAGGTCGGGCGCAAGGTCCCGCACCAGCTGGACGGCCTCGTCGCCGCGGCCGGTCTCGCCCACCACCTCGTAACCCTCCTCGACGAGCGTCTCGCGCAGGTCGAGCCGGATGATCGCCTCGTCCTCGGCGATGACCACCCGGGTCATGACGCGGTCCTTCGGGCTTCGCTCAGCTCGTCGAGGAGCGCGTCCTGGGAGCGTTCGAGCCGTTCCACCTCGGCGACGAGGTGATGGCGCTGTCGCTGGATGGCATCGACGGACTTCTGGGCCTCACGCTCGGCCCGCGGTGCGGCCTTGTCGTCGGAGACGACGGCGCGGAGCCGGGCGTCATCGGCCTCGGCCGCGAAGTGGGCCAGCTCCTCATCGGCGATCCGCAGGTCCTCGCGGAGCCGGCGCAGCTCGGCGCCGACCTCGGCCAATCGGCGCTCGATGGCTGCAGGTGCGGTCATGACCGGCCAGTGTAGGTGCCCCGCCGCGTTGCCCGACATGCCGAACGCTGCGAGTGCCCGGGGCGGGACTCGAACCCGCACGCCTTGCGGCAAAGGATTTTGAGTCCTCCGTGTCTGCCATTCCACCACCCGGGCGGGCGTTGGAACAGTAGCAGCAGCGAACCGGTCCGCCATCACGGGCAGTCGACCTGCAAAGCTACGGAGCGTAGGGAGATCTCACCCACCGCGCGATGTCGTTCGGAGTGACCGATCTCACAGCGCATTCTCGTGGTCGGCATGAAACCCTCCGTGGTGATCCGAGGTCAAAGCAGTTGTCCGTCGCTGCGCCGTCGTCCGGACGACGACCGGCCCGCAGCCTCCACCATCGCCGGAGTCCACCCCGATGCTCGCCTTCACCTTTCCCGGCCAGGGATCCCAGAAACCCGCCATGGGCGAGGCCTGGCGTGACGAGCCGTCGTGGGCACTGGTCGACCAGGCGACGACGGCGAGCGGCCGGGATGTCGCTGCGCTGCTGCTGACCGCCGACGCCGACGAACTGAAGCTCACCCACAACGCCCAGCTCGCCACCTTCGTCATGTCGATGGTCGTGCTCGACGCCGTCCGCCGACGCGGAGTGGGCACCAGCCACGTGGCGGGCCACAGCCTCGGCGAATACAGCGCCCTGGTCGCCGCGGGTGTCATCGACTTCGGCACCGGCTGCCGGCTGGTGGCCGAACGCGGCGCTGCGATGCGTGAGGCCAGCTTGGAGCGGGTCGGCACGATGGCTGCGGTGCTCGGCCTCGATGACGAGCTCGTCGAGGAGGCCTGCGCCGAGGTTCGCGCCGGAGGCGGCGAGGTCTGGCTGGCCAACGCCAACGCCCCGGGGCAGGTCGTCATCGCCGGCTCTGCCGAGGCACTCGAGCTGGCCGGCGCAGCCGCCAAGGCTCGCGGCGCCAAGCGGGTCATGCCGGTAGCGGTCAGCGGCGCCTTCCACACCCCGTACATGAGCTCCGCCCAGACCCGCCTCGACGCTGCGCTGGCCACGGTGACCTTCGCCAACGCCGTCGTGCCCGTGGCCGCCAACACCGATGCCGCCCTGCACCGTGCCGCAGGCGACTGGCCGGACCTGCTGTCGCGTCAGCTGTGCAGCCCCGTCCGCTGGCGCCAGTTGCTCGGCACGCTGACGCAGGACGGGGTATCCGTCCTCGTGGAGCTCGGCCCAGGTAACGTACTCACAGGTATGGCGAAGCGAACCGTCGAGGGCGCCACAACCTTCTCCGCCTCGACTCCCCAGGAGGTCGACAAGCTCGTGACCGAGCTCGCCACCATTGCCCCCGAAGAAACACCCCCCACTGATGGCGAGCACCTCTTCGCCGTCGAACGCCTCGTGGTCAGCCCGGCAGCGGGCGTCTTCTCCCCCGATGCGAACCTGCGCGACGGGCACCATGTCGAGGTCGGTGACGTGCTCGGCCGGGTCGGCGAGCACGAGGTCCGCTCCCGCTTCACCGGCTGGCTCATGGGCCTGCTGGCCCACCACGGCGAACGGGTGACCAACCGTCAGCCGGTCGCCTGGCTGCGCACCGCACCCTGAGCGCCCGCACCTTCCGGTCGCGGCGTTCGATCCGGCCGTGACGTGGCAGAACCGGGACCGGTGACCAGGTCCGGCCGGGTGATCTCGTAGTGTTGGGCGCCTTCGGCGCCGGCCTGTCGTGGGCCGGTGCGCTTCTACGGTGGGATGGTGCGTGATCACGTTGGCCGACAAGCAGCCTCGAACGGTGTTGGTGACCGGCGGTAACCGAGGTATCGGCCTCGCCTGCGCCCGCCGCTTCGCCGCGGACGGCCACCGGGTCGCCGTCACGTACCGCACTGCCGCCCCCGAACCCGGGGTTCTGCCCGAAGGGGTACTCGCCGTGCGGGCTGATGTCACCTCCGCCGCCGACGTCGAGGCCGCCTTCAACGAGGTCGAGGCCGCCTTCGGGCCGGTCGAGATCGTCGTGTCCAACGCCGGGATCACCAAGGACACGCTCATCCTCCGCAAGAGCGAGGACGACTTCACCGACGTGCTCGACGCCAACCTCACCGGTGGCTTCCGGGTTGCCAAGCGGGCCGTGAAGTCCATGATGCGCCAGCGTTACGGACGGATCGTCTTCGTCTCGTCGGTCGTGGGTCTGGTCGGCCAGGCCGGACAGGCCAACTACGCGGCGTCGAAGGCGGGTCTGTTGGGTCTCGCCCGCTCGCTCGCCCGTGAGTTCGCCTCGCGCAACATCACCGTCAACGTCGTCGCCCCGGGCCCGATCGCCACCGACATGACCGACGCCCTCACCGAGGCACAACGGGCCGCCATGGTCGACGGGGTCCCCGCCGGACGCATCGGCGAGGCGGACGAGGTGGCCGAAGCGGTCGCCTTCCTCGCCTCCCACGGCGCCGCGTACGTCACCGGCATCGTCGTCCCGGTCGACGGTGGCCTGACGATGGGCGCGTAAGCAGCGCCGTCGGTCCCCGAGTCACTAGATTTCGAGTACTTCGCATTCCCCCATCCTTCGCACCACAGGAGCAAGACCCCCATGGCTGACTACTTCGAACGTTTCAAGGATTGCGCCGTCAAGGTGCTGTCGGTCGATGCGGCCAAGGTGACCATGGAAGCCAGCTTCGCCGACGACCTCGACGCCGACAGCCTCGACCTCGTCGAGCTGGTGATGGCCCTCGAGGAGGAGTTCGACGTCACTGTCGAGGAGGAAGAGCTCGAGGGCATCGCCACCGTCGGCCAGGCCTACGAACTGGTCACCGGCAAGCTCTGAGCCCCGGCCGTGCCGCCTCGAGCGGCCCCGAGCATCCAGGTCGATCGAAGGGATTGCCAAACATGAGCCGTCGTCGGGTCGTCGTGACCGGCATGGGAGTCGTTGCCCCCTGCGGCATCGGTCTCGACGCGTACTGGCAGGGACTGCTCTCGACACCCGAACCGGGCATCCGGCGGGTTGACGAGTTCGATCCCACGCCGTACTTCGACAATCCCAAAGAGGTACGGCGCACCGACCGCTTCGCCCAGTTCGGCCTCGCCGCCGCGGCGATGGCCATCGAGCATGCCGGTGACCTCAAGGCCGACCCGGCTCGGATCGGCGTCAACGTCGCGACCGGCGTGGGTGGCCTGGGAACGCTCGAGGAGCAGATCCTCGTCAATTACCAGAAGGACAGCCGCAGGGTCTCGCCGTTCCTGGTCCCCATGATGATGTCGAACGCCGCCTCGGCTGCGGTGTCGATGCGGCACGGGTTCCAGGGGCCGTGCGAGACCACGGTGACCGCCTGTGCGGCATCGACCCACTCCATCGGTGCGGCGATGCGCTACATCCGCTGGGACATGGTCGATGTGATGATCGCCGGTGGGGCCGAATCGGCCCTCACCCCCACGGCCCTGGCCGGGTTCGGCAATATGACCGCACTCACCCGGACCGGCATCAGCCGGCCCTTCGACGCCGAGCGCGACGGATTCGCCATCGCCGAGGCTTCCGGCGTGCTGGTACTCGAGGAACTCGAACATGCCAAGGCCCGCGGCGCCACCATCTACGGCGAGATCCTCGGTGCGGGCAACAACGCCGACGCCTACCACATCACCGCACCCTCACCGGGCGGCTCGGGCGCAGTGGCCTGCATGGAGCTGGCCCTCGCCGACGCCGGCGTGGCCAAGACCGACATCCGCCACATCAACGCCCACGGCACGTCGACCCCGTTGAACGACGCCGCCGAGGCGGAAGCCATCGGCAAGGTGTTCGGACTGCCGTCACCGGCGGTGACCTCGACCAAGGGTGTCACCGGCCATGCGCTCGGCGCCGCCGGTGCCATCGAGGCCATCGCCGTGCTGCTGGCGATGCAGCACCGCCTCATCCCACCGACCGCCTGCACCAGCCGGGTCGACCCCGAGCTGACCCAGCTCGACCTGGTGCTGGGCGACCCTCGGCCATGGGAGCCGGGCATCTCCCTGTCGAACAGCTTCGGCTTCGGCGGGCACAACGGCTCGCTGGTCATCGGCCCGACCCCGGCCTGACCCGACACCACAACGCACCGAGTCACGGGCCCGGCGTCATGCCGGGCCCGTGCGCGTGCGATCGGCGATCGGCGATCGGTCAGGCGTCGACGATGACGAAGAACAGCTCGGCTTCGCAGGCCAGTTCGCCGCCGACCTCCGCACGGCCGGTTCCCTTGCCGGCTCGAGCGGAGAGCCGAGCCATCTCGAAGCTCAGGTGCAGCTGGTCGCCGGGCAGCACCTGACGACGGAACCGGGCCTTCTCGACGCCGCCGAACAGGCCCAGCTTGCCGACGAAGCGGTCGTCGCCCCAAAGGGTGAGCCCGCCGCACTGGGCGATGGCCTCGATCTGCAGCACTCCGGGCAGCACCGGCCGACCGGGAAAGTGCCCGGGGAAGAAGAACTCCTCGCCGGTGAGCTGCCAGCTCGCCTCGGCCCGCACCCCCGGCTCGAGGGCCAGGATCTCGGAGATGAACAGGAACGGGGCCCGGTGCGGCAGCACCTCGTGCGGAGTGGGAAGCGAAGCCATCGGGCCAGGACCCTACCGGCCCGGCGGGGCCCGCTCCTAGCGATCCGCCTGGTTGCGCATGGCGGTCGCGGAGTTCTCGAAGTAGCCCAGGAGCATGCCCTTGACCTCGGGGATGGTCTCCGCCGCCTCGACGGCGGCACGCATGTGGGTCATCCACCGGTCGCGTTCGTCCTGGCCGATGGCGAACGGGAAGTGACGCATCCGCAGCCGGGGATGGCCGCGTTCCTGGCTGTAGGTGTCCGGCCCACCCCAGAACTGCACCAGGAAGCTGCGCAGGCGGTACTTGGCGCCCTCGAGGTCGTCGACGGGATACATCGGCGCCAGCACCGGGTCGGCCATGACCCCGGCGTAGAAGCGGTCGACCAGCGTGGCGAAGAACGGCTCCCCGCCGACGAACTCGTAGACGGTGACCTCGACCGTCTCACGTTCGGGTGCGTCGGCGCGGGAGTCGGGCTGCTCGTCGGTCACCCGACCATCATGGCCCTGTGGCCGACGGCCGGCCACCCGGGGACGATCGCGTCAGGTGGTCTCGATCAGCAGCCGCGGGCCACCGACGGCACCGCTGTAGCGGGACGGCTGGCTGCTCCAGCGCCGCTGCTGCCAACGCCGATCCCGGGCGTGGGCATGGAAGTGCCAGGGGATCTGGCGCATAACCCGGTCGATGGTGAACGGGTCGTCACCGAAGCGCTCACGCCCGGCCGCGGCCAGCTGCGCCATCATGTGCTCGATGTCGTCGTCCGGGGCGGCGGTGCCGTGCTGTTTCCAGACCACCATCGGGCAGTCGCAGGCCTCGCAATCGGCAACCCAGCACACGTCGTCCTCGTGGTACCAGTGGGTGAACCGAGCCGCTTCGCACAGCTCGCAGTCCTCCGGCGCCACCTCAGGCACCGACGGACCGCCCGTGGCGCCGGATTCAGCCATCGATGGCCTCCCGAACCTTACGAGCGGCGGCGGCAACCTCCTGGACCGACGCCCCGTCGAGACGCAGCCGCATCAACGCCGAGGCCATGACGATCCCGTCGGCGACCGAGCAGGCCTCACGGGCCTGTTCGGCGTTGGAGATCCCGATCCCGATGATCACCGGGCGATCGGTGACCGCCTTGAGCCGCTCGGCCATGCCCACGGCGGTGGTGGCCAACGACTGCCGTTCCCCGGTCACCCCGAGCAGGGACACGGCGTAGACGAACCCGCGCGACCGCTCGCAGATGCGCGGCAGCCGTTCGTCAGGAGCGGTCGGTGCGGCCAGCAGCACCGTGGCGACACCGGCCTCGTCGGCCGCCTCGGCCCACGGGCCGACCTCCTCGAGCGGCAGGTCGGGCAGGATCGCCCCCGAGATGGACGCCTCGGCCAACTCTTGCGCGAAACGCCGATGACCGGCCCGGAAGACGATGTTGTAGTAGGTCATCACGATCAACGGGACGCCGATCTCGTCGGACACCCCCCGCAGCTCCGCGACGACCGTGTGCGGGGTCGTCCCCCGCTCCAGGGAGCGTACCGAGGCCTCCTGGATCGTCGGGCCGTCCATCACCGGATCGGAGAACGGGATCCCGACCTCGATCGCATCGGCCCCGGCATCGGCGAAGGCCCGCACCAGGTCCACCCATTCGCCGTCGAGCCCGCCGGACACGTACGGCACGAACAGCTTGCGGCCCTCGGCGCGGCGCCGGCGGAGATGCGCCTCGAGATCGATCACGTCAGCCTGCCGTCGAGAATGGACTGCACCTGCGCGACGTCCTTGTCACCACGACCGGAAAGGTTCATCAGCACCGTCTGGCCCTTCATGGAAGCGCGTTCCCGGCTGATCCAGGCCAGGGCGTGGGCGCACTCCAGCGCCGGGATGATGCCTTCCGTCCGGGCCATCAGCTGGAAGGCCTCGATGACCTCGTCGTCGTTGACCGGGTGGTACTCGGCCCGCCCGATGTCCGCGAGGTGGGAGTGCTCGGGCCCGACGCCGGGATAGTCGAGGCCGGCGGACACCGACTCGGCCTCCTGCACCTGGCCGAACTCGTCCTGCATCAGGTAGCTCAACATGCCGTGCACCACGCCGGGCACACCCCGACCGACCGCAGCGCCACCGGCCGGCTCGACCCCGACCAGACGCACGGACGGCAGCTCGGCGAACCCGGAGAAGATGCCGGCAGCGTTCGACCCGCCACCGACACATGCCACCACGACATCAGGATCGGCCCCGGTGAGCTCCCGGCACTGCTCGCGGGCCTCGTCCCCGATGACCCGGTGGAACTCGCGGACCATCCACGGGTACGGGTGGGGGCCCATGACCGAGCCGAGCAGGTAGTGGGTGTCGGCGATGTCGGACACCCAGGCCCGCATCGCCTCGTTCACCGCATCCTTGAGGGTCCGCGAACCGCTCATGGCCGGACGGACCTCGGCCCCGAGCAACTTCATGCGGAACACGTTGAGCGACTGGCGGACCATGTCGACCTCGCCCATGTAGACCACGCACTCCAGGCCCAGCAGCGCCGCTGCGGTGGCGCTGGCGACACCGTGCTGGCCGGCGCCGGTCTCTGCGATCAGCTTGGTCTTGCCCATGCGCTTGGCCAACAGGGCCTGGCCGAGCACGTTGTTGATCTTGTGGCTGCCGGTGTGGTTGAGGTCCTCACGCTTGAGGATGAGCCGCAGCCCGAGCTGTTCGGACAGCCGGGTGCACTCCGACAGCAGCGAAGGGCGGTTGGCGTAGGTACGCAGGAGGTGGTCGAACTCGGCACGAAAGGTCGGGTCACCCCAGGCATCGCGGAACGCCGCTTCGAGCTCCTGACAGGCAGGAACGAGGGTCTCCGGCACGAAACGGCCACCGAAACGGCCGAAACGGCCGTCGTCGGAGGGGTTGCCCATGACCGGAGCGGGTGAGGAAGGGGCGAGCGCCATGGATCGATTGTGCTCGCTCACGAGGCGCTCCGGGAAACCGGGTTCCCGGAACCTCAGTCGCGCTGCCAGTCGAACGGCGCAGCAGGATCGTCGAGGAGATCGTCGAAGCCGCCGGAATCGGGTGCCGCAGCCTTGGCATTGGCCACGAAGCGGCTCACCTTCAGTGCGTCCTTCCGGCCGGGAGCGGACTCGACCCCGCTCGACACGTCGACCCCCCAGGGCCGGACCCGGTGGATGGCGTCGGCGACGTTGTCAGGGGTGAGCCCCCCGGCAAGCAGCAGGCGACGGTTGGGCGGTGCCCCCTCGGCGAGTGACCAGTCGAACACCTGGCCCGAACCCGGCGACGGCGAGTCGATGAGGGCGATGTCGGCGTGGTAGTCGTCGAACCGCTCGAGCTCGAGCGATCCGGCGGGAAATCCCTTGATCACCAGCCCGACCCTGCTGCGCACGTAGCGGCAGTCCTCGCCCGATTCGTGACCGTGCAGCTGTGCCGCCCGCAACCCGGCGAAGTGGCAGATCTCCACCACCCGAGCCGGGGCCTCGTTGCGAAACACGCCGACCGTGAGCACGTCGGGCGGAAGCCGCCGGGCGATGTCCCTGGCGAGCGCCGAGGCGACCTGCCGCGGCGACGGGGCGAACACGAACCCGACCGCGTCGGCACCCTGCGCAACGGCGAGGAGCGCGTCCTCCTCGCTGGTGATGCCGCAGATCTTGACGAACATGGCCGCCTCAACCTACCCGCGGTGGCGACACCCCGGGGGGAAATGGGTCCGAGCCGGTCGGACCGGCACCCATTCGCCCCCGGGATCGCCGCACGAGCGGAGCGTCAGTCGACGAGCCGGCCGTTCAGGTAGTCGTCGTACGCCTGCAGGTCGAGGTGCCCGTGTCCGCAGTAGTTGAACAGGATCACCTTCTCCTCACCGGTCTCCTTGGCGGCGAGCGCCTCGTCGATGGCGGCCCGGATGCCGTGCGCGGCCTCCGGCGCGGGGACCTTGCCCTCGGTGCGGGCGAAAAGCAGCGCGGCGTCGAACACCTTGCTCTGCGGGTACGCCACCGCCTCCATGCGGCCGTCCTTCACGAGCTTGGACACGATCGGCGCATCGCCGTGGTAGCGCAGACCGCCGGCGTGGATGGTCGGCGGGATGAAGTCGTGGCCGAGGGTGTACATCGGCAGCAGCGGCGTCATTTCACCGGTGTCGCCGAAGTCGTACTCGAAGCGGCCCTCGGTGAGGGTCGGGCACGACGACGGCTCGACGGCCAACAGCCGGACCGAACGGTCCTCGTAGAACGGCAACGCCACCCCGCCGAGGTTCGAACCGCCACCGCACGGGGCGATCACCACGTCGGGCAGACGCTCACCGGCCATCTCCAGCTGCTCACGGGCCTCGAGACCGATCACGGTCTGGTGCAGCAGCACGTGGTTGAGCACCGAGCCGAGCGCGTAGTGGGTGTCGTCACGGCTCACCGCGTCACGCACGGCGTCGGTGATGGCCGAGCCCAGCGAACCCGGATGGCTCGGATCGTCGACCGGGGACGGCACACACTGGCCGCCCCAGGCCTGCATCATGACCTTGCGGTAGGGCTTGGAGTCGAAGCTGGTGCGCACCATGTACACCAGGCACTCGAGGTCGAACTGGGCGCATGCGAAGCTGAGCGCCGTACCCCACTGCCCCGCACCGGTCTCGGTGGTGAGCCGGGTGATGCCCTCCTGCTTGTTGTAGAAGGCCTGGGGAACCGCGGTGTTCGGCTTGTGGGACCCCGCCGGGGACACCGACTCGTCCTTGAAGTAGATCCGGGCCGGCGTCCCGAGGGCTGCCTCGAGCCGGGTTGCCCGCACCAGCGGGGTGGGACGCCACAGCCGCAGGATGTCGAGCACCTCACCGGGGATGTCGATCCACGGGTCGGGCGACACCTCCTGCAGGATCAGGCCCATCGGGAACAGCGGAGCGAGGTCGTCGGGGCCGATCGGCTGGCGGGTACCCGGGTGCAGCGCCGGGTCCATCGGCGTCTCGAACCGGGGCAACACGTTGTACCAAGCGGAGGGGATCCGGTCGGGGGGGAGATTCCAGCGGGTCATGGCAACAACTCCTTCACTGCCTGTGTCGGGTCGGCCGAACGCACCAGCGTCTCGCCGACCAACAATCCGTCATACCCGGCATCGCGTAGCACCAGCGCATCGTCACGGCCACGAATACCGGACTCGGCCACCTTGAGCACCCCGTCGGGGATCAGTGCAGCCATGCGCACCGCCCGATCGGTGTCGACCTCGAAGGTGACGAGATCACGTTGGTTGACCCCGACGAGCGTCGCCCCTGCTGCCAACGCGCGGTCCAGCTCGGCCTCGTCGTGGATCTCCACCAGAACATCCAGCCCCACGCCGACCGCCGCCGAGTGGAACTGCTTCAACTCGCTGTCGCTCAGCGCCGCCACGATCAGCAGGAGGCAGTCCGCCCCCATCAGCCGGGCATCGAACACATCGGCGAGACAGACCGTGAAGTCCTTGCGCAGCACCGGCATGCTGCACGCCGAGCGGGCGGAGCGCAGGTCGTCCGCCGAGCCGCCGAAGAACGCCTCGTCGGTGAGCACCGACATGCACGCCGCGCCACCCTGTTCGTACCGGTTGGCGAGCTCCGCCGGGTCGAGGCCCACCGCAAGATCGCCCTTGGACGGTGAGCGCCGCTTCACCTCGGCGATCACCGCCACGCCCCGATCGGCCGCCGCCCGGCGCAACGCCTGACGGAACCCACGCGTCGGCGAGGTCTGCAGGGCACGCCGCTCCAACGCGTCGAGATCGCGCCGTTCTGCGGCGGCCGTGGCCCGGTGGGCGGCGAGGATCCGATCGAGGTAGGTCGTCAGAGCGCCAGCCCCTTGCCGGAGACCGGGCTGAGCCGGGTGATCTCGGTCTTGCCGCCGAGCAGCGGAGCGATCTCCTTGCCGAACGCAGCCATCGCCTCGCTGGTGCCGTGCGTGGTGAGGGCGTCCTTGTCGCTGTAGAGCTCGTAGTACCAGACCACGTTCTCGTCCTTGCCGTCGGTGTGCAGCACGTACACCTCGGTGCCGGGCTCGGAGGCGGTCACGTAGTCGATCATCTTCTGGCAGGCGGCGATGAGCTCGTCGCGCTTGCCTTCGGCAGCGGTGATCTTGGCGATGAGTGCGGGCTTCGACATGCCAGCGACCTTAGTAGGACCGCTTCGGGCCCCGCCCGCCGCGCCGTGACGATCCCCGGGTCATCGCCAGGATCGGCAGCAGGAAGAACGCCGCCGCGGCGCCGATCAGGCAGACCAGCGCTGCGGCGTAGAACGGCGGCCAGCCCACGATCGCGCCCATCAACCCGCACATCCCCGCAGCGCCCACGAGCACGATCGGCGACAGCAGCAGGAGTTGCTCGCCCGCCGGGCGGCGATCCGCGGCCGCCGGGCCGGGACTGGCGTAGGCCCGCCAGTCCCGTCCGGCGCCACGCGATGCTGCGGCGCCGGGGCCTGCGGCATTCGGTCCCGCCGCGTTCGAGGAGGTGCCGGCCCGGCCGTTCGTACCGGTCGTGTTCGTGGTGGCCGCCCGGCCGTTGGCACCGCTTCGGCCGGTGCCGGTGCCCGGTCCCGACTTGCCCGGGTCCGGGACATCGGCACGATCCCGCTCGCTGCGGGCCCGGTCGCCCAAGCCGAGGTCGTAGCGACGACGGCGCACCGGGTCGCCGAGAACCGCCCAGGCCTCGGTGATCTCGCGCATGCGGCGTTCGGCCTCGCGACGGGTGGCCGCATCGGCCCCGACGTGACGATCGGGGTGGAACCGACGGGCGAGGGCTACGAACGCCCGTCGCAACGACTCGGCATCGGCGTCGGCGGACACGCCGAGCACGTCGTAGTGGCTCACCGCGAAGACGATACGGCGCAGACGGCGGATCGGGACACGCTCAGCCCTCCGGAAGCGGATCCACCCGGACCGCCGCACCACCGGCGAGTTCGACCGTGGCGGGAGGCTCCACCGAGCGCTTGAGGTACGCCAGGGCGCTGCGGCCGTCGGACGTGGCCGAGGTGACGACACCGACCGGTTCCTGCCCGGCGAACAGCTCGGCACCGTCGAGGAGGCCACCGATGGCCTCGACCCGGCGCAGCTTGCGCGGGGTGTTGCTGCCCCGGCTGTCCACCCTGGCCACCAACTCCTGGCCCGTGTAGCAACCCTTGGTGAAGCTCACCGAGCGTTCGATCAGCCAACTGCCGGCCTCGGCCGGGATGGTGCTGTCATCGAGCTCGGCGCCGAGGGCCGGGACCCCGGCGGCGATGCGGGCTGCGAGATACCGGTCGGTATCGACCACCACGATGCCATCGAACGGCCCGAGGCCGGCGCCGAGCGCGTCGAAGCCCTGGGTACCGGGCCACGCCGTGACGACCACCGCCACCGTCGATCCGACCGACCCGGCCACCGCCGACCGATCGGTCCCCCGCACCGCCCAGCAGCGCCACCCGTCGAGCATGGCCAGGCTGCAACGGGTGCGCAGCTTGAAGCGCTCGAGGCGCCGTATCACCGCCTCGCCCCAGCCTTCCTCGACATCGAGGAGGAACGTCTCGTCGCCGGTGCGGACCACTCGCAACCAGGCGTCGACCTTGCCCTGTGGTTGCAGCAGAAGGCTGTAGCGGCTCTCCCCCACGGCCAAGCCGGCAACGTCCTGGCTCAACTGGCCCTGCAGGAACGCCGCAGTGTCCGGACCCGTCGCCTCGACGACGTCGCGCCGCAGTTCGACCTGGAACACGTCCGTAGGCAGCGGGTTCGCCGGGTTCATCGTCGCCGGATCGGTCGTCATTGCGTCATCCTCGCGTCCTGGTCACGTCGGTCTCGCCGCCGGCATCGTCCGTAGCACGTTGGCAACCAGCTGCATGCCGGCCTCATCGCCGAGCGACATGATCGACTCGGGGTGGAACTGCACGGCGGACACCGGCAGGGTGCGGTGCTCGATTGCCATCACCACCCCATCATCGCTGTGTGCGGTGGCCTGCAGGACATCGGGGAGTTGCTCGGCACGGGCGAACAGCGAGTGGTAGCGCCCGGCGAGGAACGGTGACGGGAGGCCCGCGAACAGCGCGGTCGACCCGGCCACGATCGCCGAGGCCTTCCCGTGCATGGGCGGATCCAGCACGCCGAGCTCGCCACCGAAGTGCTCGACGATGCCCTGCAGACCCAGGCACACGCCGAACAGCGGCAGGCCCCGCTCGAGGACGGCGGCGATCGTCCGGCCCACGCCGAAATCGCTCGGCCGGCCCGGGCCGGGCGAGAGCACCACCAGATCGGGGGCGACCCGGTCGAGCTCGGCCGGGTCGAGGCCTGCTCCTTCCGGCGGGCAGCACAGCGTGACCACCTCGGCGCCGGTGGCCCGGAAGTAGTTGGCCAGGGTGTGCACGAAGCTGTCCTGGTGATCGACGAGCAGGACCCGACGGCCGGCACCGGGCTCATCGGCCAGACCGGCGGGCGCCCCGCTGAGCAGACCCGGGGTCGCTCCGGCAGGGGCTGCGGGTGGTCCGGGGTTGCGGATCGCGTCGAGGAACGCCGACGCCTTGAGCTGCGTCTCGGCCTCCTCTGCCTCGGGGTCGGAGTCGAACAGCAGCGTTGCGCCCACCCGGACCTGGGCCGCGCCGCCGGTCAGCCGGATGGTGCGCAAGGTCAGGCCGGTGTTCATGTTGCCGTTGAAGCCGACCATGCCCACCGCGCCGCCGTACCACGCCCGCGGCGAACGTTCGTGGGCCTCGATCCACTGCATCGCCCACGCCTTCGGCGCCCCGGTCACCATCACCGCCCAGGTGTGGCTGAGGAAGGCATCGAGCGCGTCGAAGCCCGGACGCAAGCGGCCCTCGACATGATCCACCGTGTGGATCAGCCGGGAGTACATCTCGATCTGGCGGCGGCCGATGACCTTGACCGACCCGGGCACGCAGATCCGCGACTTGTCGTTGCGGTCGACGTCGGTGCACATGGTCAACTCCGACGCATCCTTGTCGGAGTTCAACAGGGCCAGGATCTGGGCGGCGTCGGAGATCGGGTCGCGTCCACGGGCGATCGTGCCGGAGATCGGGCATGTCTCCACCCGGTCCTCGTCGACCCGGACGTACATCTCAGGGGACGCACCGACCAGCCACTCCCCCGCCTCGGGGTCCGAGCGCGTCGGCGCCTCGCCGAGGTTGATCAGGAACCCGTAGGGCGACGGGTTGCGCTCGCGCAGGCGACGGAACAGTTCCGACGGCGAGGCGGGACAGGGCTCGGTGAAACACTGGCCGGGTACCACCTCGAACAGATCACCCCGGCGGAAGGAGGCCTTGGCCTCATCGACCAGGGCGGCGTACTCACCCGGTCGGTGATCGCTTCCGGCCGCCACGGCAGGCCGCGGCCGGTACCGCAACGCCACCCCGGACCGCTCGAGTCCCAGGGTCGTGACGGGCGCGCCGTCGGCGCCGCTCACCGTGAAGTCGTACCGGCGGCGTTCGCCCTGTTCGCGCCGATGATCGACGACGAGCAGCTCGTCGGGCAGGTACAGCACGAGGTCCCGCTGCTCGTCCGGACGCTCCAGGTGGAGCCGCAACTCCTCGAACTGGAACGCCAGGTCGTAGCCGAAGGCGCCGTAGAGGCCGAGATGGGGGTCGTCCGGGGAGCGGAACAGATCGATGAGGGTCCGGACGACCGAGAAGACCGAGGGCTGACGGCTGCGTTCCTCCTCCTCGAAGCGGCGGTCGGGGCGGCGGACGACGAGGTCGATCCCCTCGGGCCGAATCGACACCGATTCGACGAAGTCGGGGCGATTCGACGTCGATTCGGCGCGATCGAGGTCGAGCGCGCCGAGAGACGCAGCGACGGCCGGCAGCAGCACGGCACCGCGGGCGTTGAGCGCCTCGACGTGAACCTCTCGCTGACGGGCCCAGACCGACAGCGGCGGGTCGGCAAAGCCGAGATCCCACCGGGTGTAGCGCCCCGGGTACTCGTAGCTCGAGGACAGCAACACCCCGCGGCGGGCATCGAGCCGGTCGATGAGGGACTCGACGGCCGGCGCCGCGGTCACCGATTCGACGGTTCGGTGGACGACGATTCCACCGAGGGTGCGGTACTGCTGGCTCATCGTGGAGGACTGCTCCGACATGGTGAACGACTTCCTGCCCTCTGAGGGTGGCCGGACCGGCCCGACGCCCAAAACCGAAAGAGGCCGTCCCGAGCGGGACGGCCTGTGTGCTGCGTCAACCGGGACGCGTCACGCCGTCTTGCTGGACCACCACCAACGAGCCGGCACGACGAGTTGCACGTCTGCACTGTAGCGCCGCCCCGACCGCCTGACCCAGCGCGGTGCCGTACTGCGCCGCAGCGCCCGACCCGGGCAGGATCACAGGTACAGGCCGTGGGCGCTGTCCTCGAGGCGCTCGGCGGCGACGGCGTGGACATCTCGTTCGCGCAGGATGATGTAGTCATCGCCGCGGACCTCGACCTCGTAGCGGTCCTCGGGGTTGAACAGCACCTTGTCGCCCTGCTGCATCGAACGGACGTTGGGCCCGACCGCGACCACGGTCGCCCAGGCCAACCGCTTGCCCATCTGCGCGGTGGCCGGGATCAGGATGCCGCCGGTGGAACGCCGGTCACCTTCCGCCTGCTCCATTTTCACCAGGACGCGGTCGCTCAGCATCGTGATCGGGAGGCCCTCGGCCCCGCTCAGCTTCCGGTTGCTTGCGGCAGCGGAGCCGCCATCCGTCGTGGTCACGAGCCCGACGCTAGCGTTCGCCGTCATGGCTGCAGAATCGCTGGTGCTCACGACCGCCGATGGCGAACGGCTCGAGGCCGAGATCCATCTCCCCGAGAACGTGCGCGGTGCTGCGGTGTTGTGCCATCCCCACCCGCTCTACGGCGGATCGATGCGCGACGGGGTGCCCGACGCCCTGTTCGGCGCCCTTCCCCAGCGGAATATCGCCGCCCTGCGGTTCAACTTCCGGGGCGTCGGGGCATCGAGCGGCACCCACGACCAGGGCGGCGCCGAGCAGTTCGACGTCACCGCGGCCATCGATGCCCTCGCCGCGGCGCTGGCCGAGCGGGGCCTCAGCGTCCCGCTGGTGGTCGCCGGCTGGTCCTTCGGTGCCGACGTCTCGCTGGCCACGCCGCACCCGCTGGTGGCGGGCTGGAGCCCGATCGCCCCACCGCTGCGGGTGGTGGCCGCCGAACGGTTCGCCGCGGTCGCCGACGACCCCCGGCCCAAGCTGCTGCTGTGCCCGGAACACGACCAGTACAACCCGCCGGCCCAGGCGACCGCCACCGTGGCCGGATGGAGGAACACCGAGGTGGTCACGGTGGCCGGCGCCGACCACTTCCTGTGGGGCCACAGCGCGTTCCTGATCGAGGCGGTGTCAGCCTTCGTCGGACAGCTCGGTTCCGCCAGCACCTGACCGGCCGACCGGCCGACCGTCGATCGGTCGACCGTCGATCAGTCGGCTGGGCGCACGGCGAAACCGGCGTCGCGCAGCGTGGCCTTGGCCTCGCCCACGGTGTACTCGCCGAAGTGGAAGATCGACGCTGCGAGCACTGCGTCGGCCTTGCCGTCGCGAACCCCCTCGACGAGGTGGTCGAGGGTACCGACCCCGCCGGAGGCGATCACCGGGATGTTGACCGCCTCGCTCACCGTCCGGGTGAGCGGCAGGTCGAAGCCATCCTTGGTGCCGTCGCGGTCCATCGAGGTGAGCAGGATCTCACCCGCCCCACGACGTTCGATCTCCTGCGCCCAGGCAACGGCGTCGAGCCCCGTCGGGGTCCGGCCACCCCGGATGAACACCTCGAAGCCCGAGGCGGTGGCGTCGCTGCGGCGGGCGTCGATCGCCACGACCACGCACTGGGCCCCGAACTCGACGGACAGCTCGTCGACCAGCTCCGGTCGCTGCACGGCAGCGGTGTTGACCGAGACCTTGTCGGCGCCCTCGCGCAGCAGTTCCCGGGCGTCTTCGACGCTGCGGATGCCCCCGCCGATGGTGAACGGGATGAACAGCGTCTCGGCCGTGCGACGGGCCAGGTCGACGATGGTCCGACGACCGTCGGAGCTGGCGGTGATGTCGAGGAAGACGACCTCGTCGGCGCCCTCGGCGTCGTAACGTGCGGCGAGCTCCACCGGGTCGCCGGCGTCCCGGAGGCCGACGAAGTTGACGCCCTTCACCACCCGACCGTTGTCGACGTCGAGACAGGGGATCACTCGGACCGCGTACACCGGTGCGATGTTAGGCGGGCGCTCGGCGGGGTCACCGATTCGCCGAACCGCTGCCACTAGGTTTCGGGGCCGAGCCGTCCGGGATCGGAAGCCAGTGGAAATCCAGCGACTCGTCGTCGAAGAACCGCAGAGCACCTTCACGCTCGACCTGCACGCGGGGTTGACCGTCGCGTTCCACGAGAACCCGGCGATGCGCAGCCGATGCCTGTCGCTACTCGTCCATGCCCTCGGCCCCGCGAGTGCCGGCCACCATCTCGAGATCATCGACAACGATCACCGTCATCTCGTGGTCTTCCGGCCCCTCCATGGGGCGAGCCAGGTCATCGACGTCGACGCCGGCGCCGAGGTCACCGACGAGTTCCGCACGCCGCAGGGTCTCGACGTGCTCAGCTGGGTCGGGATGGGCGCCGACCGGGCAGCGCACGTGTTGCGCCTCGGAGCCCGCCAGCTCGACCGTGGCTTCGACACCGGCACCGACGATCATCCGCTGGCTCGGCGCCTCGCAGCGCTCGACCAGGCCCGGCTGTGGGCGGCGGCCGACGACGTGGTCCGCACCCGCGCCGAGCTCGATGCGGCCCACAACGATCTCCCCGGTGCCGAGCTCGCCGATGTCGAGGCCTTCGAGAAGCTGGCCGAACTGCACGACGAGACCGTCGACCACCTGCGCGAGCACCGCCCGGTCCAACGGATCGGGCCGCTGCTGACCGCGGTCTGTGTGGCGATCGGTCTGGTGCTCACCGCCCTGCACGACCGGGTCGGCGACAACGCCTTCACCGCCGATGCGTTGCTGCTCCTCGCTGCGGTGTCCGCCGCCGTCACCGTCGGGGACCGGTTCATGATGTGGCGCATCCGTCGTCAGGAACGGGCGGTGCTGGCGCCCCATGGCGTGACCCGCTTCGATCGCCTGGCGGCGACGGTCGGACCGATGGCCGATCCCCTGCTCCGCCAGACCCTCATCGAAGCCGATCGGGCCCATGCGGCCGCCCGTGCCGATTGGGAGGCGCTCACCGATGGCGCGTCGCTGCCGTGGGTGCTCGCCTACCGGCGCCAGATCGAGGCGCTGGCCATCCGCAAGACCGAGTTACGCCGGCTGGGTTCGCACCGGCTCGCCGCCGAGGACTCCATGGCCGCGGACGCCGCCCGGGTGCTCGTCGACCGGGTCATCGAGCTGCGCGGGCTCGGCGCACGCCACGAACGCCTTCCGCTGCTGCTCGACGATCCCTTCGCCGGCCTCGCCCCAGCAGAGGTCCAGCAACTCCTGGCGACCGTGCACCGACTCGCCAGCTACCACCAGATCGTGCTGGTGACCGGCGACCCCTACATCCAGGCCTGGGCGACGCAGAGCCCCTCGGCCGCCTCATTGCAGTTCGTGCGGCTCGGCCGGCTCGACGTACCGACCAGCTCGGCATCGACAGCGGCATCGGGCGCGATCAGCGGGCCGGAACCGTTTGCGGGGCCGGGGGCCGGACCCGAACCGGCCGGGGGCACCCCCACCGACGTGCTCGCGTCCGGACACTGAGCCGGGGCGGGCACCGGGCCGGCCGGACACCGGCCTGACGGGGTCAGCGGCTCGGCGGTGTGGCAACGAGCCGTCCCGGTGGGGCGACGGGCAGCAAGCGCGGCCGCAACGCCGTTGCCAAGGCCGCAATGGCCACGGCAACCGCGAACGCCACCGCCAACCCTCGGGTCAGGCCGGGCGGGATCGGCGCAGCCGTCACCAGCAGGCCACCGAGGAGCGGTCCGGCGGCGAAGCCGAGTTGCTCGAAGAGGGCCATCCACGACGACGCCCGGCCGGTGGACACCTCTTCGCGCTGATCGAGGACCAGCATCGACAGCGGCGTCAACGACAGCCCCATCCCGAAGGCTGCGACGGCCACCCCCGCCAATCCGAGGGGGATCGGCACCGCCGGGATCAGCAGCACCATCTGCCCCGCCACGCCTGCCGTGACCAGCGCCGCACCTGCCGCCGACAGCCTCGCGGCCCCGAAACGAGAGACGAGTCGCTCGGCTGCCCACGACCCGGCGCTCCACACCAACGCGCTGACGCTGACGGCGAGGGAGGCGAACACCACGGAGCGCCCACGCACATCGGTGAGCACCAACGGGACGAAGGCATCGACCGCCAGGAACGCGTAGGACAACAGCCCACGCACGGTCACCGCAGCGGCGACCCCACGGCGGGCGCGCCACCAGCCCGCCGGCAGCAACCGGCGGGCTGGACCCGCCGCGCAGAGCACCCCGACGGCGGCGATGACGGCCGCCAGGGCCACCGCCGGCAGGCCGAAGGGCAGCAGCCGGTCGACCGCGGCGACCACGAGACCGACGCCGGCAGCGAAGCGGACGGTGTCGAGCACCGGCAGACCGCCGATCGGGAGAATCGCCGGCGCCGGGTCCAGCCGTCCGAGCGGCCGAACCGCCGCGGCCGCGGTGAGCACGACCAACGGGAGCAACCCGCCGAACACCCAACGCCAGCCGGCCTGCCCGGCGACGAAGCCGGCGAGGCCTGGACCGATCACGCCGGGCAGCACCCACGCGGTGGACAGCACCGCCAGCATGCGCGGCCGGGCAGGCTCGGGGTAGGCCCGTCCGATACAGGCATAGCCGACGGCCGGGATCACCCCGGCCCCGAGACCCTGCAACAGACGGCCCGCCAGCAACACGAGCATCGCCGGCGCCAGCGCACCGACCGCGAGCCCGGCGCCGAACAGTCCCATCCCGATCAGGAAGGGACGCCGTGGCCCGACACGGTCGGTCGCAGGGCCGGCAAGCAGGACGCCGACGATGCTGCCGACGAAGAAGACGCTGAAGGCCAAGCCGTAGCCGGCGACCCCGAGCTCGTCGGACACCACCGGCATCACGGTGGCGATGGCCAGGGTCTCGGACCCCACCAGGGTGACCGAGGCGACGAGCGCCGCGGTCAGCTCGCGGCTACCGGGAGCCCAGACGCCTCCCGCGGCGGTCATCCCCCGCAGGCGGCGATGGCGGCGGCCACGCTGAACGCTCCGTCGTAGAGCGCCTTGCCGACGATGACGCCACCGAGCCGGCGGTCCTCGACCGCCAACCCCCGTAAGGCGTCGATGTGGTCGAGCCGGCCGACGCCACCCGAGGCCACCACCTCGACGCCGGTCGCCGCCAGCAGCTCGCGGTACAGCGTCACGTCGGGTCCGGCATGGGTGCCGTCCACCTCGATCTGGGTCACCACGAAGGCATCCACACCACCGGCCGGTCCCTCGAAGCGGCGGACGGCGTCGAACACGTCGACACCACTGCCCTCGGTCCAGCCGCGGACCGCCACCTCGCGGCCGCGCACATCGAGACCGACGGCCACCCGGCCGAGACGAGCCACCGCCGGCACCAAGGCCTCGTCGGTCATCGCTGCCGTTCCCACCACCACGCGGCTGACCCCGAGATCGAACAGCGCAGCTGCCGCCTCCACCGAGCGCACCCCGCCGCCGGTCTGCACCGGGACGTCGACCGCTGCTGCGATCGCGGCGATGACCGGCCGGTTGACCGGCTCACCGGAGCGGGCAGCGTCGAGATCGACCACGTGTATCCAGGGCGCACCGGCATCGGCGAACTGCTTGGCCTGAGCGACCGGATCGTCGCCGTAGACGGTTTCCTGGGCGTAATCACCCTGGTAGAGGCGCACGCATCGGCCGCTGCGCAGATCGATGGCCGGGAAGAGCCGGAACGTCACATCCACTCAGTTCTGCGCCGGGACACCGGCGCCGTTACAGGCCGCGACGAAGTTCTGGAGGATGCGCAGGCCATTCGCACCGGACTTCTCGGGGTGGAACTGGCAACCCCACACGGTTCCCGCCTCGATCGCCGCGACGATCGTGGTGCCGTAGTCGCAGGTCCCGACCGCATGGGTGAGGTCGTCCGGCGCGTAGGAGTGCACGAAGTAGACCCAGGGGTCGGCCCCGAGCCCGTCGAGCAGGACACTCGGACGAACACGATGGAGCCGGTTCCATTGCATCTGCGGGCGCTTCACCCCGTCGGGCAGACGAACGATCGTTCCCGGCACGATGCCAAGGCCGGCGACCCCAGGGCTTTCCTCGGACCGTTCGTAGAGCATCTGCAGGCCGACGCAGATGCCGAGGAACGGCCGCCCCGACGCTGCAGCCCGGATGGCGAGCGCGCCGAGGCCGGTCGCCTCGACGGCCTCCATGCAACGCCCGAAGTTGCCCACGCCGGGCAGGACCACGCCGTCGGCACCGGCGATGATCTCCGGGTCCGCGGTCAGACGGGCATCGGCACCGGCCTTCTCGAGCGCCTTCTGGGCCGAGCGGAGGTTGCCGATGCCGTAGTCGAGCACTGCGACCACGGGACGCGCGGTGCCGGACGAGGCTGTCACAGCGTGCCCTTGGTGGACGGGATGGCGTCACCCTCGATCCGTATGGCGTCGCGTAGCGCACGGGCGACGGCCTTGAAGGTCGCCTCGACGATGTGGTGGGTGTTCCGGCCTCGGATCAGGGTGACGTGCAGGGTGATACCGGCCGAGGTGATGACCGCCCGGAAGAACTCCTCCGCCAACTGCGCATCGAAGGGCGGGCTGCCGAACAGCACCGGGCCAACCGGATGATCGACCTCCCAGTGCAGGAACGGCCGACCTGACAGGTCGAGCGCGACGTCGACCAGGGCCTCGTCGAGCGGCACCCGCACCGAGGCGAACCGGCGCACCCCGGCCTTGTCACCCAGCGCCTCGGCGAGGGCGGCGCCGAGCAGGATGCCGGTGTCCTCCACGCTGTGATGGGTGTCGATGTGGAGATCACCCTCGCAACGCACGACCAGATCCATCCCACCGTGACGGGCCAACTGGTCGAGCATGTGGTCGAAGAAGCCGATGCCGGTGGAGATCTCGCTTCGACCGGCCCCGTCGAGGTCGAGGCGCACCTCGATGGAGGTCTCCTTGGTGACCCGGCTGCGTTGCGCCTGTCGCGCCATCTAGAGAGCCTCCTTCAGGGCGGCGAGGAACAGTTCGTCCTCGGCCGCAGTACCGATCGTGACGCGCAGGCAACCCTCGAGCCTGGGCCACGAGGCGCAGTTTCGCACCAACACGCCGTGCTGCAACAACGAGTTCCACACGTCGGCGCCGCTACGGCTCCGGGGACGGAACAGCACGAAGTTGGCACCCGAGGGCCATACGTCGACGGGGAGCTGCGCGAGCACGTCCATCACCCGTTCCCGCTCGGCCACCACGGCGGCCACCCGTGTCTCCATGTCCTCGGCGAGCTCGAGGGCGATGACCCCGGCCTGCTGCTTGAGCACGTCGAGGTGGTACGGCAGCACGATTTTGTCGAGCTCGGCGACCACCCATGCCGGGCCGATCAGGTAACCGAGCCGGGCCGCCGCCATCGACCAGGTCTTCGAGTAGGTCCGGGTGACCACCAACGGCGTGTCCTCGCCAATGAGATCCACGGCCGACCACGACGCGAACTGCCCGTATGCCTCGTCCACGACGAGAAGGCCACCTCGGGCGGTCATGCGCTCGAGCACCGCCTCGACCAACGCCCGCGGCTCCTCGCGGCCTGTCGGGTTGTTGGGCGAGCACAGGAAGAGCACCTGGGGGTCACCGGCGGCCAGGACGCGGTCGACCTCGTCGAGGTGCAGCACGAACTCGTCGTCCCGCTCGCCCTCGATGACGCCCGCCCCGGTCAGTCGCGCAATGTGGGCATGCAACGCATAGGTGGGTTCGAACGTGGCGACGGTACGTCCGAAGCCGGCGTAGGTCAGCAGCAGGGTCTGCAGCACCTCGTTCGAGCCATTCGCAGCGAAGACCTGTTCAGGACCCACCCCGTGCAACTCGCCGATGCGGGTGCGCAGCTCGCTCGCCGCCCGATCGGGATAGCGGTGCCACTGCACCTCGGCGACGGACGCAGCGAGGCGCTCACCGAACGCCGGCGGAGGCGGGAAGGGCGACTCGTTGGTGTTCAGCCGCACGGGCACGTCGACCTGTGGGGAGTGATAGCCCTCCATCAGCGCGAGGTCGTCACGGGGTCGGATGTGTTGCGTGGTCATCGGGCAGCCTGACGCAGGGTGATGGAGGAGGCGTGGGCGTCGAAACCCTCGGCGAGGGCGAGGGCGACGACATGGGGGGCGAGCCGCTCGAACCCCGAGGGGGTCACCTCGATGGTGTGCATGTGCTTGGTGAAATCATCCACCGAGAGCACCGAGGCGAAGCGGGCGGAACCGTAGGTGGGCAGGGTGTGGCTCGGGCCGGCGGCGTAGTCGCCGATCGAAGCCGGTGCGTGCTGCCCGAGGAACACGGCGCCGGCGTTGCGGACCCGATCGACCTCGGCGATCGCAGCGTCGCACATCAGCTGCAGGTGCTCCGGGGCGATGACGTTCGCCACCTCGATGGCCTGGGCCGGATCGTCGCACACGACCACATAGCCATTGAGCTCGAGCGTCGCGAGGATCTCTGTCTTTCGTGGTGCCGACTCCACGAGGCGCTCGATGGCTGCGCTGACCGCGTCGGCCACGCTGTCCGACCAACAGACCAGCCACGCCAGGCCGTCAGGGCCGTGTTCGGCCTGCACGATGACGTCGATGGCTGCGAACTCTGCCGGCACCGTCTCGTCCGCCACGACGACGACCTCGGACGGGCCGGCGAAGGCCGACGGGATCGCCACCAGACCGCGGCCGGCCACCTCACGCTTGGCAATCGCCACGTACACGTTGCCTGGGCCGACGATCACATCCACCGGCCGGATGGACTCCGTACCGAACGCAAGCGCCCCGATGGCCTGTGCTCCGCCGATGGCGTACACCTCGTCCACCCCGGCGACGGCGGCAGCTGCAAGCGTTACTGCGGGAACGCGGCCCTCCCGGTTCGGCGGCACGCAGAGCGCAACCTCCTCGACCCCCGCCACCTTGGCCGGGATCGCCGTCATCAGGACCGTCGACGGGTAGATGGCGCGACCTCCGGGCACATAACAGCCCGCTCGGGCCACCGGCTGACGCCAGGAACGGATGGTCACCCCGTCGGCGTCGTGGGTGTGCGGCGGCGTGAGCGTGGCCGATTGGTACGCCCTGATCGATGCTGCCGCAGCTTCGAGCGCCGCCCTGGTGGTCGGGTCGAGGCCCGCGAGCGCCGCTACGAGCTCCTCGGCGGGGACGCGAAGCTGCTCGAGGCGGACCTGGTCGAATCGCTCGGTGTAGGCGCGCACCGCCTCGTCGCCGTCCGATTCGACCGCATCCAGGATCTCTCGAACGGCGGCGACCGGTTCTTCGCCGGCGGCGAGCGGCTTGGGTAGGGCGTGGCGGAGAGCCTCGAGCGGCACACCGCGGACATCGAGTCGCTTCAACATGGCACCCCAACGCTACCGACCGGGCCGAACGCTCGTCCGTTCGGACGTATCGACGCGCCTACCGTGGCCCGATGACCAGCCTCGCCGCGCAGCTGTCCACCATCACGTCCTCGCTGGAGGAGCTCACCGCACGTGTGGCAGCCCTGGCCGACGAGCAGTTCCGGGTGAAGGCCGAACAGCACGCCGTCGAACTCGAGGAAGCAGAACGCTCCCTGCGTTCGGGGGTGCGCCGCCTCGAACGCCTCCTTCGAACCCTCCCTCGAGCATGACCACCTATAGCGGTCAATTTTTCACTCTTGGAAGTGGAACGGGGAGCAAGCAGATCACGAGTGCGTCCGCTCGGGGCGAATCGACGTCGATTCGCCCCGAGCGGGCACAGTGCGCTTCCCTCCCCGAGCACGATTTTCACGTTGAGCGTCGGCGAGATCGCTAATTGTGACCTTCTTCGCTGTCATAGGCGCCGGTGATACTGGCCGGAATCGATCAGGCCAGACGATCGTTCGTGTTCCGGCCTCTCTGAGACGCCATCTCCCAAAGGTGGTTGCCATGTCCGTCGCCGATTCCTTCGACCACAGGCGCATCGATCCTGTCCGCCAGTTCGGCCTCCCGCTCGGCCGACCCCGTCAAGAGCTCATCGATCGATGTGCCCAGCTCGAGGCACAGCTCGCCGCCCTCGAGGCAGAGATGGCCGAACGCGCCGCACGGCATGCCCAGCTCCGACAAAGGCTCGAGCAGCACCGCCGAAGGCTGTTCCCGAACTTCGGACACCGCCGTGGACGCGCGCCGAGCCCCGAAGGCCGAGAGAAGCTTCCGCCGCTGGCCCATCAGGCGGTTCCCTTGTGGGGTCGGCGCCTCCGCGCGGTCTGTACGGCCCTGCTCCGGGCCAGTGGCGCACTCCCACTGTCCGCGTTGCACGCCCTACTCCATCGGCACGGCTACGAGGTCGCCGTCCCGCACCCGGTCAAGGGTCTGGCCGACGCGCTGGCGTACGAGGTCGAACAGGGCCGGGCGCGCCGGGTACGCCGTGGGGTCTACGAGTGGAACAGCACCGGCGAACCCGGCGTCAGCCGGCGCCGAGAGGCCGTCGGGTTCCCCCTCGCCGGCTGAGGCCGGCCCGAGCGCCACGATGCGGCCGATGCGGCCAAAACGGCGTCAGCGCCGCTCATGGCGGCGCTGACGGGGCGACACTGGGCGGCGGATCCCTATGTCACCGGTTACCAGGTGGCGGGAACCTGGTGACCAAGAGCGTACCGCAGGTCACGGAGTGTCGTCGCGGCAATCGGCGAAGAAATGGTCCGAAATCCCTATTGCTTACCGCGTTAGGTCTTGGAACGGACATAACTCGGCAGCTGGCTCGCAGGACAGATGTCCTCCAACGAACAGGCGGCGCAATTCGGCTTTCGCGCCGCGCACACCCGACGGCCGTGCAGGATGAGCCGAAGGCTGAACGCACCGAGCTCCCGAGCCGGCAGCATTGCGTTGATCTCGTGCTCGATCTTGACCGGATCCGACTCGGTGGTGATCCCCAGCCGATTCGACAGACGCTGCACGTGGGTGTCGACCGGCAGCCCCGGCAACCCGAGCGCGACGCTGCGCACCACGTTCGCGGTCTTGCGCCCCACACCCGGCAAGCTGACCAAGTCCGCCATCGCGCCCGGCACCTCTCCGCCGTACACGTCGACCAACCGGTTCGCCATGCCCAGCAGGCTCCGGGTCTTCGCCTTGTAGAAGCCCGTCGCGAACACCAGTTCCTCGACCTCCGTCGGATCGGCATGAGCCAGGTCCTCGGAGGTCGGGAAACGAGCGAACAGGGCCGGGGTCACCTTGTTCACGTTCGCGTCGGTCGACTGCGCCGAAAGGATGGTCGCCACCAGCAACTCGAAGGCGTTGCGGTGGTCGAGCTCGCACTCCGCCTCGGGATACGCCTCGGCAAGTCGCCGCCCGACCTCACGGGCCCGCCCCTTCGGTGTCCTCGGTTTGCCCATGCTGATCGCGCCTCCGCTTCCGCACCGTAGCCCCGGCCGATGCGCGGGCCCATCTCCGCCTCCGGCGATAGTGTCGGCACGATGTCGCTGCACGGACCCGTCCATCACCTCGACAGCGACGAACGTGCCGCGATGCACCACCTGTTCGCCCGCTTGACACCCGCACTGCGCCACGCACCACTCGGCGACAGCGAGTGGACCCGTCTCGCCACCACCACCGGCCCGGACTTTGCGTGCGCGTGGGCCACCCACGACAACGTCGTGATCGCCTACGCCCAGGTCACCCGCCTCCCCGCCGATGCCGTCTGGGTCGCCGAGTTGGTCGTCGACCCCGAGCACACCAGCCGTCTGGTCGATCTCGGTGCCCCGCTGCTCGCCCGCGCCCTGAAGGGTTCCGGCGAACACACCCACTACTGGGTCAGCGATCCCACCCCGGCGCATCTCGAGATCGTCGCCCGCCTCGGGCTGCACGAGCACCGCATGCTGCACCAGATGAAGTGTCCGCTCCCCCTGGAGGTACCCGACGAACTGCGCGGCCTGAACACCCGCGCATTCGTCGTCGGCCAGGACGAATCGGCCCTTCTCGACCTCAATCGACGGGCCTTCGCCTCGCACCCCGATCAAGGCCGGATGACCCGCGCCCAGCTCGACGAACGCATGGCACAGCCCTGGTTCGATCCGGCGGGCTGCCTGATGTGCGAGATCGATGGACGGCTCGCCGGGTTCTGCTGGACCAAGTTGTTCGCCGAATACGACCCGCCGCTCGGCGAGATCCACATCATCGCCGTGGCTCCCGAGCACGCCGGCCGTGGGCTCGGTCCACGCCTGGTCGCCGCCGGGCTCGAGCACCTGACCGCCAAAGGTGCCGGGGAAGGGGTCTTGTTCGTCGAGGGAGACAACGTCGGCGCGCTCGCCATGTACGAGCGTCTCGGGTTCGTCGTGACCAGGACCGACCGGGCGTTCGCCACCTCACCCCATGGCTGAACGCCCCGTTCACACCCGCTACGACCTCGATCGGGAGGCACTTGCCGGAATGCTCGTCGGCCATCCCCGCTACCGGGTCGATCAGGTGTGGGAGGGGCTGTATGTCCAGGGCAAGGACCCTGCCGAGCTCACCAACCTCCCCAAAGTCCTGAGGGGGCAACTCGACGAGGTCGCACCGGCCGCACTGCGCGTCGCTGCGCAACAACACGCCGATCGTGGCGACACCATCAAGACCCTGTGGGAACTGCACGACGGCCGGCTGATCGAATCGGTGTTGATGCACTATCCGGGTCGTACCACCGTCTGCGTCTCCACCCAGGCGGGGTGCGCCATGGCCTGCGGCTTCTGCGCCACCGGTCAGGCCGGCTTCGAACGACACCTCAGCGTCGGCGAAATCGTCGAGCAGGTCGTACGAGCCCGCCGCAGCGCTGCCGACTCCGAACGCCGCCTGTCCAACGTGGTGTTCATGGGCATGGGTGAGCCGCTGGCCAACTATGACCGGCTGTGGGGCGCGATCCGCCGCCTCCACGTCGACCTCGGCCTGTCCGCCCGCCACCTGACCGTGTCGACGGTCGGCATCGTGCCCGGTATCCGCCGTATGGCGACCGAACCCGAACCGGTCAACCTCGCCGTGTCGCTGCACGCCGCCGACGACGAACTGCGCGACGCTCTGGTCCCCGTCAACCGGCGCTATCCGCTCCGCGAGCTCACCGCGGCCTGCGAGGACTACCTCGCCGCGAAGGGCCGGCGGCTCTCGTTCGAATGGGCCCTCATCGACGGGGTGAACGACCGGACGATCGACGCCGAGCGGCTTGCGGCCCTGGCCCGGCGCCTGCGCGCGCACGTGAACCTCATCCCCCTCAACGCCACGCCCGGCTACCCGACCACCGGCACCCCACCCGAACGGGTCGCCGCCTTCCGGGACCGCCTCGAGGACCTCGGCGCCAACGCCACCGTGCGCCGCAACCGCGGCAACGACATCGACGCAGCCTGCGGCCAGCTCGCCGCGCGGCCCCGGACCGACCTGCAGCCGCAGGTCACCGAGGTGCAGCCACCGACGCGTCGGCTCTGAAGGTCCGCCCCGAGTCGGTCCGCACCACCTCGGCGAGCTCCTCGTCGGGGCCCACGTGCGCACCCGGCCACACCACACAGCGATCGAGGCGTCCCGACACCGTCGCCCCGGCACCGATCACCGACCGGCTCACCACGGCGCCGGCGTGCACGGTCGCTGTGGGGTGCACGGCGTTGCCGTCGATGATCTCGTCGGCCCCGGTGGCCAACCACGCGACGTTGGCCTGCAGGTAGTCCGCCACGGTGGCGCAGTCCACGAACGGCCCGTCGACCCCGGCGACCTGGATCGAGCCGGCGGCGAGCCGGTCGCGCCAGAACAGCTCCCACAGCCCGGCGGGGACCGGCTGCACCGTACGGGCGTCGGCCCACGGCAGAATCGACGCCACGACACGGGAACGTCCGTGCATCGGTGGTGAACCGTGTACGGCCACGGCGATGCGTTCACCGTCCCAGGCCTCGACGAAGCCGTGCAACGCGGCCGGGCACCAGGTGTCGCCGTTGACGATGAGCAGGCCTCGACCGTCGAGCCAACTGCGCAACGGTGCGACGGCGCCGGCGGTGCCCAACGCCGTGGGCTCGAACGAACGTCGCACCCGGTCCCACGGCCCGGCTGCGAGATGGGACTCGATCATGGCCGCCCCGTGGCACAGGTTGACGGCCAAGCCGGCCTGCGTTCCCAGGGCCTCGGCCACCCGAACGAACGCCGCATCGAGCAGCGCATCGAAACCGACCGGGCAGAGCGGCTTGGGCCGCTCGTCGCTCAGAGGCCGCAGTCGGGTGCCTGCACCGGCCGCCAGAACCAGCCCGGCCAGCTCCGGCCGCGACGCGGCATGCCGGATCACCGGCGTGGACGAACGGGCATCACTCGAAGGGCTTGGGCGGCACCGTCGTCGGCGGATAGACCGGCTTCGAGGGCGGGATCAGCACCGCATCGATGACCTGGATCATCCCGTTGGGAGCTTGGATGTCGGCCTCGACGACCTTGGCCTTCTTGGCGGGCGCATCGACCGTGCTGACGGACTTGTCGGGTGCGACCACCAGCGCGGTACCCGGGGCATCGAGCAGGATGCTGTCCACCGTCACCGGGCGGGTGGTGACCAGCTCGAGGCCACGCGGCGGCTTCTTCTCGTCGTAACCGGCAGGCGGGCTGAAGCGGACGTCGACGTCGGTCACGTGCTGGGCCAGCGTCCGCAGCAGGGCGGCGGACTGTGCGTCGCTCAGCTTCGTGTCCTTCGTGCAGCTGACCCCGGCCTTGGCGAAGGCGGCGTTCGTCGGGGCGAACAGTGTGACCGGACCGGTGCCGGTGATGGCCGCCCCCGCCCCGGTCAGCTCGGCGCAGGCCAGCAGCGTGGTGAAACGGCCCGCCGTGTCGGCGGCGAGCACCTCGGCGATGTTGGCGAAGGACGACTCGCCCTTGGGGTCACCACTGGTGTTGACGGTCGGCGAGACCCCACCACACGCCATGGCCCCGGAGGTCAGGCACAGAACGAGCGCGGTCATCGTGAGCGGTCGGCGGCGACGCATGCCCTGTTTCTACCACCGTGGCGTCTCCGGCTGGGAAATGGTCTCCCGTCGACGGCCGGCGCCGAAGGCCCGGAGCGGTCATTTCGTGACGAAGGTCACCTGTTGAGTACCGTCGGGTTCCGACGTGGACTCACCGGCCGCCTTCAATGTCGCCGACCTGTTCGAAGCGGTGGCCGACCGTTGCGGCGACCGATCGGCCCTCGTCGCGGGCCACGAACGGCTCACCTACCGCAACCTCGACGAGAACGCAGCGTGCTGGGCCGCTCGGTTCTCCGAGGTCGGGGTGGGCCCTGGCGACCGGGTGGCCCTGATGCTGCGCAACTCGGCCCCCCACGTCGCGGCCCTGCTCGGCGCCTTCAAGCTGCGGGCCGTGCCGTTCAACGTGAACCAGCACTACACCGCCGAGGAGATCCGGCACCTGCTCACCGACGCCGACCCGGCACTCGTCGTCTGCGAGGATGCCGTGGCGGCAACGGTCGAGGCGGCAACGGACCTGCTGACCAGGGCCGACGCCTCACCTGCGCCACCCGTACATGCGCTCTCCACGATCGCCGGACACCTCGCCCGCCTCGGACCACTCCCCCGCCGCAACGACCGCCGGGATGACGACCTCTACCTGCTCTACACCGGGGGCACCACCGGGCTGCCGAAAGGGGTCGAGTGGCGACAGGACGACCTGTTCTTCGCCGCGCTCGGGGGCGACCATCACCTCGGTAGCCCCCTCACCGAGCCCGCCGATGTCACCCGGACCCTGGGCGGGCACGGGACCCGGATGCTCGTGGCGTGCCCGTTGATGCACGGTACGGCGCAATGGGTCACGCTCGGGACCCTGCTGTCGGGGGGAACGGTGGTGCTGTTCACCGACGACACCTTCGATGCCGTTGCCCTGCTCGATCTCGCCGAGCGCGAACAGGTGGCGCAACTGGTCCTGGTCGGGGATGCCTTCGCCGTACCGCTGGCGGACGAGCTGGACCGCCACCCCGGGCGCTGGGACCTCGACCGCCTCGTGACAGTGGCCAGTGGCGGGGCGGCGCTGGCGCCGGGCACCGCAGCCCGCCTGCTGCACCACCTCGACGGCGCGGTCGTCGTCGATGGCTACGGCACCTCCGAGACGGGCGGCCAGGCCCGGCGGGTACACCTGGCCGGGATGCCCCAGCGTTCCCCCGGGTTCGTCCCCGGGCCCGACACGACCCTGGTCGGCTTCGACGGCAAGCCGGTGGACCGCGGCAGCCCGGCATTGGGCCGCATCGGGCGCACCGGGCGGCTCCCGCTGCGCTATCTCAACGACCCCGATCGCAGCGCCGCCACCTTCCCCACCATCGACGGGGTGCGCTGGGCGCTGACCGGCGACCTCGGGCGCTGGCGGCCCGACGGCACGATCGAGCTGGTCGGTCGAGGCGAGCGAACGGTCAACTCCGGCGGGGAGAAAGTCGACGCGCTCGAGGTGGAAGGGGTCGTACGCGGCCATCCTGCGGTGGCCGACGCCATGGTGGTCGGCATTCCCGATCCGCGTTTCGGTGAGGTGGTGGGGCTCCTCGTGCGCCTGGCTCCCGGGGCCTCGCTGTCCACCGAACAGCTCGCCCGCTTCTGCCGGACGTCCCTCGCCCGCTTCAAGCTGCCCCGGCACGTGCTGGTCGTGGCCGACCTGCCCCGCACCCCGACCGGGAAGCCCGACTACCGGGCCGCTGCGACACGGTTGAGCGGGCAGGATCCTGCGCCGTCACGCTGATGCGCCACACCACAGAGCGGGTGCCTACCATCTCCTGACGTGAGCCGCACCGAAACGCCCCTGCCCACCGGCGAGGAGAAGGTGGCGGCGGTGCGCAACATGTTCGACCGCATCGCCCCGCGCTACGACCTCGTCAACCGGGTCATGACCTTCCGCATGGACGTGGGCTGGCGGCGACGTACCGTCCGGGAGCTGGGGCTGGCCCCTGGCTCGCTCGTCGCCGACCTCGCCTGCGGCACCGGTGACTTCTGCCGGGACCTCGAGCGGGCCGGTCTGCGTGCGGTCGGCTTCGACCTGTCCTACGGCATGCTGCACCACGCCAGGACCGACGCCCCGCTCTCACAGGCGGACATCCTGCGCCTCCCCCTGCAGGACGGCTGCCTCGATGGCATCACCTGCGGCTTCGCCCTGCGGAACCTGCGGGCCCTCGAACCGTTCTTCGCCGAGTGCGCCCGGGTCCTTCGCCCGGGTGGGCGCGTCGCCCTGCTTGAGGTGAGCAGCCCCCGCAACCCGCTGCTCGCCGCCGGCCACCGGATCTACTTCGGCAAGGTCGTGCCCTTCGTCGGCGGTCGCCTGTCGGACAAGTCCGCCTACCAGTACCTGCCCCGGTCGGTCGCCTATCTGCCCGAGACGCCGGTGCTGACCACCATGTTGCGCGAGGCCGGGTTCGACAACGTCGTGCAGCGCCAACTCTCCACCGGCATCGCCCAGCTGCTGGTGGGCACCCGCCGGCCCTGATGGACACCGGTGTCCCCCGCCCGACGCCGGGCCCGCTGCGGGCGCACGGCTTCCGGGTCGACGACGACCTCGACCTCATCGAGTTCGCCGGCCCGAACGGCATGGTCATCACCCGCGACGGCTCGGCGATTGCCGGAATCGGTTGCGCGGTCACGATCGCGTTCGACGCCGACGACCGCAGCGATCTCGGCACCCGGGTCCATACCATCTTGAATGGTATGGACCGCTCCGGTGCGGCAGGGGCGCCGGCACCGCTGGCGTTCGGGGCACTCCCGTTCCGGACCGACGTACCAGGACGCATGGTCATTCCCGCGGTCCAGCTGCACCGACAGCCCGACGGAGCGCGGTGGGCGGTCGTCATCGGTCGCGACGACCCGACCGGCCCTCCCGATGTGCAGCCGGAGCCGGCGCAGGCGTTGCCGTCGCGCTTCGATGTCGCGGCCAGCCGGGAACCATCGTGGTGGATGGACCTCGTCGGACGGGCCACGACGCGCATCCGGGCCGGCGAGCTGCGCAAGGTCGTGCTGGCCCGGGAGGTGGTGGTCACCGCCGACCGTCCCGTCGACCCACGTCCGGCCCTGCGACGTCTCCGGGCCGCGTACCCGACCTGCTACGTCAGCTTCATCGACGGCTTCCTGTGCGCCAGCCCCGAGCTGCTGGTGTCCCGTCATGGTGACGTGGTGCGTGCCCACCCGATGGCGGGCACCGCACCGCGGCTCGGCGACCCGGCGGCGGATGCCAAGCTGGCCGCGTCGCTGTTGGCCAACGCCAACTACCGCCACGAGCACCAGCTCACCATCGACATGGTGCACGACACGCTGCTGCCCTGGTGCTCGTTCCTCGACGCCGAACCACAGCCGTCGGTGGTGGCCGTGGCCAACGTGCAACACCTCGCCACCATGGTCGAGGGCCGGCTGTCACGACCGGAACCGTCGGTACTCGACCTGGTGCATGCGCTGCACCCCACCCCGGCGGTGGGCGGCGATCCCCGCGAGAGCGCCCTGCAACTGCAGCGCGAGATCGAGGAGCTCGACCGTCGCCGCTACGCCGGACCGGTCGGCTGGGTCGATGCCGACGGCAACGGCGCCTGGGCCGTCGGCGTTCGCTCCGCCGAGTTCGACGGGGTCACAGTCCGGGTCTACGCCGGCAACGGCATCGTCTCCGACTCCGACCCCGCAACGGAGTTCGCCGAGACCCAGGCCAAGTTCGCCGCCGTCCTCGGGGCGCTGGTCAGGCCCTGACCGCGACGTCGGCCCGTCGGGGTCGGGCCGGACGCAGCGCCTAAGTTGGACCGGTGACGTCCAGCACTGCCAGCACCGACCCGACCGAGCACCGACCCGACCAGGCGATGCCGAGCGGACCGGTGCTCGTCGTGACCGCCCACCCCGACGACGTCGACTTCGGCATGGCGGGAACCATCGCCCGCTGGACCGCAGCCGGGGTCGACGTCTCGTACTGCATCGTCACCGACGGCGATGCGGGCGGCTTCGACCCCTCCATCAGCCGGCCCGACATGGCGGCATTGCGCCAACGCGAGCAGCGGGCGGCTGCAGCTGCGGTCGGGGTCGAGCAGGTGTTGTTCCTCGGCTATCCCGACGGGCGGGTGACCCCGACACTCGAGTTGCGCCGTGACCTCTCACGGGTGATCCGCCAGCTGACCCCGACCTGGGTGCTCACCCAGTCCCCGGTGCGGAACTTCGAGCGGATCTTCGCCAGCCACCCCGACCACCTCGCGGTCGGCGAGGCCACCCTGTGCGCGGTCTATCCCGACGCCCGTAACCAGTTCGCCCATCCCGAGCTGCTGGCGGAGGGGTGGGGCGAGCACACCGTGCAGGAGGTCTGGCTGGCAGGCGGACCGAGCGAGAACGTGTTCGTCGACGTCACCGATACCTTCGAGCGCAAGCTGCAGGCGCTGGCGTGTCACCGTTCGCAGGTCTCCCACCACGAGCCCGTGGCGTTCGAGGAACGGCTGCGGAGCTGGGGACGGGTCAAGGCCACCGCAGCCGGACTGCCCGAGGGTCGTCTGGCCGAGGGCTTCCAGCGGGTCCCGACCGGCTGAGCCGGCGCCCGAGTCGATCAGACCCCGTCGGCAGGCGGCACCGTCGCCAGGGCAGCGGACACGGCGGCATGGAGGCGGTCATGGGCCGCCACGTTCGACGCCCGGTCGCCGGTGCGGACCACCAGCGCTGCGACCGCAGCGGTGGAACGCACCAGTTCCTCGAGGCCCCGCTCGAGCCGGTCGGTGCGATCGAGCTCGACCGTCTCGATGTCGTGCGCCCGCAGCAGCGCCGCCGGATCGAGCTGCTGGTGGGTCCCGAACAAGCGCTCGAAAGTGGCCGTCTCCACGACGGAGGCCTGCGGCAGGAACGAGAAGATGCCGCCGCCGCGGTTGTCCACGATCACCAGCCGCACCGTGATGTTGCGCTCGGCCAGGTTCAGCAGGGCGTTGCTGTCGTGCAAGAAGGCAAGGTCGCCGATCAGCACCCAGACCGGTGCCGGAGCCAGGGCGACGGCCGCACCGATCGCCGTGGACACGACCCCGTCGATTCCGTTCGCGCCGCGATTGGACAACACGGGTGGGGGATTGTCGCCGAGTGGGGCCCGGGGCAGGTACCACTCGAGGTCACGAACGGGCATCGACGAGGACACGACCAGGGCCCCGGCACCATGGCGGTGAGCGGCCGCAGCAGCGGCCCGGGCAACCGCCGGCTCGCTCGGCAGGGCCTCGTCCGCGCCACGGGCCAGTTCCTCTTCGAGGGCGCTCGCCGCTGCACCATCGGCGGCGCGCCAGGCAGCAAGCCATCCCGCGGGCCGCGAATCGACGTCGAATCGCTGCAGCGACGCGTCGGATCCGGCGGCCGACCCGGCACCGCAGGACGACCCGTCGTGGTGCGCACGCTCGGCCCGCAGCCGTTCGCACAGCGCAGCGGCGAGACGGCCCGGCGTACAGGCCACGACCAGCCCAGCCTGGCGGTCGGGGTCCCACCACGAACCCGCCTCGTTCACGACCACCCGCTCGGCCGGCATCGCGCCATTGGACCCGGTCGGCCCGGTCGGGCCGGGCACGTCGGGCACGTCGGGCACCGAAACCGCTGCCTTCGTCCAGCCGGCGAGGACCTTCGATGCGGGCATCTGGCCCAGCTGCACCACCACCTCGGGCCGTAGCCGTTCGGACCAGGCCGGCACCCGGATGATGGCATCGGCATGGGCGACGACCACGGGCGCGGCGATGCGGGTGTTGCTGCGGGGTTCGGCCAACACCGGCCAGCCCAGCTCCTCGGCCAGATCCAGCACCGCCTGAGGATCGTCGACCCCCGCTCCCGCCAGGAACACCCCTCGTCGACCGATCCAGGATCCGGCCAACTCGGCGAGCAACGCATCGGACGGGGTGGCCGCCGGCACGACCCGCCGATGCCAGGGTCGTCCGTCGGAGCGGCCGGGCGGGATCGGGCCGCCGTCGCCCACCAGCGGTTCGCGGAAGCTGAGGTTCAGTTGCACGGGGCCCGCCGGCGAACCGGTCGTCTCGGCCAACGATCGGGCGGCCAGGGACCGCCAGGCGTTGCGATTGTGCTCGTCGGGCACGCCGAGATCGAGGTAGGCGCGCACCGCGGTGCCGAAGATCCGCTGCTGTTCGATGGTCTGCGCCGCACCGACGCCGTACAACTCGGGAGGCCGGTCGGCGGTGCACACCAGCAGCGGCACCTCGGAAAGATGCGCCTCGACCACGGCCGCGTGCAGATGGGTGACCGCGGTGCCCGATGTCGTGAGCACGACCGCCGGCCGCCCCGACGCCAACGCCGACCCCAGCGCCATGAACCCGGCAACCCGCTCGTCGAGGACGATCTCGTCGCGGACCCCGGGATGGCCCGCGAGGGCCAACGCCAATGGCGTCGATCGCGAGCCGGGTGCGATGAACGCCTCGACGAGCCCGCCCCGGACCCACTCGTCGACCAGGGTCGCGCAGAATGCCGTCGCCACGTTGCCCATCTGGCTCCTTCCCGACTGCGCCGGCGGCGCACCCCGCGATGATCCCCGGTGAGCAACCACCATGCCGCATCGTCACGCCACCCATCGGCACAGCCGGCAACATCACAGCCGGCACCGGCGGAGGCCGGCGGAGGCCGGGCGCTTGCGGCGCCGGCGTGTTCGGGAACCGCTGTGCAGCGCTCGGGCCGTGCAGCCGGGGACCCCGACCCCTCGACGCCGACAACTGCCGGCCCGGCCGGGTCACCATGCTCGCCGCCCGTTAGGATCATTGCGATCCCGCGTTCCTCCGGCGGAGGGGCGCTGCGACAACGGCGGGCGGCGGTTGCGGTGGGCATGGCGGATTCGGTCTCGAAGGGTGAGACGCGACGGCTGTTGGTCTGGGACGCGCCCGACATGGACCAGAACCTGTCGGAGATCCTCGGCCGCAAGGCCTCCCCCGTCCACCGGCCCCGAATGGACCGGCTGGCCATCTGGTTCGCCGAGGGTGCCGACCCCGACGACCGGGTCGAAGCCTGCGTGTTCGCCACGGTGGCACCCGGGAACGAGGCTCGCCTCGCCGCGTGGGTGTCCAACCTGCGCCAATGGGGTTGGTCCGTGTTCGTGCGACCTCGGCACCAGCGCAACGACACCGTCACCGATGCCCTGGCCCGCCACGTCGAGCATCACTTCCGCCACGGCAACCTCGCCGAGGTGGTCATCGCCTCGCACGACGGCGCACCCTTCGGGGATGCACTCGGCCGTTACGCCCTGGCCGGCGTGAAGGTCACCGTGCTGGGGTACCGGGAACGCATGCGCTTCGATCGCGGCGTTCCCGGCGTCGACCTGGTCGACCTCGAGGAGGTGCCGGGGGTGTTCACCGGGCCCTTGCCACGCACCAACCTGTTCGACCTGCCCTCCGGCGGACGCTGGTTCGAGGCGCTGCGTCCGCTCGAAGGAACCAGCGGTCCCCGGTCCACGGCCTCACGCCCGGACACCGAGCACCCCGTCCCGCCCGACCCTGTCGTCGCGCCCGACCGTGCCGGCGTGGTCGACTTCGTCGTCGAGGTCCTCGACGCCCGACGGCCCTCGGCGCTCAGGCTGCAGGAGGTCGGCGAACAGCTCCGCAACGCCTTCCCCGGGTTCAGCCTCGAGGAATCCGGCTATCGCTCGGTCGGTGATCTGCTCGACGAACTGCAGGCGTGCGGTGCCGTTGTCGTGCGCAGGAGCGACCGGGGCCACCTGCTCGAGGCCGCAGACCGACCCGATCCCGAGCCGGACCAGGTCATCGACCTGACCGCCCCGACCGACGATCCGACCGTTGATCCGAGCGTCGACCCGACCACTGACCCGACCACTGACCCGACCGGCGGCTCGCAGCCCGGCGGCTCGCAGCCCGGCGGTCCGACGCCGGCACCGTCCGCCGCCGGTCCGGGGCAACGACCAGGGCCGGACCAGCCGGGATCGGCCAACCCGATCTACCGGCTGTTCGGCTTCGACCCACATCCCGACCGCTGACGCGGATCTGCTGGACTGGGGCCATGACCCTCGCCGTCGAGGAGTACCCCCGACCGGGGGCGCCCACCATCGTCCTGGTCCACGGCTTCACCCAGAACACCCGCTGCTGGGGTGACCTGCCCCAGCAGCTCAACCGACGCTTCCGGGTCCTCGCCGTCGATGCGCCCGGGCACGGTTCCAGCCCCGCCCGCCACGACGACGCGGGCCCTGCTGAGGCCGCACGCCTCATCGGCGAAGTGGGCGGGCAGGCGCGTTACCTCGGGTACTCGATGGGAGGCCGTCTCTGTCTGCAGCTGGCCTGCGACCGGCCCGACCTGGTGGAGGAACTCGTTCTCGTCGGCGCCACACCGGGTCTGACCAGCCCCGATGCCCGCGAGACGCGTAACCGTGCCGACGCCGCGCTCGCCGACCGTCTCGAGCGAGAGGGCCTCGACGCCTTTCTCGAGCACTGGCTGTCCCTGCCCCTCTTCGCCGGCCTCGACGAGGCTGGCGCCGCTCGGCCGGCCCGGCTGCGCAACCGTCCGGAAGGGGTCGCCGCCAGCTTGCGCTGCTGCGGCACCGGGCGGATGGAACCGCTCTGGGATCGGCTGTCCCTGCTGACCATGCCGGTGTTGCTCCTCGCCGGTGCGAGCGACACCAAATTCGCCACCGAGGCCGAGGCGATGGCCGCCTCCCTGCACCACGCCACGGGCCGCGTCGACGGCCGGGCCGGACCTGCGCTGGCCCTGGTGCAGGGCGCCGGGCACACCGCCCATCTCGAGCAGCCCGGTCGGTTCCTGGCCCTGCTCGAGGACTGGTGGCAGACCCGGGACGGGGTGCCCGGGCACAGCTGAACCCGGGACGAACCCGCGATCCAGCCCGCCTCCGGGCAGGCACCCGGCAGGGTTTCCGGAATTCATACGACACATCGATGCCTGTCAGGTATTTTCGTGCCATGCCGAACATCGGACCCTTCCAGGATGTCGAGGTCGATTTCGCGGCGCTCGACTGGCTCGTGACGGTTTCCCGGCGTACGGCATCGGCGTTGGAGCAGGTCGCCGCAGACCGTCGCCGGGCCGTTACCGCCAAGCTCGCGCGCTGTCGCGGCCCCTTCGTCCAACAACTGCAGGAACAGGCCCTTCGCCGTACCGCCGAGGAGCTCGAGCTCGCCGAGTGTTGTCGACGGCTGGCCGAGGTGGCGCTCGCCGCCTCGGCCGTCGCCTACCGCGACCAGGTCGCACTCGTGCAGCTGCGCTCGGCGCAACCCGCCGGGCCTCCGGTCGGTCACGCCGGCGGTGCCGGCAACGGGGAGGGCTGGTGACCCACGTAGAGGGCATGCTGCTCGACCTCGACGAGCTCACCGACGAGCTGGTGCGACTCACCGACGAGCTGCGTCATCTCCCCGGCCCGCTCGGAACCGCCGTCGACGCCGCATGGGCCACGTCAGCGGCCTATCTCGGCGCTCGGCCGGCACTCCGCGACGATCTGATCTCGGCCCGGCGGCGAGCAGGCGAAGCCGCCGACGCAGTGGTACGGGCCCGCCAGGAGCTCGCCCGTGCCGGCGGTGCCGCGGGCAACGGCGAACCGCCCTGGCTGGCGGCCTCCCTCCGCCCCGGGGCCCCGGCCGTCCGGTTTCTCGCGGCGAACGCCATCGGATCCGCCGCGGCACAACGCATGCGACAGTGGCTCACCCTGTCCTTCCACGGCCGCGGACTGCAGCCGGGCCCGGCTCCTTACGTCGTCTCGACACGCAGCGAGACCTACAGCCTCCGCTTCAAGGCCGACGCTGCGGTGACCTTCGTCCGTGAGGAACTCTCCGACGGACGGGTACGGATCACCGAGTTGACCGACACCAGCATCGACCACGGCGAGGGTCTCGGAGCAGCCTGCACCCTGATGGTCGATGGGCACACCGTCTTCGACGAGGGGCTCTCGCTGTCCGCCGGTCTGGCGCTCAACGGCACCACCGGCATGACCTGGCTGTTCGATGACATCGAGGCCGCAGACGTCTGGTGGCGGGAGCACCGACGCGAGCTGCGGACCGGCGTGGTGACCCGGCTGCTCCCGGGCGCCGGGCCGCTGTGGGACATCGCCCGGCGGCTCGGCGGCCTGTGGCCGGGGGCCGGGCGAGCCGCGCTGGAGCCGGACGAGACCTTCGAGCAGGTCGCAACCACCGCCTCCCTCGGCGCCGAGGTCCGCTCTGCTCTCGGCTCGGTGGGCGCCGAGGCTACCGACGGCGTCTCGCTCCGGCACAACGACGACGGCACGGTGACCGTCACCGTGCACGCCGGCGGCTCGGCGACCGCCTCCGCCGGATCGGTCCCACTGCCGGTGCCGTGGCAACAGGGCTGGGTCGGGGGTGGTCTGGTGGTGGCATTCACCATCGCCGCAGGCGCAGTCACCAAGCTCGTGCTGCAAACAACCACCTGGAACGTGCCGGGTCTCCGCCTCGACCTGCTCGAGGCGCTGCGTGCGCCTGCGGCGGCCGCGGCGAGCAGCGAGGACCTGCACGCGTACCAGACCACGGTGGTGCTCGACCTCGGAAACCCCGTGGTCCGCCAAGCCGTGGCCGGCCGGCTCGGCGTCGATCTGCAGGAGCCCACGGCGCAGTTGCGTGCTGCGCTGCAGGCCTTGACCCTCGACGAACGGTTGTTGGACCTCGCCGAGGTCACCGTGATCGAACAGACCTCCCCCGACCTCCAACTGTGGCGTGCCGACTGTTCGATCAGCCTGCCCGTCCTGTCCGCTTCGGGCGGTGTCGTCCAGGGCATCAGCACCCAACACACGGTCCAGGCCTGGGAGAAACCCGTCGGATCGCTCGGGCTGGTCCGGGTCCTGTGACGCCGTTTCCCGGAGGCGCAGGACCTCGGTCGGGCCGGTGGCCACTAGGGTCCGCCCGTGCGCCAGTCCCGGGTGTTCGCAGCGGTCATCGCCACCTCGACCGCCGGCGTGCTCCCCGTGTTCCTGCTCGGCGGCATGGCGGTGCAGGTCCGCACCGATCTCGCCTTTCCCGAGTCATCCCAGGGTTGGATCGCCTTCGGGTACTTCGGGGTGTCGGCGCTCGCCTCGGCAGCCTTTGGTCGCCTCGTCGAACGGGTCGGACCGGTGGCGGCGATGCGGACGTCGTCGATCATGTCCGCCATAGCCCTGCTCGGCGCCTCGACCGCCACCGACATGCGGACGTTGCTGCTGTGGCTGGCCTTCGGTGGCCTCGGCAATGCCCTGGCCCAACCCGGGTCGAACGCCCTGATCGTGGCGGGCGTCAAGGCCCGCCGCAACGGCCTGGCCTTCGGCGTGAAGCAGTCCGCCATCCCGGCAGCCACCCTGCTCGCCGGCCTCGCCGTGCCCACGCTGGCCTTGACGGTCGGCTGGCGTTGGGCGTTCGCCCTGGCCGGGGTGCTCGCCGCAGCGGCCTCGCTCCTGGTGCCCGGCCGCGTCACGACGGCTGCGCTCGGACCGGCCGAGCCCGTGCCCGTGCCCGGCGAACCCCAACCGGACCACACCGCTACCGGCCGGGTCGATGACGGTGCACCCCCTGTGGTTGCCGCCTCGTCGACCGGCGGGCCGAGTACCACGGGACGCCGCGGCAGACCGGAGGCGGCGATGTCGGCCTTGATCGTCCTCGGCTTGGGGGCCGGGCTGGGCTCGGCGATGGTGAACTGCCTCGGAGCGTTCCTCACCTCGACCGCGGTGCATGCCGGTATCGGCCGCGGCCCGGCAGGCGTGCTGCTGTCGGTGGGGAGCCTGATCGGGCTGTCGTCACGGCTGTTCGGCGGGTGGAAGGCGGACACCATGACCCGCAGCCATTTCCGGGTCGTCATCACCATGCTGCTGATCGGGTCGATCGGCCTGGTGCTGCTCTCGTTCGGCGGCGTCGCCACCGTGCTGGCCGGCACCCTGATCGGCTTCGGAGCAGGCTGGTCGTGGCCGGGCATCTTCAACCTGGCGGTCGTGTCCCACAACCGCCAGGCACCCGCCGCCGCGACCGGGATCACCCAGACCGGCACCTACGCCGGCGGTGCCATCGGCCCGGTGGTGTTCGGATACCTCGTCACCGGTGGCAGTTACCGCGCCGGGTGGCTGGTCTTCGCCGCGGTGGCGCTCGCCGCCGCCGCCGTGATCGAGGTCGGCCGGCGGATGATCGAGACTCCGACCCCGACCCGACCGGCACTCGCGCACACACCGGCCTGAGCAAACCGGACACCGGCCGCACCGACGGAACCGCTCGCCCTCGGTGGTGCGCTCAGCGGTCGAGGAGGATGCCCGACAGGAGGATCCCGATCGAGAAGATGACCCCGAAGATCAACTGGACCCGCCCGGTTGCACCAAGCACCGGAATCAGGTCGCGACCGCTCGCCCCGCCCAGGACCGCGGTCGCCGGCTTGCGCGCAGAGGCGATGGCGATGAGCGAGAGCGCACCGGCCGGACGCAGGTAGAAACCCGACACCACCGACGCCACCGCAAAGGTGGCAGCAAGCAGTCCGACGTAGAAGATCCGCGTCCGCCGGTCACCCAACCGCACCGCCAGGGTCCGCTTGCCGACCTCACGATCGGTCGGCAGGTCGCGCAGGTTGTTGACCACCAGCAGCGCCATCGCCAGGAAGCCCACCGGAACGCCGGCGCCGATCGCCAGGCCGGTGAGCTGCTCGGTCATCACGAACGTCGTTCCCGCCGTGGCGACCAGGCCGAAGAACACGAACACGAACACCTCGCCCAGCCCGAGGTAGCCGTACGGCTTGGGGCCACCGGTGTAGAACCACGCCGCAGCGATACTCGCCGCACCCACGGCGATCAGCCACCACGTCGTGGTCGCCGCCAGCGCCAGACCCGCCACGGCTGCGACGCCGAAGGCGAGCAACGCCGCTCGTTTGACCGCAGCGGCCGGGACGAGTCCCGAAGCCACCAGTCGCACCGGACCGACCCGTTCGGCGTCGGTTCCCCGCACCCCGTCGGAGTAGTCGTTGGCGTAGTTGGTGCCGATCTGCAGCGCCAGGCTGACCACCAACGCCAGCGCACCCCGCCACACGGTGATCGCAGCACCGGCGCCGACGGCGCATGCCGCACCCACCGCCACCGGGACGACGGCAGCCGGCAACGTACGAGGTCGGGCACCGAGCACCCAGGGGTTCGTCACGCCCGGTCACCGTAGTGCCCCCGCCTGCGTCGGCCCCACCCCTCTGGCCAGGGTGTTCGGAACGCGAGGGTTCCGGCGCCGGGTCGCGGCCGGACATTCGGTCGTGAAGTTCCAGGTCAGGAGGTTGTCGCCCGCGAAGCGGTCGACCGGTCGAACCGCGTCACCACGAACGGCATGGGCGAGCACCGAATCGACGGCGAATCGGTGGAACCCTCCTCACCCCTGGTCGAACCGAACCCGCCGCACCGAACCCGCCGAACCGGACCTGACAGACCGAATCGACGGCGAATCGACGGCGAATCGACGGAGCCAGGCACAGGAGGCCCTACAGGTCGACCGCCGGACGGCCGTTGACTTGTACCGAGGGGTGAAGGGGACCATGGTCCCGGGCACCCCGAGCCCACGCCGGAGAGGGGGATCGATGCCCAAGGCTTACGACGACCAGCAGACCGAACTCCTCACGGTGTCGATCTGCATCGCTCCGTCGGCGATGCGCTTCGGCCCCGAACCGGGTCGGCGCGGTGGTCGGCTCGACTGCCGTTCCGGCGGTGTCGCAGCCGCCCTCGCGGCGGCCCAGGCCTGGCTGCGCGACGCCGAGGGGAACCGACACCCGCTCGAGCGACGGGCCTCCCCGCGGCTGACCTCGGGCGTTCTGTTCTCGGCGTCGGTGCCCCCCGGTCACTATGTGCTGTGTGCCGGCCCGATCGGGACGCCGTTCCGCTTCCCGCCCCGGCCGGTCACCGTCGAACGCGGCAACACCCAGCACACCTACCGGCTCCTCGAGGGGGATCACCCCTACGTCAGGCTCGGCAGCATGCTGGTGCCCTTCGGCCGACCGAGCGACCAGTTCGCCGCCGTTCTTCGGCCTGCGCACTCCGACGAGCCGGTGATCGAACCGCTGCTCGCCACGCTCGGCCGCTACGGCTACGAGCCGTTCATCGATCTCACCCGCCGCCTCACCACCATCGAGTGCGACACCGTCGGGCCCGAGGCCGACCTCGCCATCGACAACGATGCCTCCGCCGAACTGCTCGTCGTCGAGTTCGTCGCCAAGGCCGGCACCGACCGGCCACCGGTCGGCGAGTTGATCCGCCACACCGGCTCCATCGCCGCCGAGGCCGGGTTGGCGCCGGGTGGTCTCCGGCTCGGCCGGTTGATCGAGTCGCCGCACGGCCCGATCGTGGTCGACAACGAGGTGGTCCTGGGCTTCACCCGGACCATCGACGTCGAAGATGCCCGCCGCCGGGTGCTGTCCGCCGGGGGACTCATCGTCGAGGACCTGTCCGACCCCGACGCCGGGGACCTCGTCTACGTCGTGCGGTTCGAACACGCCGAGCCGGAAGCCGCGCTCGAGGTGGCCGAGTCGTGGCTGGCCCAGGGCGTGCTGCACTGGGTGCAACCCAACGTGGTCGAGCACTGACCCGAGCGGTCCCGGCTGCGGCGACCATCAGCCAACCCGGTTCCCCTCCGTGCCTATGGTGGCCGGTCGCGTCCGGCGACGCTCGTCCGATTGGCCTCGGTACCGGAGGGAGGGTCATGGCAGTCCTCGACGAGGTCCTGACTCCGACCGAGGTTCCCCTGTGGCGGATCCTCGAGGGCATCAGCACCGGTGAGGTCCGACCGCACTACCAACCGATCGTGTCGCTACGAACCGGTGAGGTGGTGGCCGTGGAGGCGCTCGCCCGGTGGACGCTTCCCGAGACCGGCACCATCCCCGCAGCGCTGTTCGTGCCGGTGCTGGAGCGCTGCCGGCGGGTCACCGACCTCACCGCGTTCATGCTCGACCGGGCCTGCGCCGACCTCGCGGCGTGGCAGGCCGACGTGCCGCTGGGGACCGGTTTCCGGGTGGCGATCAACGTCTCGGCCACCGAGCTCGCCGACGGTCGCCTCGCCGCCCTGGTTCGTGAGGCCCTCGCCCAGCACCGGGTCAGTGCCCGGTCCATCTGCATCGAGGTCACCGAGACCGCCAAGGTCGACGACATGGTGCTCGCGGGCAACGTGCTCGCCGAGCTGGTGACCGGTATCGGGGTGCGTCTGGCCCTCGACGACTTCGGCACCGGCTTCGCCGACGGCGAGTACCTCGAGACCTTCCCGTTCGACACGGTCAAGATCGACCGGTCCTTCGTCGACGGCATGGGCCGGCGCGACGACCACGCGGCGTTCGTGCGGGCCACCGTCGGCTACGCCCAGCACCGCTCGATGGGGGTCGTGGCCGAGGGCGTGCAACACCGGCACCAGGCCGCAGCGTTGCTGTCGGCGGGCTGTTCTGTCGGCCAGGGTTTCGGCCTCGGCATGCCATGTCCGGCAGAGGAGATCCTCGAACGGTGGATCCCCTCGGGCACCCGCGCCCGCTCGACCGGGTTCTGACCGCCCCGCTGCGGTTCCGTCCCGGGACCGTCACGGGACCGTCAGCCATCCCGATGGGTATGTCCGAGGCGACCGACCGCCCGGTATGGACCGGGTTGACCACCCGGATCCCGGAAAAGACAAGATGCCCGACCGGGGCGGCGACTCCGGTCGGGCATCTCTTGAGTGCGCCGAGCCATTGGCGGGCGGGATGCCGGCTCAGGCGCTTCGTCCCAGCTCCCGAGGTGGGCTTTGGTCGCTTGGACATGCAGGTTCTCGACGCGTCACGCCATCTCCTTGAGCGGAACCCCGCCATTTCCCCAATTGTGCCGACGTCCGAGCACGCGTCGCCGAACGCCTAGCCTCGAGCCATGAACCGGCTTGCCCAGCAGACCAGCCCCTACCTGCGCCAGCACGCCGACAACCCGGTCGACTGGTACCCGTGGGGACCGGAGGCCTTCGACGAAGCCCGCCGCCGAGGGGTCCCGGTCCTGCTGTCGGTGGGGTACTCGGCGTGTCATTGGTGCCACGTCATGGCCCACGAGAGCTTCGAGGACCCGGCGACCGCCGCGGTGCTCAACGACCTGTTCGTCAACGTCAAGGTCGACCGTGAGGAATGGCCCGATGTCGACGCCGTCTACCTCGAGGCGGTCCAGGCCCAGACCGGGCACGGCGGCTGGCCCATGACGGTGTTCCTGACCCCCGATGGCAAACCCTTCTACGGCGGCACCTATTACCCACCGCAGGCCCGCCACGGCCTGCCGGCGTTCGTGGAGCTGTGCCGGGCCATCCACGACGCCTGGACCAACCGACGCGACGAGATCGACGCCCATGCCACGGAGCTTGCGGCGTCCCTCGGACGCGACATCGCCGTCGGCATCCCCGCCGCCGAGGCGAGCGGAGCCGCCCTCGACGAAGCGGCCGACCGTCTCGTCGCCCGGTTCGACCCCGAATGGGGAGGCTTCGGCGGCGCCCCGAAGTTCCCCCAGGCCATGGCCCTCGACTTCCTGCTGCGCCGCCACGTCCGCACCGGGTCACCGACGGCGCTCGATGCGGTGTGCACCACGCTCGACGCCATGGCCGCAGGCGGGATCTACGACCATCTCGGTGGCGGATTCGCCCGCTACAGCACCGACCGGGAATGGCTCGTGCCGCACTTCGAGAAGATGCTCTACGACAACGCCCTGCTGGTTCGGGTGTACCTGCACGCCTGGCAGGTCACCGGGGAAGCCCGGTACCGCCAGGTGGTCGAGGAGACCGTCGGGTATGTCCTGGGCCGGCTCGCCCGTCCCGGCGGCGGCTGGGCCTCGGCGGAGGACGCCGATTCCGAAGGGGAGGAGGGTCGCTTCTACGTGTGGTCGGCTGCCGAGATCGCCGAGGTGGTCGGCGACGACGCCGACGAGGTCCTCGCCTGGTTCGGGGTCACCGAGGCCGGCAACTTCGAGGGCCACACCATCCTGAACTGCCGTCACCACCGGCGTGATCTGCTGCGCCCTGCTGCGGTCGAGGTCGCGCGGCAACGGCTGTCGAGCGTCCGTGACGAACGGGTGCGTCCCGGGCTCGACGACAAGTGCCTGACCGAGTGGAACGCCCTGATGCTGAGCAGCCTCGCCGAGGCCGCGGTCGCCCTGCGCCGCGACGACTGGTTGGATGCGGCCCGGGTCAACGGCACGTTCCTGTTGTCGCAGCTGCGCCGGGCCGACGGCCGCTGGTTGCGCAGCTGGCAGTCCGAGAGCGGGCCGTCATCGGTGCCGGCGTTCGCCGCCGACCATGCGGCGCTCGTCGATGCCTTCGTCCGGCTCGGTGAGGCCGGCGGCGAGGCCCGCTGGATCGAGGCGGCACGCGACACCGCCGACGCGCTGCTGTTCCTGTTCTGGGACGACGCCACCGGCGGCCTCTTCACCACGGGACGCGATGCCGAAGCGCTGGTGGCCCGGCCGAAGGAGATCATGGACAACGCCGTGCCTGCGGCCGACTCGACCGCAGCGATCGGCCTGCGCCGTCTGGCTGCGCTGACCGGCGAGGACCGCTACCGGGCCGCGGCGGACGCGATCGTCGCCCGCACCGGCAGCCTGGCACTCGAACATCCCTCCGGCTTCGGCCAGCTGCTGGTGGCCATGGACCTCGCCGCCGACGACCGTCCCCTCACCGAGGTGGTGGTGACCGGGGACCGACCGGACCTGCTCGAGGTGGTGCGCAGCCGCTGGCGCCCGCAGGTGGTGCTGGCCTGGGGCGAGCCGTTCGCGTCGCCGCTGTGGTCGCAGCGGGCACCGGGTCTGGCCTACGTGTGCGAGGGTGGGACCTGCCGGATGCCGGCCGGCGACCCCGACACCCTCGCCGCGCACCTGGCGTCACGAGACCTCCACTGACCGGAAGAGGAACCACGTGCACGAGCTGATCGCCATCGCCCTGCCCGGCGGGGACCGTTTCGTCGAGGAGGTGCGGCGGGCCTGGGCCGGCGGTGACGCCGTGCTGCCCGTCGACCGCCGCCTGCCCGAGCAGGCCGTGGCCCGCCTGCTCGCCGGGCTCGGGCCGGCGTGGATCGTCGACGAAGGGGGCCGCCACCGGCTCGATGCGGCCCACGCCCGGCCGGTGCAGGACGGCGACGCCCTCGTGATGGCCACCTCGGCCACCACCGGCGAGCCCAAGGGGGTGGTGCACACCCATGCGAGCATCGCCGCATCGGCAGCGGCGACGTCGGCGCATCTCGGCATCGACCCGGACCGCCACCACTGGCTCGCCTGTCTCCCCCTCGCCCACATCGGCGGGCTCTCGGTGGTGCTGCGGGCCTTGTGGGCCGGTACCGGCCTCACCGTGGTGGACGGGTTCGACGCCGAGACCGCGCTCGCCTCACCGGCGACCCACGTCTCGCTGGTGCCCACGGCGTTGCAGCGGCTCGGCGATCGGGCCGACCGCTTCGAGCGCATCGTTCTCGGCGGGTCGGCCCCGCCGCAGCAGCTGGCCGCGAACGTGGTCACCACCTACGGGCTGACCGAGACCGGCAGTGGGATCGTCTACGACGGTTGGCCGCTGCCCGGGGTCGAGGTCCGCGAGCAGAACGGCGAACTGCAGGTGCGCGGCGCCATGCTGCTGCGGTCCTACCGCAACGGTGTCGACCCTCGGACCGCCGACGGATGGTTCCCGACCGGGGACGGCGGGAGCGTCGATCCCGACGGCTTCGTGCGGGTCCACGGCCGCACCGACGACCTCATCATCACCGGAGCGCAGAAGGTGTGGCCGGACCCGGTGGAGCGGATCGTGGCCCGCCTCGCCGGGGTGGCAGAGGTCGCGGTGATCGGCCGGGCCCACCCGGAATGGGGCCAGCAGGTGACCGCGGTCATCGTCCCGGACGGCCCGGCACCGACCCTGCAGGCCGTGCGCGACGCGGTCAAGGCCGAGCTCGCCCCCTACTGCGCGCCAGGTGCCATCGAGCTGGTCGACGCGCTGCCCCGCACCGCCCTGGGCAAGGTGCGCCGGGCCGCCCTCTGAGCGACCGCGACGACCCCGACCACCACCAACCGCCCCGCCGGCTCAGCCCGACGCGGTTGAGCCAGGAGCGATCGCTGCGGCCAACAACGGGCTGAGATCGCCCCGTGGCGTCACGTCGATGCCGTCGAGACCCAGGAAACCGGCGAGACAGGACAGCTCAGCGGCGAGCTCCTCGGCAACGGTGCCGGCGGGAAGCCGGCCCGAGCCCCGGCCGCGGTGACGGCCGTCGAAGGCCACCGTGGGCTCGGCGAAGGCACCGAGCACCAGAAGTCGGCGGCGTTGCCGGTCGGCCTTGAGGTCGACCCGGGCGGGCAGCGCGTCGCCGAGCAGGAACGGCATCACGTAGTAGCCGTAGGTCCGCGCCGCAGCCGGCGTGTAGAACTCGAGCCGGTAGCGGAACCCGAAGAGCCGTTCGGTTCGGTCCCGCTCCCACACCATCGAGTCGAACGGGGACAGCAACGCCCGCGCAGTGATGCGCCGTGGCAGGCGCGCTCCCGGCCACAGGTACCCACGGCCCCGCCATCCGTCGACCTCAACCGCCTGCAGACGGCCGTCCTCGACCAGCTCGTCGAGCAACGGGCGGGCCACCGGCACCTTGATACGGAAGTAGTCGGCGAGATCGGTGACGGTGCCGACCCCGAGGCTGCGGGCCGCTCGCACCAACAGCTCACGTCGCTGCTCGGCCGGGTCGGGCGTGGGCAATGCCAGGACCGATGCCGGCACGATCCGTTCGGGCAGGGCGTACTCACGCTCGAAGCTCGGCCGTCGTCGTGCACTCAGCCGGCCGCACCAGAACAGCCATTCGAGGGCCTTCTTGGCGTCGTTCCAACCCCACCACGGGCCGGTCCGACCGCCACCCATCGACAGCTCGCCCGCCGACAGCGGCCCGCGTTCGGCAGCCTCGGCGAACACGTCCTCGACGAAGTGCGGCTTGGTGGCAGCCAGCCGTACGAGACCCGACCAGGCCGCACCGGCCTCGGCCGCGGCCATCCGGTGACGGAACAGCGGGTGACAGTCGACCGGGATGAAGCTGGCCTCGTGCCCCCAGTACTCGAAGACCTCTCCCCGGTGGGCCGCGGCGACGAGGCTGTTGCGGGGATGGTCGCCCAGCCGGGCGTACAGCGGCAGCTCATGGCTGCGGGCCACGATGTTGACCGAGTCGATCTGCACCACGCCGACCCGGTCGAGCACGCCGCGCAGGTGGCGGCGGTCGATCCGGCCCCGGGGCCGTGGCCGGTCGAACCCCTGGGCGGCCAGCGCCAGGCGGCGAGCCTCGGCGGCCGACAGGGTCTCGAGCCGGTTCGACACGAGCGCCGACCTTACCGGCCCTAGCATGGTGCTCATCGTCATCGTCTACGTGTGCACCGCCAACGTCAACCGCTCCCCCATGGCGGCCGCGCTCACCAGCCACCTCGCCGCAGGACGCGGGCTCGAACTGACGGTCGGCTCGGCGTCGACCCTGCTGCGTCCGGGTCACCGGGCGACTCCCGCCGCCCTGGCGGTGCTGCGGGCCCGCGGCATCGACGCCGAGACCCATCGCTCCCGCACGCTGACCCCGGAGATCGTCGCGGGCGCCGACCTGGTGCTGACCATGGAACGCGTCCATCTCCGGGTCGCGGCATTGATGACCCCGGGCGCCTTCGACAAGACCTTCACGCTCAAGGAGTTCCTGCGGCGGGCGCTGCGCTGCGATGCCCGCTACCCCTCCGAGCCGCTGGATCTGTACCTCCAGCGCATCAGCATCGGTCGTGACCCGGTCGAGCTGCTCACGACTAATGAGGCCGACGAGGTCGCCGACCCCCAGGGCGGCCCCCACGACGGGTTCGTGGCCACCTGCGACGAGCTGGCCCTCCTGTGCGAAGGCGTGGTGGAACTGCTCTTCGGCCACCCGCAGCTGGGGTGACCGGCGTCGCTCAGCGATCCGCCGAACCCCAGCGACCGCGATGCACGACCTGGTCGAGCGGAGGCCGGGGCCGTTGCCGCGCCGAGCGGCTCGAACGGTCGGCGTGGTCGGGCCGGCCCAGCGCCACCGTACCGATGGGCTGCAGGGCAGCGGGGATGTCGAAGGCCGCCCGAACCGCCGCCTCGTGCTCGAACTGGCCGAAGAAGCACGCACCGAGGCCGGCGTCGACTGCGCCGAGCAGCAGGGTCATGGTGGCCATGGCGGTGTCGACCATCCAGTACGGCACCGTCCATGCTGCCGCCGAGGAGGCCAGCGCCACCTTCTCGGAGCCGCTGGCGGCCACCCGCTGCGCCTTGTCGTCTTCGCCGTACCGGCTGACGTAGGCCGAGGCGTCGGCGCACGGGACCACCAGCACCGGTGCCCGCAACAACCCCGGCCAGGGGAACCGGGCCCGCCGCGTCTCGGGCAGGGTGGCGTCCCAGTACCGGGCGACGGCGTCCGGATCGTCGAGCACCAGGAACTGCCAACCCTGCGTGTTGCCCGCCGCAGGGGCGCGTTGCGCGGCGAGCAGCAACCGGTCGACGATGGCCCGCTCGAGCGCCGATGCGTCGAAGGAACGGCACATGCGGCGGCCGTACACCACGTCGAGGAACTCCATGGCGGTGCCGTCGAGCGGGCCGGAGGGGCCCGGGCTCAGATGCGGGCCAGCGGCACCGCGACGCCGGGCACGTCGGCCCGGGTCCGGAACACCGTGCCGGCCCGGCTTCGGTCCTCGCTGTTGTCGGCCGTCACGATGTAGAGGTCGCGCCGGTCGGCCCCGCCGAAGCACACCGAGGTGATCTGCTTGGCCGGCACCGCGACCGAGCCGACGACGGAGCCGTCGGGCCCGAACCCGGTCACGCACCCGCCGCCGAACTCCGCGGCCCAGACCACACCGGCCTCGTCCACAGCGAGCCCATCGGGCTGGAAACCCGGACGTTGGACCAGGTTGCGACGGTTCCCGCAGGCGCCGTCGGCCGCAACGTCGTGGGCGACGATGGCATTGGAGGTGGTGTCGGCGTGGTAGATCACCGTGCCGTCGGGCGAGAAGCCGATTCCGTTGGTGAGCCCGATCCCGCCGTAGAGCTTGGTGGTGACCCCGGGAGCGTCGATCCGCCAGCAGTCGCCGGTCTTGCGCTCGCCCTCCATGTCGAAGGGGTTGGTCATCAGCGTGCCGACCACCACCCGCCCCGCGGCGTCGACGAACAGGTCGTTGGTGCCGAGCGCGTCGAAGACGGCCAGCTGACGGCTCTCCCCGTTGCGGACGTGGCTGATGTCGCGACCCGAGACCACCAACCCGCCATCGGCGTGCAGGGCGATGCCGCCCACGCCGCGGCGTTTGGGGATCACCAGATCGACCGTGCCGTCGGGCCGGCGGCAGTACACCCCACCGTTGGGCACGTCGGAGAAGTAGAGGTTGTCCTCGGCGTCGACCCGAGGGCCTTCCAGCAGGCCGTAGCCCCAGCAGAGCGTCTCGATGGCAGCCATGACGATCGGACGGCTCAGAGGCCGCCGGTCTCCTTCAGCAGGGCGTCGAGGTCCTCGGCCATGGCCCAGCCGAAACCGATGAGCACGTCGCCGGCACTGGTGTCGAGCGGGTCGAACAGGGCCGCCACCTCGACCTCGACCACATGGTGGCCCGGGGCGACGTAGTCGAAGATCGGCGAGGGCGAGCCGTCGCCGGACACGGTGAAGGCACGGTCGTTGTAGCTGGCGGTCTCGATGCCGAACCGCTTGGCCAGCCGGCGGCCCCAGGCGCGTTCCTCGCCGCTGGCCTTGTGGCCGGGCCGCGGGATCACGTCGTTGAACCGGGCGAAGGCGCTGAAGGTCGACGGGGTCGCCAGACGGGAGCCCACAAGGACGTCCTCGTCGGGGAAGGCCAGCACGGCCCGCCGCATCTGGTCGCGCAGGATGGCGTCGAGGATCTCCTCGCGGTGGTCGTGCATCCCGATCGACGCCAGGCCGATCAGCACGCTCGGGGTCCCACCGATGCGCTCGAGGGTGCAGAACGAATACCCCACCAGGGCATCGACCGGATCACGGGCGAGGGTGACCAGAACCCACGACTCGGCCTGCTTGGACAGCACACCGATCTCGAACGCACAGCCCGATCCCCCGCACAGCTCCGCCATCTCTGCGAGATCGGCATCGCTCAGTGCAGTGCAGTCCTTCGTCACGACAAGGGTCGCCATCGTCGCTACAGCCCCCAACATAGGCATTGCACAGTCACTCCAGTTCAGCCTCTGCCCTCGCCCGGATGCAAGCTCACGACCCCGCTCCGGCGGCTCAGACGGCGACGCAGTCCTCGCCGAGCAGCGCCCGCAGTTCGCCGACCAGCCCGTTCGAGGTGTCCACGCTGAACTGGTCGGGAAGGCGCACGGTGCGCTCGGCCAGCTGGATGAAGACCGGGGCGTCGCCGGGGTGGTCGACCAGGGTGGTCTTCAACTCCCCCAGCAGGCGCTGGTCGAGACGGTTGGGTGACACCCGCAGCCGCAACGGCGGGGTCTCGGTGAACGCCGACAGGTCGAGCACCTCGACCGAGCCGACGATGAGCTTGGGAAGGTCGTCACGCTTGTCGACCCGGGCATCGAGCAGTACCACCTGGTCGTTGGTCTGCTCGCCGAGCAGGTGACCGAACAGGGTCATGGTCTTGGGGAAGACCATGCACTCGACGGCATCGGTGAGGTCCTCGAGGGTGAACACCGCCATCAGCTCACCCTTCTTGGTCCACTTGCGGACCAGGTTGGTGACGACGCCCCCGATGATGACCCGTGTCCCGTCGTCCTTGTCGGGCAGGTCTCCGAGACCGCAGTCCATCTTGCGCTGGAGGAGCTTCTCGTAGCCCATCAGCGGATGGTCGGACACGTACAGGCCGAGCATCTCCTTCTCGAAGGCCAGCTTGGGTCGCTTGGCGAACTCGACCTCGGGGATGGCGATGCGCTCGTCGAAGAGCGGGCCGTCGCCGTCGTCGAGGGCGCCGAAGAGGGTCTGCACGCCCATCTCGTGCTCGCGGCGCCGGGCGATGGTCTGGTCGATGATCTGCTCGTAGACCGTCAGCAGACCCTGGCGGGGATGGCCGAAGGAGTCGAACCCGCCGGCCTTGATCAGCGATTCCACCGTGCGCTTGTTCAGCACCTTCTCGTCGACGCGTTGGGCGAAGTCGTAGAAGTCGCCGAAGGGGCCGTTCGCCTTGCGTTCGGCCACGATCAGCTCGACGAGGCCCTCGCCCACGTTCCGCACCGCCGACAGACCGAACAGGATGTTGCCGTTGTCGTCGGGGGCGAAGTCGCTGAAGGAGCGGTTGACGTCGGGCACCCGCACGGTGATGCCGAGCGTGCGGCACTCGTTGAGGTAGATCGCCGCCTTGTCGAGGTTCGTCTTCACCGAGGTCAACAGGCACGACAGGTACTCGACCGCATAGTTCGCCTTGAGGTAGGCGGTCTGATATGCCACGTAGCCGTACCCGTAGGAATGGCTCTTGTTGAAGGCGTAGTCGGCGAACGGCTCGATGATGTCGAACCAGGCGGTCCCGAGATCACGTCCGTAGCCGGTGGCCTCACAGCCCTCGACGAACTTCTCGCGTTCCTTGGCGATGAGCTCGCGGATCTTCTTGCCGCAGGCCTTGCGCAGGTTGTCGGCCTCGGCGAGGGAATACCCGGCGAACCGCTGGGCGATCCGCATCATCGATTCCTGGTAGATCATCAGGCCGTAGGTGTCGCCGAGGATCTCCTCGGCGTCGGCGTGCAGGTACTCCGTCGACTTCCGGCCGTTCTTGCGGTCGGCGTAGTCGTTGTGCATGTTCGCGGCCATCGGACCCGGCCGGTACAGCGCCACCAACGCCGCCACGTCCTCGAAACGGCTCGGCTGCATCGAGCGGATCAACGCGCGCATCGGGGTCGACTCGAGCTGGAACACCCCGATGGTGTCGCCCCGGCCGAGCAGGTCGTAGGTCTTGACGTCCTCGAGATCGACGTTGTCGATGTCGACCTCGACCCCCCGGGTGTGACGGATCATCGCCAGCGTGTCGCTGATGACATCGAGGTTGCGCAACCCCAGGAAGTCCATCTTCAGCAGGCCGAGATCTTCGACCCCGTGCATCTCGTACTGGGTCACCACCGGGGCGTCCTCGGGCTTCTGGCCCGATTCCGGTTTGCGCTGGATCGGCAGGTACTCGGTCAGGCTGTCCCGGGTGATCACCACCGCAGCGGCATGGATGCCGTCCTGGCGGCGCAGGCCCTCGAGGCCCTTGGCCACATCGACGACCCGCTTGACGTCGGGGTCGTTCTCGTACATCCCGCGCAGCTCACCGGCCATCTTGTAGCCGTCCTCGTACTTCGGGTTCGGCTCGAGGCAGGCGTACAGCGGGGTGTCGCGGCCCATGATCAGCGGCGGCATGGACTTCGCCACCCGATCGCCCATGGCATAGGGGTAGCCGAGCACCCGGGCGGCGTCGCGCACTGCGGCTCGGGCCTTGATCTGCGAGAACGTCACGATCTGGGCCACGTGGTCGCGCCCGTAACGCTCGGCCGCGTAGCGGATCATCTCGTCCCGGTAGCGGGAGTCGAAGTCCATGTCGATGTCGGGCATCGAGACGCGTGACGGGTTCAGGAACCGCTCGAAGAGCAGGTCGTAGCGGATCGGGTCGAGATCGGTGATCCGCAGGCAGTACGCCACGGCGCAGCCGGCGGCGCTGCCACGGCCCGGACCCACGCGGATACCGGCCTGGCGGGCGTGGTCGATGAGGTCCCACACGATCAGGAAGTACGAGCTGAACCCCATGTCGGAGATGACCTTCAGCTCGAAGGCCAGGCGCTCGACGACGTCGTCGGCGAGGGTGTCACCCCACCGCGCCCGGGCACCCTCGAAGGTGAGGTGCTCGAGATACGCCGTGTCGGTCTCGAAACCCTCCGGCAGCGGGAAGCGCGGCAGCTGCGACTCGCCGAAGGCAATCTCGGTGTTGCACCGCTCGGCCACCCACAGGGTGTTGTCGCAGGCCACCTCGACCTCGCGGAACAGGTAGCGCATCTCCTCGGCGGACTTCAGGTAGTGCTGGTCACCGTGGAACTTGAACCGGTCGGTGTCGGCCATCAACGCACCGGTCTGCACGCACAGCAGGGCGTCGTGCGCCTCGCAGTCGTGCTGGTGGGTGTAATGGCTGTCGTTGGTGGCCAGCAGCGGCGCACCGATCCGCTTGGCGATCTCGAGCAACTGTGGGTTGGTCTGCTTCTGGGCGGGGATCCCGTGGTCCTGGATCTCGACGAAGAGGTTGTCCTTGCCGAAGATCTCCTGCAGCCGGCCGGCGCGTTCCAGCGCCAGTCGCTGATCGCCCTGCAGCAGCGCCTGCAACACGTGCCCGCCGAGACAGCCGGTGGTGGCGATCAGACCCTCGCTGTGCTCGGCCAGCACCTCCCAGTCGACCCGGGGTTTGTAGTAGTAGCCCTCCATGTACGCGCGCGAGGCGACCTGGATGAGGTTCTTGTAGCCGACGTTGTTCTCGGCGAGCAGGGTGAGGTGGTAGTAGAGCTTGCGCCCACCCTCCGCCTCACCGCCGGAGTCGTCGACCTTGCCGCCACGCCGCACCGGACGTTCGGACCGGTGCTCGTGGGCGAGGTACGCCTCGGTGCCGATGATCGGCTTCACGCCGACCTTGCGTGCCGCCTTGTAGAAGTCGAGCACGCCGTACATGTTGCCGTGGTCGGTGATGCCGACCGCCGGCTGCCCGTCGTCCTTGGCCTTCGCCACGACCGCTTCGACGCGCGCCGCACCGTCGAGCATCGAGTACTCGGTGTGCACGTGCAGGTGCGTGAACGACTTGGCCATGGACGCGTTCTCCTCACTCTCGCCCGGGCGTCATCCCCAACCCGTCCACAGGGTTCATCCCCAGGATGTGGACAAATGACACCGCCGTGATTTCCACGCTACTCGGCACCGGCGGGGCACGGCCTGCCCGAACGCGTCGGCGGACGCGTTCGGCGTCAGAGATAGGTGCCGGGACGGTGATCGCCGCCGGGCGGGCCCATGGGCGGGCCCATACCCGGCCCCTGCGGCGCACCCGGCTGCAGCTGACGCATCTGCTCGAGCTGCTGGCGGGCCATCATCTGCTGGGCGAACATCGTGGCCTGGATGCCCTGGAACAACCCCTCGAGCCAGCCGACCAGCTGGGCCTGGGCGATGCGCAGCTCGGGACCCGACGGGGGCGAACCGTCGTCGGCGAACGGCATGGTGAGCCGGGCCAGCTCGAGGCGCAGATCGGGCGAGAGGGTGCTGGCCAGCTCGTTCACCGACAGCTCGTAGATGTCGCGCATCCGGTCCCGGGAACGCTCGTCGAGCTCGGCTCCACGGACCTCCTCGAGCAGCTGGCGGATCATCGAGCCGATCCGCATGATCTTGGCAGGCTGCTCGATCACCTCGGTCGGGGTGCCGGCGGCCTCCTCGGCCCCCGCCCCCGGTACGTTCGGCTCGACGATCTCGGGGTGTTCAGGCTCCACGGTCACCCGCCACACGTTAGCCAGGGCCGACCTTCAGCGGGCGAGCGCCGCAACCAGCGGGACCAGCATCTCCGCCCGGGTGAGCGAGCCGTGACGGCCGACCAGGGCGAACGAACCGGTGTCCGCGGGGTCGTCGAAGGCAACCGTTCCCTTGGCCACCAGGCACACGTCCCCCAGGCGACCGGCGAGGTGCTCGTCGACCACGGGCCCGAACCAGCCCTCCGTCAGTACCTCATCACGGGTCCTGACCCACGCATGGGCACCGTGGTGGGCCAGCGCCGCCTCGTGCAGTGCGCGTGCCCTGCCCGGCCGGGCGTGCAGCCAGCGGAAGCGGCCCTCGCCCGACTGCACCGTCGTGGCAGCCAGGACCTCCGGGTGGGGAAGCACCACGTTCGTCCCGGTCTCCACCTGACCGTGGTCCGCGGTGACCAGCAGGGCGGTACCGGCGGGCAGCTCGGCCAGCAACCACGCCACCAACTGGTCGACGCTGTGCAGCTCGGCCCGGTAGTAGCGGCCGAGCCCGTACTCGTGGGACACCTTGTCGATGCCGTCGTAGTAGGCGTAGACGAACGGCTCACCCGCCCGGACCAGGTCGACGACCTGGGTGACCAGCGAGCTCGGCTGGCGGTACCCGTGGAACCGGCATCCGGCCAGATGTGCTGCGGTGAACCCGGTGGTCGAGAACTCGGCCTTGGTCACGATGCAGGGACGCTGCCCGCAGAACGCCTCATGGGGCTGCACCGTGGCCGGCGGATGGGCCCGGCGGGCGTCGCCACGCTCCATCGTCCAGCGCAGCATGTTCACCACGTCGTGGCCGAGGAGCACCCGGTAGCCCACCACCCCGTGCTCGCCGGGCGCCAGCCCGGTGGCGATCGACGTCAGCGCTGCCGCGGTGGTCGACGGGGCCACGGTGCTGATCCAGTCACCCTCGAAGCGGTGCAGGACCGGCATGAGCGCCCGGTGCTGCTGCAGTTGGTCCCAGCCCAACCCGTCGAGCACCAGCAACACCACCTGCGAGGCATCCCCGGCGATCGCCGGCAGCCACGGCGGGAGGTCGGGCCACTCCAGCAGGGCCGGCACCACGTTGGTGACGCATCGCCCGGCATAGTCGGGCACGACATAGCTGTCGAGGTCGTCGGCATCGGGGAGTGGCACCACCGTCCCAGCTTGCCCGGTGGCCGTCGCCGGGGCCAAGCACCCCGACCGGGCATCGGCGCGCCCGCCCCGGTACCGACCGGTTCACCGCGGAGCGGATAACCGCTGCCGGGACTCTCCTGCAGGTTCGGGGCCCGCCGGTCCCCCGGTCGGACGGCCCGGCGCCTACGATGACGCCATGAAGGTGTCGACCCGAGGCGATTACGCCAGCCGAGCGTTGCTGTCGCTGGCGCTGCACGCCGACGACGGGCGCCCCAACTCGGTCCGCGACATCGCCGAGCGCACGGCCCTGCCCCAGCCGTACCTCGAACAGATCCTGCTCGCCCTCAAGGGCGCAGGCCTGGTCCGCTCCAAGCGCGGGGTCGGCGGCGGCTACATCCTCGCCCGGCCGAGCGACGAGATCACCCTGGCCGAGATCGTCGGCGCGGTGGACGGGCCCATCGCCGCCGGCGACTTCGGTGCCCCGCATGCCGACGGGGCCTGCGATCACGAGGGCCAGTGCGTCCTGCTGTCGATCTGGGGTGATGTCGGCAGCCGGATGCGAGCCATGCTGCAGGCGATCACGCTGGCCGACATCGCCGACATGGCCCGCGGCCAGAAGACCTGGCCGGGCGGCGACGACGGACGCTGAGTCTCGACCGGGGCCTCAGACCTCGGGCGACAGCACCGGGCCCCGCTGGGCCCGCAGCTTGGCCAGCACCCCTGCCAGATCATCCGCCAACGGCGCCTCGAAGGACCGTTCCTCGCCGCTCGCCGGATGGATGAAGGCCAACTCCGTGGCATGCAGGAAGGGTCTGCGCAGCCCCATCCGCTGACGGGAACCGCCGTAGATCGGGTCGGCCACCACCGGCAGCCCGATGGCCAGCAGATGCACCCGGATCTGGTGGGTCCGGCCGGTCTCCAGCTCGCAGGCCAGCAACGCCAACGGCTCGGGCTCCTCGAAGGATTCCAGCACCTGATAGTGGGTACGGGCTTCGCGCCCGTCGGCGACGACCGCCCGCCGCGTGGGATCGTGACGGGAACGGCCGATGGGCGCATCGACGAGCCCGGAGGTGGCCTCCGGACGCCCGATGACCAAGGCCAGGTAGCGCCGGTGCACGGTCCTTGCAGCGAGCTGCGCCACCAGGTCGTGGTAGGCGTCCTCGGTGCGGGCCACCACCAGCAGTCCCGAGGTGCCGCGATCGAGCCGGTGCACGATGCCCGGCCGGTGCGGCTCGCCCACCTCGGCCAGCTCCGGATACCGGGCCAGCAGGCCCTGCACCAGCGTCGTGTCGTGCACGCCGTTGCCGGGATGCACGACCACCCCGGGGGCCTTGTTCACCACGATCACGGTGTCGTCCTCGTAGACCACCTCGACCGGCAACTCGGGTGCCGGGAGCAGGCTGGTCTCCTGCTTCGGGACCTCCACCCAGTCGATGGTCAGTTGCTGGCCGGCCTGCAACCGCTGCGAGCGGCCGGAGACCACCGTGCCGTCCACGGTGATGCGACCGGCCTCGACCAGATCGGCCGACGCCTTGCGCGACAACCCGGTGAGCATCGACACGATCCGGTCGACCCGCTCGCCCTCGAGGGCGGGGGCGACCTCAGACTGCAGGGTCATGGGTTCACGCCGATCCGTGTTTGGCGGAGCTCGTCAGACCCACGACCACCAGGAGCACCCCGCCAACGGTCAGGGCGATGTCCGCGACGTTGAAAATGGGCCACCACTGCAAGTCGATGAAGTCGGTGACCTTGCCGCCGAAGATCCCGTTACCCGGTTGCACGGCACGGTCGATCAGGTTGCCGATCGCCCCGCCGAGCACCGCGCCCATGCAGATGGCACCGATGCGGTTGGTCAGGTGCAAGCTCGAACGCAGCAGCACGACCACGATCACGATGCCGACCACCCCGATGATCGAGCCCCAGCCCTCGAAGCGGCTGAACGCCGCACCGGAGTTGAACGCCAGGTTGAAACGCAGGCTGCCGATGAGGTCGATCGGCTCGTCGAGCGAACGTGCCCACCACTTCGTCAGCTGGTCGAGGACGATCACCAACGCGGCCGTGCCACACAGATAGCCCCAGCGGGCCGCCGCGCTCAGCGCGGTCCTGGACGCCTCGCCGGCATCGTCGTGCTCGGTGACGGTGCCGTCGGCGCACTCGGCGGCAGATTCGGGTTCGGCGGGCGAGGTGTCGGGGGGCGCGTCGATGATGCTTGCTCCAGCGCTCGGACGGATGGGGCCACTATAGAAGGCCACCGGGTCCCGACCGGGTCGGCCGCTCCGGCTGTCCACGGGGCTCAGGACCTCTCAGGCGCCGGAAGCCCCCAGACGCTCGATGAGATCACGAACCCGAGCTGTCTCGATCCGGAAGGTCTTGGCCCGGCTCCGGGCGCCACGCACCAGTTGCACCTGGTGCGGGCCGACACCGGCGAGATCGCCGATCAATCGCGCCACCGCCCGGTTGGCCCTGCCGTCCTCCGGGGGTGCGGCGACAGCGAGCCGCAGCCTGCCGTCGTGCTCGCCGCGCACAGCCGAACGCGATCCGCCCGGTACCACCCACACGTCGAGCTCGGCCCCGTCCGCCGTGGCACGGCACCACACCGGCAGTGCCGGTGCCGGCCCGGACTCAGCGGCGACGGAACCGCGACCGGGTGTCGTCAGGCTCCTCGAAGAAGCGCAGCGCCGGATCGGTGGGATCACGGTCCTCGAAGAAGCGGATGGCCTCGTCGTCCTCCGGTTCCTCACCGACCGCCCGGCGCAGTTCCTCGAGGAACGGATCGCTCTTGGTCGTCGAGAGAGATGGTTCGGGAGCCGGGGGCGGCGGCGGCACCAGACCGGCCTCGGTACCGGCCGCCTGGGCCACCCGGGACGCGGGCGGGGGCGGCGGGGGCGGCGGCGACACACTCAGCCGGGAGACGGAGACCACCGGCGTCTCCTCCGTGCGGGGGGCCGCGGGCTCGGCAGCGACCAGGTCGACGATCTCGTCGGCCGTGGTGACACCGGTCGGCGCCTCCGGCGACTCACCCACCGCATCGGGGATGTTCCGGAAGATCGACGGCACGGTCGCGGTTGCGCCCGTGGTGACCTCCATACCGGAAAGTACGATGTCCGGCTCGCCGGCCGGTGCCGGCTCGACCACCGGCTGGGCGACATCCGGCTGCACCGGTTCGGACACCTGCGGAACCTCGGACATCTCGGCCGCCGGATCGGCGACCTCGGGCTCGGCGCTCACCGTCCCACGGGCGGCGGTCGCCTCCGGTGCCACACGCCACAGGCTGCCCACGTCGGAAGCGCTGGTCGAGCTTCGGGGCGTCTCCACAGCCGCCTCGGCCGTCTCGGCCGTCTCGGCCGGTGCGGCACTGCGGGCCACGTGCGCTGCGACGGCGCCTTCGAAGGTGTCCGACAGCAGCGCCGGCATGGGGATCTCGCCCAGCACCGAGGACTCCTCGGCCACGCGACGCAGATCGACCAGCGCCCGATGCAGGCGCTCACGCTGCACGGTGGTGTGTGCGTCGAGGGCGTTGGCGTCGTGGGCGAGGGCGTCACGCCGCCGCTCGAGCACCGCGACCTCGTCGGTCAGCCGGGCCAGCTTCTCCTCGGCCTGGCGAATCGCTGCCGATTCGGCCTCGGCCACGACGCGTTCGGCCTTCTGCTTGGCCTCGATCAACAATCGGCCGGCCTGGTCCTGGGAGCGGGCCCGGATGGCCTCGGCCTCGGCATCGGCCTCGGCCCGTACGACGTCGGCCCGTTGCGCGGCCTCGGCCTCGACGCCCTTGGCCGAATCGTCGGCGCGCTGCAGCAGCTCGGCGGCACGTTCCTCCGACGCCTGCTGGTGCTGGCGTGCCTGGGCCTCCGCGGCGGACACGATGGCCGCTGCGGACTCCTCGGCCTCTTTGATGGCGGCATCGGCGGTGCGCTGGGCCAACACCAGGGTACGGCGCAGGACGTCGTCGGTGTCGGCCGAGGCACGGGCCCGGGCCTCGGCCCGAGCGGCGCGGGCGTTCGCGCCTTCGATCTGTTCGCCTGCGTCACGCAGCCGCTCGTGGAGCTGCCCGAAGGCGACAGCGACCCGTTCGAGGAAGTCGTCGACCTCCTCGGGGTCGTAGCCCCGAAACTTCTCGCGGAACTCGACCTCTTCCAGGAGCTTCGGCGTGACGTCCATGGCAAAAGCCTACCGAGTGGATCCCCCAATTCGAGGGATACCACCTGCGGAAAGCTCGCCCATGACGACCGACCGAACAGTGATCGCCGGAGGGATTCGGCCGGCGTCGGCGCTCAGCAGAGCGCCCCGCGCACGACGATGATGGCGAGGCCCACCGCCAACGGAGCGAGATCCAGAGCGCCATTGCCGACCCGGATGGGCCGGATCACCCGGCGCACCGGGCCGAGGACCGGCTCGGTGATCTTCTCGAGCAGGATGCCGAAGGAGCTGTTCGCCGCACCCGGCAAGAAGCTCAGCAATGAGCGCACCACGATCACCAGCAGGGCCAGCGACAGCAGCAGACAGATGATCCCCATCAGCGCGCATCGTCGAAGTCGCGCTCGCTCATGCGGCGGCGATCTTCCTCGGGCACCTGGACGTCGGCGGGGGTCAACAGGAATACCTGCTCGGCGACCTTGTCGAGCTTGCCGCCGAGGCCGTAGCAGAGGCCACTGGCGAAATCGATCAGCCGGCGGCGCAGATCACGGTCAAGGCCCTGCAGGTTCATGATGACCGGCCGGTTGGCCTTGAACTTGTCGGCCACCTCCTGGGCGGCACCGAAGCTCGACGGGGAGACCACCTGGGGGCGGGCGACCGCCGGCTCGGCCGCCGGCCGCACCACGACCGGTCCGGTGTTCTGGGGACGGGCCACCACCCGATCGCGGTCGTTGTCGTCGGGGTACACGGCGGCGGGTCGCACCGGCTGCACCGGCAGCGGGCGCACCGACGCATTCCACTCCGACTCCTGCGGCGCGCCTGCGGGCGCCCGAGGGGACGGTGCCGCCGGACCGCGCACGGCACGCTGCTGGCCGGTGGGAGCACGTTCGTCTCGCTCGTCGTACTCGTCGTACTCGTCGTAGTCGTCGTAGTCGTCGTCGGGCGCCAAACCGAGGTACTCGGTGACCTTGCGCATCCAGCTCATCCGTCCTCCTGCACCTCGAGAAGCTACCGCCCGGCAGTGCCCCGGGCGCGGCACCCTCCCGTACGGCCGGCAGTCCGGCATGGGCGGCACCCATCCGGGTTGCCGGCGATCTTCGAAGTCGGCGTCAGTTTCGCACAGCGGCCGGGGCCGAGCGAGGACCGAACAGGGCGGTGCCGACCCGGACCATGGTCGAGCCGCAGCGGACCGCGACCTCGAGATCATCGGTCATGCCCATCGAGCAGACCGTCAACCCCAGACGGTCGACCAGCGCCCGTACCGCCTCGAATCCCGGGCCCGGATCGGCCGTCCCGTCGGTCGGCCCCACCGTCATCAACCCGGCCACGTCGAGGCCCAGCCCGCGGGCATCGTCCACCAGGGCGGCGGTGTGCTCCACCGGACAGCCCGCCTTCTGCGGCTCGCCGGTGGCGTTGACCTGGATGAGCACCCGGGCCCCTGGCGCCCGTCGGGCCACCTCGGCAACCAGTTCGGCCCGGTCGATGCTCTGCCACAACGCCACGTGTGCGGCGAGCTGGCGCACCTTGTTCCGCTGGAGATGGCCGATGAAATGCCACCGGGGGGACCGCCCGACACCGGGTGTTGCCCGTGCCAGGCCACCTTGGCCAGCAGTTCCTGGGCGTAGTTCTCACCGAGCTCGGTCATGCCGGCCGCGAGTGCCACGTCGACCACCGCAGGCGGATGGCCCTTCGTGACCGCCAGGACCGTTACCGCCGCGGGGTCGCCACCGGCCGCGGCGATGCGGTCCCGCAGGCCGTCGAGGCGGGCCCGCACCTCCTGCGGGGTCGGCAGACCGTCCGGAACGTCGTGCGGGATCGGGGGCAGGGTCATACGGGCTCCAACCAGATCGCCGCGAGATGCCGGCCTCGATCACCCCGTGCCCGGTGGGAATACAGCGACGGGTCCCCTGCGGTGCATCGATGGCTGCGCAGGTCCACGGTCACCCCGGTCGTGGCGAGGGAGGCGACCACCCCGGCGACGAGGTCCAACGCCGGGCCATCCCCACCGGTACGTCCGCGGACACCGGCACCGAGCACCGCCACGGCGTGCTCGAGATCGTCCGCTCCGAACTCGTACCGGCCGGCGCTGATGCACGGCCCGAGCACGGCCGAGACCTCGGTCGCCCCGCAGGAACGCATGGTGGCAACCGTACGGGGCAGTACGCCGGCCACCAGGCCCCGCCAACCGGCGTGGGCCACGGCGAGGACACCCTCCGGGCTGAACAGGCCGACCAGCGGACAGTCGGCGCCCCGCATCGTCAGCACCGCATCGGGCACCGCAGTGACCAGGGCATCGGCCTCGAGCCCGCATCCGCCGCCGGGCTCGGTGACCACGACGACCCCGTCGCCGTGCACCTGACGCACCCACGACCAGGGACGATCACTCAGTGCGCGTACCTGTGGATCACAGCGGCCGGGGTCGCCGTCGCCGGCGAAATCGCCGTCGTCACGGTCGGTGAACACCAACCGGGCGACGCCACGATCGGTCGGGAAGGACCGCCGGACCGTCATCGCGGGCGGCGGCGCCAGGGACGGGTCGCGCCGTCAGCGCAACGAGAACGGCCTACGTCAGCGCAGGAACGACGGGACATCGAAGTCGTCGTCGTCATCGCCGAGCCCGAGATCATCGTCATCGTCGTCGTCGCCGAAGATGTCGGCCACTTCACGGGCCTTCTTGGGAGCCCCGTCGTCGCGGGTGCTCCTCGCCGTGGAGGACTTGGCCTTCTCGTCGAAGCGATCGAACCCGGCCGCGATGACCGTGACCCGGACCTCGTCACCCATGGCGTCGTCGATGACGGCACCGAAGATGATGTTGGCGTCGGGATGGGCGACCGAGTGGATGACCTCGGCAGCGTCGTTGACCTCGAGGATGCCGAGGTCGGAGCCGCCGGAGATGTTCAGCAGGATGCCCCGGGCGCCCTCGATGGAGCTCTCGAGCAGCGGGCTGGAGATCGCCGCACGGGCGGCGGTGAGGCCACGGCCTTCGCCGGACCCGTAGCCGATGCCCATGAGCGCCGAGCCGGCATCGGACATGATCATGCGCACGTCGGCGAAGTCGGTGTTGATCAGGCCCGGTGTGGTGATCAGGTCGGTGATGCCCTGCACGCCCTGCAGCAGGATCTCGTCGGCCATGTTGAAGGCGTTGAGCATCGACGTCTTCTCGTCGGCCACCGTGAGCAGGCGGTCGTTCGGGATGACGATCTGCGTGTCGACTTTCTCGCGCAGCTTGGCGATGCCTTCCTCGGCCTGCAGCGAACGGCGGCGACCCTCGAAGGTGAACGGGCGGGTGACGACCCCGATGGTCAACGCGCCGCCGCTCTTGGCGATCTCGGCGATGACCGGGGCGGCACCGGTTCCGGTGCCACCGCCTTCGCCTGCGGTGATGAACACCATGTCGGCACCGGCGAGCGCGTCGGCGAGGTCCGAACGGGCCTCGTCGGCCGCTTCGCGACCCACGTCGGGATCGGAACCGGCGCCGAGACCACGGGTGATCTCGCGTCCGATGGCGATCTTCACGTCGGCGTCGCTCATCAGCAACGCCTGAGCGTCGGTGTTCACGGCGATGAACTCGACGCCCTTCAGACCGGCGTCGATCATCCGGTTGATGGCGTTGACGCCACCTCCGCCGACACCGACGACCTTGATGACCGCCAGATAGTTCTGCGGGATTCCGGCCATGACGCTGCCTACCTTTCCCGAGTCCTCATGGCATTCGATAGCGGAAAGCTGCGTCCCTGAAGACGCAGCCTCGAGCCGTCAGTATACCGTCGGATCTCGGATTCGATCGAACACCCTGTGTAGTCGTACAAGTTCTTCGGCCCGGCCGGTCGCCGCGGCAGCGGCCCGTCGCCGTGGACTGCGGACGCGAGAGCCGGGCTCATCGGCCGGCCTCGGCTTCGCAATCGGCATCGCGGCGCACCAGCGGACGGCGCGGGACCCGCACGTCGATCGCCGCCAGACAGCTCAGATCGACCCTGGCCAGCACGGTCTCGAGTGCCAGCAACTTCATCTGCACCTGGTCGGCGGGACCGAAGGCGACCGTGCCCTCGGGCAGCAGCATCAGCTCGACGTCGCTGCCCCGGAAGCGCATCCCACCGATCCGGCTCGACACCCCCGGTGACATCCGGGCGAGTACCCCGACCCCACGGGCCGCGGACTCGTCGAGCACCGCTCCGCTGACCGCACCGGGCACGACGCCCTCGAGAACGGTCAGCGCAGATTCGGAGACCGGTGTCGACTCCAGCAGGTGCCCGGAGGCATCGAGCAGCATCCAGGTGCCGTCCTCGGCACGAACCTGGGCCACCGGGCGGCGTTCGACCACGGTGATCCGGACCGACGACGGCCAGATCCTCGCCACCCGGGCGGTCGACACCCAGGGCACGAGGGCCTCGACCCGCCGGGCCACGGCCTCGCTGTCGATGTCGGTCAGTTGCTGACCGAGCTCGATCCCGCTCGCCGCCACGATCTGGTCACGGTCGGCGCGGGTCCAGCCGGTCACGGTCACCACGTCGACATCGGTCAGCGAGGAACGGGTGAGGCCGAACAACGCCATCGCCGAGGCCAGGATCAGCGCCACGAACCCGATACGGGTGAGCCGCCGCCGTCGCTCGTCACGGGCAACGGCGGCCCGCCGGGCCGCGAACCGCGGATCGACCCCGGCCTCGGCGGCGGTGGCACCGGTGCGTTCCTCGGTGATCGTCGGCGGGGTCATGAGGTGGCCTCCGTGTCGACGTGCGCCGCACCCACGGGCGGGAGCGGCTCGGCGAAGCCGATCATGCGGGTCTCCGGCACCAGCAACGGGCCACCGGCTGCGAGCACCCGCACCCGCACCTCGCCCATCAGGGCGTAAACGTCCTCCGCGCGGCCCCCCGCATCGGCCTGGATGAAGTTGGCATGTTTCGGGGACACCTCGGCGCTGCCGTGACGCAGCCCCTTGGCACCGGCGGCATCGATGATCCGACCCGCCGACTCGCCGGGCGGGTTGGTGAACACCGACCCGGCGTTCTGCCCACCCGGCTGGTTGCTCCGACGCCAGGCCACGATCTCGGCCAGCAACGACTCCGCGGCATCACGATCGCCGGGCTCGAGGGCCAGCTCCGCCCGCACGACCACGTGGGAGGAACCCAGGGCCGAGCCGCGGTAGCGCAACCGCAACTCCTCGACGCTCCACCAGCGACGGGATCCGGCCACATGCAGGTCCACCACCTCGACCCGCACCAGCGACGACGCCATGTCCGATCCGTGGCCCCCGGCGTTCATCGCCACCGCGCCGCCGACCGAACCCGGCACGCCGACCGCCCATTCGAAGCCACGCAGGCCCGCCGCCACGGTCCGGCGGGCCAGCACCGGCAGCGCCGTGGCACCACCTGCGACCACGCGCCGGCGTCCATCCTCCGGGGTGGAGGCGTCGTCCGGGCCGTCCGCGACGGTGATCTGGGCCAGACCCTCGCCGAGCACGACAGCCACGCCGTCGAACCCCCGCTCGCTCACCAACAGGTTCGAGCCACGTCCGATGCAGAGCACGGCGACGGGGTCCTCGGCCAGGATCGTCGCCACCACGTCGAGTTCCTCGGCGCGCTCCACCACGACGAGCACGCGGGCTGCGCCACCGACGCGATACGTGCAGCGAGGGCCGAGCGGCTCGTCGCGCAGGACGCGGGGGCCGAAGTGGTCGGCCAGCCGTTCGACGACGGCTTCGAGCGCCCGGCCAGGGCGAGCGGGAAGGGCCACGGTCACCGCTGCCGTCCCGCCAGCAACGACTGCAGCTCGTCGGGCAAGGTGGTCAGGTCGCCGGCACCGAGGGTGACGCAGCAGTCGCCCGGCCGCAGCGTGGCCAGCAGGTAGGTGACGACGTCCTTGTGGTGGGGCAGGAAGGCCAGCGGCCGCCACGGGTGGGCATCGAGCGCAGCGTTGACCACCAGCTTGCCGCTCACCCCGGGCCGTGGCCGTTCACCGGCGGCGTAGATCTCGGTGACTGCGACGAGGTCGGCATCGACGAATGCGTTTGCGAAGTCCTGCCACACCGCCTCGATCCGGCTGTAGCGGTGGGGTTGATAGACCGCCACCACCCTTGGCCATCCTGCAGAGCGCACGGCAGCGAGCGTCGCCGCCACCTCGGTCGGCAGGTGGGCGTAGTCGTCGATGAAGGTGATCCCGGCGGTCTCGCCGCGGAACTGCAGGCGACGGGCAACCCCGGCGAACCGGCTGAGGGCGAGGCGGACCGCGTCGATACCGACGCCGAGCTCCAGCGCGCACGCCGCCGCCGCCGTGGCGTTCGAGGCGTTGTGCAGGCCGACGATGGGCAGGCTCAGCCTGCCGAGGTCCTCGCCGCGGCGATGCAGGCTCCAGCTGACGCCGTCGGGGCCGCTGTGGGCATCGACGATCCGGTAGTCGGCAGTCGGATCGGCACCGAAGGTCACCACCGGGGCGCCCTCCGAGCGGGCCCGCACGGCCAGTGCGGCACCGTCGGGCAGGTCGATACCCACCACCGCCGGCCCGTCGGTGCCGACGACGAAACGGGCAAACGCATCCCGAACGGCCTCGTAGCTACCGTAATGATCGAGATGATCGGGCTCGACGTTGGTCACGATCGAGGCCTTGGGGCCGAGTACCAGGAACGTGCCGTCGCTCTCGTCGGCCTCGACCACGAAGTGCTCGCCGCTGTCCCAGGCCGCGCCGGTGCCGATCTCGTTGAGATCGCCGCCGATCAGGAACGACGGCCGCACCCCCGCCTCGACGAGGATCAGGGCCAGCATCGACGAGGTGGTCGTCTTGCCGTGGGTCCCGGCCACGGCCACGGTCCGGCGCAGCCGGCAGAGCGCCGCCAGCATGTCGGCGCGGCGCAGCACCACGATTCCCGCCGCGCGGGCGGCCTGCACCTCGGGGTTGCGAGCCGGGATCGCCGTGGAGATGCACACCACCTCGGCGTCACCGAGGTTCGCCTCGGCATGGCCGACCTGCACCGTCAGGCCCAACGCCCGTAACCGTTCGACGGTCGGGCCGTCCTTGAGGTCGCTGCCGGTCACCCGGTGACCCAGGGCGGTGAGGATCTCGGCGATGGCGCACATCCCGGCACCACCCACCCCGACGATGTGGATGCGGCGGGGACGGCCGAGGTCGATCTCGGTGACCACCAGGTCGATGGTGACGCCGTCCGGCGAGTCGGTCACGATGCCTCCCACCCGCGCCGGGCATGACGGACCAACACGTCGGCCCCCCGTTCGGCGGCATCGGGCCG
>CAIXPF010000204.1 GCA_903921205.1 uncultured Acidimicrobiia bacterium | reverse complement strand
TCTCCGGCGCCGGCTCATGGTCGACCTTCGCCGACGGCACCTCCACCGCCACCTCGGCCACCGTCACCGGCCTCACCAACGGCACCGCCTACGACTTCCAGGTCGCCGGCACCAACGGTGCCGGCACGGGCACCTACTCCTCCTCCGCCAGCGCCACCCCCTACACCACCCCCGGCGCACCGACAGGGTTGGCCGGCACCGGCGGCGTCGGCAACGTGGCACTCAGCTGGACCGCCCCGGCCTCGACCGGCGGATCGGCCATCACCGACTACGTCGTGCAGTACAAGGTCAACGGGGCGGCGTCGTTCAGCACGTTCGCCGACGGCACCTCGACCGCCACCAGCGCCACCGTCACCGGGCTGTCCAACAACACCACCTACGTGTTCCAGGTGGCCACGGTGAACGCCGCGGGGACCGGCACGTACTCCGCCACCGTCAACGTCACCACCGACACCACACCCGGTGCGCCCACCGGGCTGACCGCCACCGCCGGCGAGCAGACCATGAGCCTCTCGTGGACCGCACCGGCCTCCGACGGCGGCGCCACCATCACCGACTACGTGGTGCAGTACCGGGTCACCGGCGCCGGGTCGTGGTCGACCTTCGCCGACGGCACGTCGAGCTCGACCTCCGCCACCGTCAGCGGGCTGACCATCGGCACGCAGTACGACTTCCAGGTCGCCGCCACCAACGGCGTCGGCACCGGCAGCTACTCGTCGACCGCCACCGGGTACGGCTCGACGGCGTGGGGGCCCGAGGACCTCAGCGGCGGTCTGGCCCTGTGGTACGACGCCGACGACGCGTCGACGTTCTCGTACTCCTCGGGCAGCGTCGTCAGCCAGTGGAACGACCAGTCGGGCAACAGCCGCCACGCCACCCAGGGCACCGTGGCCAACCAACCGACCCGGACCGCCTCGCTGATGAACAGCCGGGCCGGCGTGGTGTTCAACGGCACCAACAGCTTCCTCAACTACACCGGCTCGTTCCTGGCCAACACCAACTACACCATCGCCGCGGCCGTGGCCCGGACCTCGAACAAGTCCGTCAACTACTTCATGGCCGGCTCGACCCTGGCCACCAACAACAACCTGCACCTGGGCTGGGTCTCGGACACGTCGTTCACCCACCGCCAGTACAGCAACGACTACAGCATGACCGTCGCCGGCTACTCGTCGACCACCACCCAGCTGTCGGTGTTCCAGCACTCCTCCACCGCCGGCAAGAAGACCTGGGTCGACGGCGGGACCAGCGCCCTCGCCGCCTCCGGTTCGTCGGCCGACACCACCCCGCTGGCCGCCTATGCGGGCTCGACGCTGGGGTACTGGTCACTGAACACGTCGTACTTCGCCGGGCGGATGGGCGAGATCGTGATCGCCACCTCGGCCCTGTCGGACTCGGACCGCCAGAAGGTCGAGGGCTACCTGGCCTGGAAGTGGGGCACCACCTCGTCGCTGCCCTCGGCCCACCCCTACAAGAGCGTGGCGCCGTACACGTCGAGCCCCAACACGGTGTCGGGAGCGCCGACCGCACTCGCCGCCACCGGCGCCAGCGGCCAGGTGGCGCTGACGTGGACGGCTCCGGCATCGACCGGAGGCACCCCCATCGCCGACTACACCGTGCAGTACCGGCTGTCCGGCGCCGGCTCGTGGTCGACCTTCAGCGACGGGGTGTCGACCACCGCCGGCACGACGGTGACCGGGCTGGTCGCCGGCTCCACGTACGACTTCCAGGTCGCCGCCGTCAACGCCGTGGGCACCTCGAGCTACTCGTCGTCGGTCAGCAAGATCGCCGCCACCACCCCCGGCGCCCCCACGGCGCTGACCGACGGGAACAAGACCGCCACCACCCAGGCGCTGTCGTGGACGGCACCGGCATCCAACGGCGGCAGCGCGATCACCGACTACGTGGTCCAGTACCGGGTGATCGGCAGCTCGACGTGGCTGACCTTCGCCGACGGCACCTCCACCGCCACCTCGGCCACCGTCACCGGCCTCACCGACGCCATGGACTACGAGTACCAGGTGGCCGCCACCAATGGCGCCGGCACCGGCAGCTACTCGACCAGCGTCTCGGTCTACTACTGGGACCCGAGCTACCTGAGCACCCTCGCCGCCTGGTTCGACGCCAACAACACCGCCAACTTCACCCTGTCCGGTAGCGCGGTCTCCAGTTGGGCAAGCCGGGGCGGCTCGGTGTCCAGCCTCACCGTCAGCCAGGCCACGGCGGCCAATCAACCGGTCCGCACCGCCAGCATCATGGGCGGCAAGAGCGCCGTCGTGTTCGACGGCACCAACGACTTCCTGGCCTTCTCGAACACCACGTTCCTCAACTCCAGCGACGTCACCATCGGCTCTGCCGTCGCCCGCTACAGCAACAAGAGCTACAACGCCTACCTCGGTGGCACCGGCAGCTCGAACGGCCTCAACGTCCTGTTCGGCTGGAGCAACGGTGCCCGCCTCAGCATCAGCGTCTACGGCGGTGGCGCCCACTCGCTCGACATGACCGTGCCCGCCTGGTCGGCGACCACCGACGAGGTCCACACCGGCAGCATCAGCAACGCGGGCTACGGCGTCTACCAGCAGGGCGGCACGCTCTCGGCGACCAACGCCAACGTCAACCGCTCGACCGGCTGGGCAGGCGCAGCGCTCGGCCGCAGCTACGACAAGGACCCGGTCACCAACACTGGCGCAACCGGCTACTTCTATGGACGGATCGGCGAGATCGTCATCGCCAAGTCGGTGCTCTCGACCGCCGATCGCCAGGCCCTCGAGGGCTACCTGGCGTGGAAGTGGGGCACGACGTCGGCGTTGCCCGCCGCGCACCCCTACAAGAGCACCCAGCCGACCTCGAACACCCCCTGACCGACCGGCGGCCACCCCCACCGGTCTCGGCCACCCCATCGGTGTCGGCCGCCCGGCCGTCGCGCTCACCCGGCCAGGAGCACCCCGGCGACGAACAGCGGGTAGGCGGCCAGCAGCACCACGCCCCCGGCCCGGCCGATGCGGCCACGGCGGGCGGCGAGGGCCACGACCAGGCCGAGCGAGGCCAGCATGGCCAACCACGGGCCGCGCAGCAGGCCGGGGTCGGCCACGGCGAGCGGACGGGCCAGCGCCCCGGCCCCCAGGGTCATCGTCACGTTGTAGGTGAACGAGCCGACGACGCCGGCCATCACCGCCGTGGTCACCCCCCGTCGGGCCGACGCCCACGCCAGCACCACCATCTCGAAGGCGGTGGCGAAGCCGACCACCACCAGGCCCAGACGGCCCTGGGTGGCCTCGACGTCGCTGACCCGACGCACGCCCTCCACCAGCGCCGTGGCCCCCACCGCCATCGCCACCACCCCAGCCAGCAGGAGTCCGACCTCGTGCAGCGCCCGCCCGGCGCTCGACGCCTCGGCCTCCGCCTCGGTCAGCTCGGCCACCTCACCCAGCTCCGGCGGCCGGCGTTCGACGACCCAGATGATGGCCACGAACGCCCCGTAGGTCGCCACCAGCACCAGACCCTCGAGCCGGGTGACGGTGCCGTCCCAGGCCAGCACCGCAGCCAGCGCCCCGGCCGGCAAGCCCAGCGCGGCGTAGCGGCGTACCCGGCGATCGAGGGGCAGCGGGACCAGCACCGCCCCCACCCCCACCGCCACCAGGCACAGGGCGACGTTGGCGCCGATCACGTCACCCAGGGCGATCACCGGCGCTCCGCGCAGCGACGCGGTCACCGACGTGGCCAACTCCTCGGGCTCGGCCCCCGCCAGCAGGACGGCCAGGGCGAAGGCGGACACACCGAGCCGGGTCGCGGCCGCCGCCAGGTGCTCGGCGAACGCATCGGCCCCCCACACGATTGCCAGGACCCCCGCCACCGACAGCAACAGCCAGCCCATGGTCACCACACCCAGTTCCTACCAGCCACCGGCTCGACCACCGGGCGATACCGGGCAGCACCCGGCCGGGCCGGACACCGGGCGATACCCGGCCGGGCCGTGCCGACAGGTCGAACGACCCTGAAGCGACGGGGCAGCGTCGCGTAACGTGTGCCCATGCAACGACGGGTGCGCAGGGCGGTCGGACTGGTTGTGGCCCTGACGGTCACCTCACTGGCGGCGCTGAGCGGCGCCCCGGGCGGGGCCACCCCGGTCGCTGCCGCAGCACCCACCGTCGGTTTCGCCGGACGAACCTGGACCGTGAAGACCAGCAGCGGTGCCGTCGGGCCGGGCCCCAACGTCTTCGCCGCGGCCAACGTCACCGTCGACCTCAACGGCAAACTGCACCTCAAGATCGCCAAGCGCAACAACCGCTGGACCAGCGCCGAGGTCGTCCTCAACGCCTCGCTCGGCTACGGCACCTACGCGTGGACGCTCGGTTCGAACGTGTCCAACCTCGACGCCCAGGCGGTGCTCGGCCTGTTCACCTGGAACGACGACCCCGCCTACAACCACCGGGAGATCGACTTCGAGGCGTCGCGTTGGGGCCGGAAGAACGACGTGACCAACGCCCAATGGGTGGTGCAGCCCTATGACACCGCCGGCAACCTGACCCGGTTCACCATCGGCTCCAGCGTGCCCACCGTGGTCCGCTTCACCTGGTCGCCCACCTCCATCGTGTTCCAGACCGTCGTCGGCGGCACCGTCATCAACCAACGGACCTACACCGGTGCCGACATCCCGCGACCCGGCGGCGAGAACGCCCGCATGAACCTGTGGCTCTACCAGGGCAAGGCTCCGCTCAACAAGGCCACGGTCGAGGTCGTGCTGAACACCTTCAGCTTCACACCCCTGGCCTGACCCTGCCGGCCCGACCCGCCTGCCCGGGACGACCGACCCATCGTTGCGGACGATCCGCTCCCCCATCGTGGGGACATGGCGGACAACGCGGCACCGGGCATCGCGATCGGCGCGCACGCGTCGCTCGTCAGCCCCGACCGGGCACCGACCGACGCCGAAGGAATCGCCGAGCAGGTGCGGGTCGCCCTCGAGGACCTGCGCCGTGCGGGCATCGGGCCCCGGGCCCGGGTGGCGCTGGTGCTGCCCGACGGGCCGGAGACCGCCCTCGCCGTGCTCGCGGTCATGCACGCCGCCGTCGCCGCGCCGTTGAACCCGGCGTCGACCGCAGCCGAACTGGCCGCGCTGCTCACGGACCTGCGGGCCGAGGCGGTCATCATCGCGGCCGGCGGACACCCGGCGGCCGAGACCGCCGCCGCGGAGACCGCCACCGAGGTGCTCGTCCTGCACCCCTTCGGGACCGCCGGTCGCTTCGTGCTCCGCCGACCCGACGGCACCGCGCTGCCCGACGGCACACCCCTGCCCGTCGGCGACACGGAGACCCCTGCCGACCCCGACCGGCCGGCGCTGGTGCTGCACACCTCGGGCACCACCGCCCGACCCAAGCTGGTCGGCCTCACGCTGGGAGCGTTGGGCGGCTCCGCCGCCGCGGTGGCGGCGAGCCTGCAGCTCGGCCCCGACGACGTCGGGCTCATGGTGATGCCGCTGTTCCACGTGCACGGCCTGGTGGCCGGCGTGCTCGCCCCGCTGCGGGCCGGCGGAACCGTCGTGATCCCCGCCGAACGCAGCGGCGACCTGGCCGGCCTGCTCGAACGAAGCGGCGCCACCTGGATGACCGCGGTGCCCACCCTGCTGCAGGGCCTGCTGGCGCAGGCAGCCCACGGTGTCCCCAACCACCGGCTACGGCTGTTGCGCTCGTGCTCGTCGGCCCTGCCCCCTGCCGTCGCCGCCACGCTCGAGGCCACCCTCGGCGTGCCCGTCATCGAGGCCTACGGCATGACCGAGGGCGCCCACCAGATCGCCTCGAACCCGCTGCCCCCGGCGGCCCGCAAGACCGGCTCGGTCGGCCGCGCCACCGGACCACAGCTGGCCGTGGTCGACGAGGAGGGCCATGCCGTACCGCATGGTGCGGTCGGCGAGGTCGTCGTGCGGGGCGGCTCGGTGATCACCGCCTACCTCGAACGACCGGAGGCCGACGCCGAGGCCTTCCGCCACGGCTGGTTCCGCACCGGCGATCTCGGCCGGCTCGACGAGGACGGGTATCTGTTCCTCGTGGGCCGCAGCAAGGAGCTGATCAACCGCGCCGGGGAGAAGATCGCGCCCCGCGAGATCGAGGATGTCCTCACCGAACACCCCGCGGTTGGCACCGCAGTGGCGTTCGGGGTCACCGACGAGCGGCTCGGCGAACAGGTCGCCGCCGCAGTGGTGCTGCGCAGCGACACCTCGGAACTGGACCTCCGCCGCTTCGCGTCCACCCGTCTCGCGTCGCACAAGGTGCCCCGCCGGATCGTGATCTGCCCCGACATCCCGAAGGGCCCGACCGGCAAGCTCCAACGTCGTGGCCTCGCCGAAACCCTCGGCCTGGCCGATCTCGACCGCGACGACGCACCCGCCGAGGAACCCCGGGACCTCGACGGGCCGGTCGAGGCATTCCTGGCCGAACTGTGGGCCGAGGTGCTCGGCCACCCGGTCCACGACGCCCGGGCCCGGTTCCCCGACCTCGGCGGCGACTCCCTGGCGGCGATGCGCCTGCTGGTCCGGCTGCGTGAGGACCTCGAGATCGACCTGTCGATGGTCGATCTGTTCGACGCCAAGACCATCGAGGCCCAGGCCGACGTCGTCGCCGCGGCCCTGCAGGGGCGATGACCACGGTCGGCCCGCCACAGGGCCGCCACGCCGAGCACGCCGCCCTGTTGGATCGTGCCCGCCGACGCCGCGCCGCCGGGACGGGTGATCGTGCGGCCACGGCGGGGGCACCGGCCACCGCCGACGCACCGCTCACCGATGGCCAGCAGCAGCTCTGGCTCGGCTGGGCGCTCGACCCGACGCGCAGCCTGCGCCACGTACGCAGACTGGTGGTGCACGGCCCGCTCGGGCGCACCGTCCTCGACGCGGCGATCGACCAGGTGCTCGAGCACGCCGACGCCCTGCGTTGCAGCTATCCCCTCGAGGGGGAACTGCCCCACCAGCGGCTGCATCCAACCGCCGAGGTACCCCGGCGCTGGCGCGAGGCCCCCGACGAGCCGACCCTGCAGGCGGTCCTGGCCGAGGTGGAGGCCGAGGCCGCCACCCCGCTCGACCTGCGCAGCACCCTGCCCACCACCGTCACCGTGGTGCGCCGCAGCCCCGAGGAGCACCTGGTCCTCATCGTGTGCCATCACCTGGCGATCGACGGCTGGAGCACGCCGCACCTCGCCGCCGCCCTCCGCCGTGCCTGTCGAGCCCGCACCGGCGAGGAGCTCCGGGCCGGACCGGTACCGCCACCGTTCCTCGACGTCGTGGCCGGCTCCCGGAACCATTCCGGTTCCCCGCCGGACCGGCACCCTGCGACCGGTCTGCTCGACGGGGCCGAACCGATCGACCGCTGGACCGTCCCGCAGGCGACCGGCCGGATGCAGGTGGACGCCCACCAGGTCGACCCTGCCACGGTCGCGCGCCTGCAGGCGATCGCCGACGCAGCCGACACCACGCTGTACGCCGTCCTGCTCGCTGCGGTCTTCATCGTCCTGGGCGACGCATGCTCCCTCCGTCGCCCGCTGGTCGGGGTGCCGCTGGCCAACCGACCGACCCGACAGGCCGAAGCCGCCATCGGCCGGTTCTCGCTGCTGCGCTTCCTCGCCGGCGACCTCCGCGGCGAGCCGACCGTCGGCGAGGTGATCGTCCGGACCGGACGAGACCTGCGCACCGTGCTCGACCTGGGTGCTGTTCCGACGGCGACCCTGCTGGCCCCGTTGACCCCGGCCCAACGACGGCTCGCCGGCAACGTCGTCGTGCAGCTGCAGAACTTCGACCCTGCCGAGCCGGCACTCGGCGCCCCCCACGTGGCCGGCAGCGACCTGCTCTCCGACGGAGCCAAGGCGCTCGACGTCACCGGCCGGCTGCTCGCCGACGGCAGCCTCCGAGTCGTGATCCGCACCCTGACCCACCCCGAGGCGCCCGCCGAGCCGGACGGGTTCGCCGGGTTGGCCGGGTCGGACGGGGTGGCCGGACGGCTCGTCGCTGCGCTGCACCGCATCATCGGGTCGACCGACCTCCCCTGGCGCGCCCTGGCCGACGACACCCGACGCGACGGAGGCACCGTGCCCGTGGCCGGGCCTGACACTCCGCTGGTCGCCGAGCGCGAGGGCACCGTCCTCGAGGCGCTTCGTGCTCATACGGCAGCCACACCCGATGCCACCGCCGTCGACGACGGAGCCGCGACCCTCACCTACGCCGAGCTGGCCGCACGGGCCGACGCCGTGGCCGCAGCCCTGCGCAACGCAGGCCTGCGACCAGGCGAGACCGTGGCCATCACCGGCCCGCGCTGTGCCGCAACCGTGGTGGCGATGGTCGGAACCCTCGCCGCCGGCGGGGTGATGATGCCGTTGCCGACCCACCTGCCGCCGGGGGCACTCGCCGAACGGCTGACCACCGGCGGGGCCCGGATCGAGCTCGCCACGGGCCGACCGTGCGACCGGGCGCAGGCGGCGCTGACCCTCGACACCGACGGACGCCTGCGCTCCGGGTCCGCCACAACGACGCAAGGGTCCGGCGCCCGCCGGCCCGAGCCCACGCCGCACGACCCCGCCTACGTGTTCTTCACCTCGGGAACCTCCACGGGACGGGCCCGGGCCGTGGTGGGCCGTCATGGCAGCCTGCGCCAGTTCATCGACTGGCAACGTCGACGCTTCCGCATCGGCCCCGGGGACCGGGTGGCCATGTTCACCGGTGTCGGTGGTGACGTGACCCTGCGCAACGTGTTCCTACCGCTGCTCACCGGTGGGTGCGTCGTCGTCGCCCCCGACGGCCTCGATCCCCACGACGCCGCCGCCTGGCTGGCCGCCGAGCGGGTCTCCGTCCTCCACGTGACCCCGACCCTGGCCGAGCACATCCTGCGCGGTATCCCGACGGGCCTGCCGGAGGGGTCCTTGCGCTGGACGTTCTTCGCCGGCGAACCGCTGACCGCGTCCTTGGTGCGGCGCTGGCGCGGCCGCATGGCCAGGCCCGGCTCGGTGGTCAACCTCTACGGCCCGACCGAGACGACCATGGCCCGCGCCGCGTTCCTGGTGCCCGACGTGCTCGACGACGGGCCGCTGCCGGTCGGTTGGGCCATGCCCGGCAGCGACCTGCTGATCCTCGACGCGGCCGGAGAGGCCGTACCGCCCGGCATGTCCGGCGAGGTGGTGATCCGGACCTGCCACGGCACCCTCGGCTACCGCGGTGACCCCGTGGGCTGGGCCGAGCGGGCCACGCACGAGGCGACCACGGGGATCCTGCGCTACCGGACCGGGGATCGTGGCCATCGACGGGCCGACGGCGCCGTGGTGGTGTCGGGTCGGCTCGACGACGAGGTGAAGATCGCGGAGGTCCGCGTCGAACCTGCCGACATCGCTGCTCGCATCGGCCGCGTGCCCGGCGTGGCAGTGGCCGAGGTCGTCGTGCTGCACGGCGCCTCCGCCGAACCGCTCCTGGCCACCGCGGTCGTCCGGACCGATCCGGCCCTCACCGCAGCGCAGCTTCGCCGGACCCTGGCCGAGGAGCTGCCCGCCCTGGCCCTGCCCCGGATCGTCCGCTTCGTCGATCACCTGCCCGTGGCACCCTCGGGCAAGGTCGACCGGGGCGAGCTGCACCGGCTGCTGCAACCCCGGCCGACCCCGGCCACGCCGGCCAGGATCATCGCCCGGCTCGCCGGGGTGGAGCCGGACCGGCCGGCCTTCGTGGACGTCGACCGGACGCTCTCGCGCTGCGAGCTCGACGCGCTGGTCACCGGCCTGGCCGGTCGTCTCCGTCGGGCCGGGGTCGGGCCGGGATCGTTGGTCGGGGTCACGGTCGAGGCCGGCGTCGATCAGGTCGTCGCCCTGTTGGCGGTGCACCGTTGCGGGGCCGGCTACCTCCCCCTTCCGGCCGAGCTGCCACCGGCCCGGCGCGACCTGCTGCTCGAGGACGTGGCGTTGACCCTCGTGATCGCCGACCGCGTCGTCGACGGCCGGCCGGCCGGCCTCGTGGTCCTGCTCCTCGACGGCCGAGACGGCGGGGCCGACGGCGAGACCGCGACCGGGGTCGGCCGGCCGAGCGAGACCGCCGACGGTGCAGCTACCGCGTCCGAGGTCGATGCCGGCCCCGACGACCTCGCCTACGTGATCGGCACCTCCGGTTCGACCGGACGTCCCTCCCCGGTTGCGGTGTCGCACCGGGCACTCGACGCGTTCGTCGGCGTCGCCATCACCCGCTACGGGCTCGGCCCGCAGGACCGTCTGCTGCGCTTCCACTCCTACGGCTTCGACGCCTCCGTCGAGGAGATCTTCTGCACCCTTGCCGCCGGCGGCGCCCTCGTGGGCGACGGCGGTCTTCGCCTCGGCTCCGTTGACGGCCTCCTCCGGCACGCCGCCGATCAGGGCGTCACCGTCCTCGACCTGCCGACCAGCTACTGGCACGTGCTGGTGGACGCGCTGCATCAGAACGCCGCACGCCTGCCCGATTCGGTGCGCCTGGTGATCATCGGCGGCGCGGCCGCCGATCCCGAGGCGGTTCGCCGCTGGCACCGGATGGTGGGCGACCGGGTCCGCCTGATCAACTCCTACGGGCCGACCGAGTGCACGGTGGCGGCCACCACCGCGGACCTCGCACCCGGCGTGCTCGACCGCACCGGACGGGTACCGATCGGTATCCCGCTACCGGGCGTGGTCACCCGGCTCGACGAGGCCGAGCTCCTGCTGGGCGGACCGCAGCTGGCACAGGGCTATCTGGGACGGCCCGAGCTCGACGCCGCGCGTTTCGTCATCCTCGACGGTACCCGCTGGTATCGCACCGGCGACCGGGTGGCGGTCAGGCCCGACGGCGGGTTCGACTTCCTCGGACGGGTCGACGATCAGGTGAAGATACGCGGGGTCCGCGTCGAACCGGGCGAGATCGAGGCCACGCTGCGTCGCCTGCCCGGCGTCCGCGATGCCGTGGTGCTCGGTCAGCTCGGAGCTGACGGCCAACCGACCCTGACCGCCCATGTCGAGACCACCGACCTCACCGCAGCCGAGCTCCGGCGGGCCCTGGCGACACAGTTGCCCGTCGCGTTCGTCCCGGCCGAGATCGTCGTCCACCATCGGCTTCCCCGGACCCCCGGCGACAAGCCCGACCGGGCCGCTCTCCGCGAGGCCGGACCGGCAGCGTCCGAGCAGCTCAAATCGGTCGCCCCGGCAGACCCGGACCGTACCCACCCGGACCGTACCCACCCGGACCGTACCCACCCGGACCGTACCCACCCGGACCGTACCGGGCCGGGCTATCGGGCCGAGCCGATCGGAGCCGGCGACCGTCCCGACCGACGGCCCGTCGCGGTCGACGACCTGGTGCAACTGTGGCGGGAGATCCTCGACGAACCCGAAGCGGACGCCGACACCGACTTCTTCGAGGCCGGAGGCCACTCGCTGCTCGCTGTGCGGCTGTTCGGCCTGCTCGAGCGTCGCCACGGGGTGTCGCTGCCGTTGAGCACCCTGTTCGAGCACCCCACCCCGACCACACTGGCCTCTCGTCTGACCGTCGCCGTGCAGCCCACCCCTGCCGGGCCGACCACGGCGGCCCGCACCCCGGCACAGGCGTCGGCCGGTGCGTTGCGGGCACACGGGCAGAATCCGGCCACGGCACGTTGGCGGGCGGACCGCGACCCGGCGTCGTGGCTGGTGACCATGCGCCACGGTACGGAGGGGTCACCGTTGCACCTGGCGTTCCCGTCGGGCGGCTTCCTGTTCCACTACGAGCGGATGGTGGCGCACTACCCGGCAGGCCGGACCCTGCGCGGGGTCGAGGCTCGGGGCATCAGCGGATCGGGGCGCTTCGCCCCGTCGGTCGAGGCCATGGGAGTCGATGCAGCGTCGGCGATCCGTACCGCCGAGATCGCAAGCCCGACCCTGCTCGGCGGGTTCTCCTCCGGCGCCTTGGTGGCCTTCGAGGCGGCACGGCGGTTGCTGCTGGCCGGTATCCCCGTCGCCGCCCTGGTACTGCTCGACCCGCCGCTCGACTGGAACCGGATGACCCCGCCGCAGTGGTACCGGCGCCGCTCCGGCTTCCGGGCCGACCTCCAACGCAAGCTGCAGCTGCGCGTGGCCGGCGTACGGGGCCGAACCGTCGACCCGGTCGTGCTGGGCAGCCTCAACCATGTGCACCACCGCCGGGTTCTGCCCGGCTACCGGCCGGCTCCGTTGCCACGAGCCGTGCCGACCCTGCTGGTACACAGCGAGAACCGCCACACCCAGAGCTCCGCAGGTCCGGCCGTCGAACGATGGACCCTGCTCACCGGCGCAGTACCGCAGCTGCTCACCGTACCCGGCACCCACCTCGGCCCCGACTCCTTCCTCCAGCCACCGCGGGTCGCGGCCGTGGCCGTCGCCGTCGAACGCTTCCTCGATGAGTTCGACCGGTGACGGTGGCCCGCGGAACAACCCCTGCGACCCGCCCGCCCGGAGCGGAAGCGACGGCCGGGCTCGACCTGCCGGCAGGGACCGTCGTGCTGCACCTGCGGATCGGGCTCGGCCGGGACGAGGACCCCACCGCCGACCTGGACCTGCTGTCGGTCGACGAAAGGGCCAGGGCGGCCCGCTTGCACCACGACGACGACCGCCGGCGGTTCGTGTGCGCCCGGGCTGCGCTACGCCGCCTGGTCGGCGAGACGCTCGGCCTCGAACCGGCAGCGGTGGCGTTCACCACCGTGGGCCGCGGCCGGCCGGTCCTCGGCGGACCGGCGGCGCACTCGGGCCTGCACGTCAGCGCCTCCCATGCCGGCGAGCACGTGGTCGTCGCGCTCGGCACGCAGCCGATCGGCGTCGATGTCGAGCTCGTCCGGCACCAGGCGTGGGACCTGGACCTGGCGTCGCGGGTCCTCAGCCCGGCAGAACTGGATTACCTCGCCGGCGCTGCGGACCCAGACCTGGCCTTCTTCCGCTGCTGGACCCGCAAGGAGGCCTACGTCAAGACCGGTCACGACGGCCTGACCGACCGGCTGCGCGCCCTCACCCTCACCCCGGGACCGAACCCGGCGGGTTTCGTCATCACCGACCGGGTGCTCGAAGCGGGCGTCCACCTGGCCTGCGCCCACGCCCTGCCGGCCTGACCGGCCACCCGGCCGGGCCGGCCGGACGGGACGAGCCGGACCTCAGCGACGGACCCGGACGAACTTCTGCAGGGCGTGGCAGTCGAGCGGCACGAGCCCGGCCCGGCCCCCACCGGCGGCGATCACCTCACCGACGTAGAGGTCGCCGTGCGAGTCGGCCCACAGGCCGTGCGGGGCAAAGAAGCTCCCGGGTGCGCAGGCGTCGTCGTTGCCGAATCGGGTCACGATCTCGCCGTCGAGGGTGAACACCGAGACCCGCGCATGCGGGTCGTGCCCGGATGGCCCGGCCGGTGCGGGCGCCATCATCGACGAAGGCATCTTCCCGGCCCGGTAGCCGAGCTCGGCGACGTAGCAGTTCTCGTCGGCGTCGATGTAGACGTCGTCGGGCCGCAGCACGTCGGTCCACTCGGTGAGGTAGGCACCCTCGGCGGTGAACACCTGGATGCGCGAGTTCTCACGGTCGGCCACGTACACCCGGCCCGAGCGGTCCACAGCGATGCCGTGCGGCAGGCGGAACTGACCCGGCCCGGTGCCGGGCTCGCCCCACGAGAAGCGGTGGTCGCCGTCGGGGCCGAACACGTGCACGGCGGCATTGCCGTAGCCGTCGGCCACGTAGAGCCGGCCATCAGGGCCGGGCGCGGCGTTGGTGACCATGTTGAACGGGCCTGCCGAACGGGTGACCGGATGGGTCCAGGGCACGAAGCCGGTGTCGGAGGCCACCCCGGCCTGGCCGAGGGTACGGATCAGGGTGCCATCGGTGCGCAGCACCCGCACGGTGTGGTCACCGTTGTCGGCGCAGTAGACGGTGTCGTCGGGGCCGATGCAGATGCCGTGGGCGTTGGTGAACACGCCCTCGCCCCAGGCGTCGAGGAACCGGCCGTCCCGGTCGAACACGATGACGGGGTGCTCACCCCGGCAGAACACGTACACCCGATCGGCGGAGTCGGTGGCGACGCCGGCGACGTCCACGAAGCTCCAGCCCTCGGGCAGCTGCTCCCAGCCCTGCACCACCTCGAACTCGATGCCCTGTGCACCGGCGCCCATCGGATCTCCCCCTGCAGCCACACGTCCATACCATATGGTATGGAGGCGAGCCGGCACCCGGCCGGATCAGCCCCGATCGTAGGCGGCCCCGACCCGAACCGGGGGCAGGGCCGGCCGACGGCGCGGACCGAGCGTTCCGAAGCGGCGGCAGATCACAGGTGCAGACCGCACTCCGTCTTGCCCTGACCCGCCCAGCGGCCGGCTCGGCGATCCTCGCCGGGGGCGACCGCCCGGGTGCAGGGCCAGCAACCCACCGAGGGGTAGCCCTGGTCGAGCAAGGCGTTGCGCACCACGCGGTGCCGGCGGCTGTAGGCCTCGGCCTGCTCGTCGCTCCAGGTGACGATGGGGTTGATCTTCACCAGGCCACGGCGGTCGCGCTGCAGCACCGGGGTGTCGGCGCGCTCGGCCGAATCGGCCCGGCGCAGACCGCTGAACCAGGCGGTGCGGCCGGCGAGGGCGGTGTCGAGCGGCTGCACCTTCCGCTGCGCGCAGCAGGCGTCGGGGTCGGTCCGCCACAGGTCGAGCGCCGGGGCGTCGGAGGAGACGACCACCAGTTGCGGGTGGTAGCGCCGGCGCACCTCCCCCAGGGTCTCGAGGGTCTCGGGGAAGTGGTAGCCGGTGTCGACGAAGACCACCGGCACGGTCGGACACACCGCCAGCACCAGGTCGACGAGCAGCGCGTCGGACAGCGAGGTGGTCAGCACCAGACCGTCTCCGAAGGCCTCCACCGCCCAGGCGATGACGCTGTCGGCGGAGGCGGTCTCGAACCGTTCGTTGAGCACGTCGAGATCGGCATCGGTGAGCTGCAGCGGGGCGGGCGCGTACGACATCGGGGAGGACCCTAGCTAATTCCGACTATCCTTATCAACATTATTGGCATTCGGATCGAGGTGGTGCCGGGGACGTCAGGCAGATGCCGGATCTGGAAGAGTGGAGCCGTGCGCTGTCTGCTGCTGATCGACCCCGCCGGCCGGGTGGTCGTCGGCGACCTCGACAGCGGCGCCCGCTTCGCCTTCGACGACCTGCCCACCGTCGGCGGGGCCGGCGGGCGGACCCCGGCCCGCACCGCAGCCTGGTCCCGGACCGGCCAGTGGACCACCTGGGCCCTCGACGACGACGACCCCGACGGCACCCGTGAGCTGCGCCTGCACGTCGAGGACACCGAGTCCAACCTGGTCCTGCTGCGCGGCGTCAGCGCGTTCTACCTCTGCCCGAGCCCGTGCGGCCGCTACCTCAGCCACCTCTCGCCGGGACCGCTCGGGCTCGAGCTCACCGTGTCCGACGTCGGCACCGGCGAGTTGCGCATCATCGAACGGGGCCAGCCGCTGTTCTGGTCGTGGTCGCCGGACGCCACGCAGCTCGCCGTGCACGCCGGCGAACGCGTCCTCATCGCCCCTGCGGACGGCGGGGCCCCGCTGCTGCTCAGCGAGGACGCCGGCCGGTTCATCGCCCCGTGGTGGACGCCGGACGGCACGGTCATCTTCGTCGCCGGGGACGAGCTGGTCAGCGCCCGGCCCGACGGCGAGATCACCCCCCTCGGCGTGCGGGCCGGGGCCGGACGGTTCTGCCTCGACCCCGACGGGCGGCGTCTCGCCCTGCTGGACACCGAGGACGAGCGCACCGCCCTGGTCATCATCGACCTGCTCACCGCCGAACGCACCACCGTGACCACCGAGCCGACCGCCGCGTTCTTCTGGTCGCCCGACGCCCGCCGGCTCGCCGCGGTGGTGCCCGCCGGACCGAGCGAGCTGCAATGGATCGTCCACGAGGGCGACGGCGTCCGCCGGCTCGCCCCGTTCCGGCCGTCGGTCACCTGGCTGCGCGAGGTGCTCCCGTTCTTCGAGCAGTACGCCCAGAGCCATGCGGTATGGTCCGCCGACGGCAGGCAGCTGGTGGCCCCGGCGGTGGACGCCGCCGGCTCGACCCAGGCCGTGGTCCACACCGTCGACGGCCCGCCGGTCACCGAGCACCTGTCCGGCGCCCGTCTCGCCTGGTGGGCGGACTGACCCCCGACCTGGAACCCGTTCCCCGGAGGAACCCATGGCCCGCATCGAACCCGTCGACGTCGACCAGCTGCCCGAGCCCTACGGCAGCGCCTACCAGGCGGTGATGGTCGGCCGGAACGGCCCGCGCATCAACCTGCACGGCACGGTCGGGCACTCCCCCTCGGTGCTCAGCGCCTTCGTCGCCTTCGCCAACGAACTGCGGAACGGGACCGTGCTCGACCCCCGGCTGCGGGAGCTGACCATCCTGGCCGTCAGCCACGCCAAGGGCGCGGCCTACGAGTTCGGCAAGCACGCCAACCTGGCCCTCACCGTCGGCGTGGCGCAGGCCCAGATCGACGCCCTCGAGGCCGGCGAGCCGTTGCGCGCCGACGTCGAGGACGAACGGTTCGACCAGGCCGGCCGGGCGGTGGTGGCCCTGGCACGCGAGTCGGTGGCCGAGGTCCGTATCAGCGACGCCACCTGGGCGGCCGCCGCGGCCCACCTCGACGAGCGCGAGCTGATCGAGGTGTTGCTGCACGTCGGCATGTACTCGATGACCGCGCACCTCACCGAGGGCGTCGAGATCGACATCGAGCCCTGGTTCGAACGCCGCTGATCGTCGCGGACAGGCCGCTGCGGCTCAGACCAGCGGCATGACCTCGGCGGCGAAGGCCTCCATACGGGCCAGCATGCGGTCGAGGTCGTTGGCGGTGACGTTGACCATCATGGTGCTCACCCCGGCGTCGGCCAGGGCGGCGATGTCCTCGGCCCGCTGCTGCGGCGAGCCGGTGAAGGCCAGTCGGCCGCCTTCGGGACGGGTCCGTTCGGTCTCGTCGTGGAAGGCGCAGTTGTAGGCCAGGGCGATGGAGGCCGGGTCACGGCCGGCGTCGCCGGCCATGGCGAAGAGCTTGTCGCGTCGGGTGACGAAGTCCTCGACGCGGTCCATGCGGAACTTGGGGTTGGTGCCGAAGGGGTACCAGCCGTCGCCGAGGGCCACCGTGCGGCGCAGCGCGGCCAGGCTCTCGCCGCCCACCCACACCGGCGGGTGGGGCTGCTGGACCGGCTTGGGGTCGGCCGCCACCTCGGCGAAGCGGAAGAACTCGCCGTCGTAGGCAGCCCATTGCTCGGTCCACAGCCGCTTCATGATCGTCACGTACTCGTCGGTCACCCGGCCCCGGGCGTCGAAGTCGGGCAGGTTCAGGCCCTCGAACTCCTCGCGCATCCAGCCGGCGCCGATCCCGACGATCACCCGGCCCTCCGAGAGCACGTCGGTGGTGGCCAGCGACTTGGCCATGAACACCGGGTTGCGGTGCGGCACAACAATCACCGAGGTCAGCAGCTTGACGTGCTCGGTGGCCGCCGCCAGCCACGACAGCAGGGTGAACTGCTCCATGCAGTCGGTGCTGCCGTCGGCCGACCAGGCGAACTCGCCGCTGTCGCTGTAGGGATAGTTCGGGCTGATCCGGCGCGGTACCAGCAGATGGTCCGACACCGACACCACCCCGTAGCCGAGACGGTCGGCGGCGGACGCGATGCGCCGCAGGGCCGACGGGGTCGCCAACGGGCCCCGGAACGGTGCGCTGAAACCGAACTGCATGTGGACCTCCGCAAGTCGTGCGGGGGGAACCTACCGCGCCGCCACCGGCGCCGTGCTAGGACGGAGCCGTGAGCACCGCCCCCACCGACCCGCCCACCGACCGTCGCACCCACCCGGCTGCCGGCCAGGCCACCGACCCGGCGGCGGAGGTCGCGGCCTTCTTCGAGCGGTACATGGACGCGTTCAATGCGCGGGACGGCGCGGCGTTCGCCGCCTGCTTCCATCCCCCGGTGACCGTGCTGCCGGCTCCCGGCGCCGAGGAGGCCGGGGTGGGCCGCACCCTGCCGATCCTCACCGACCCGGCGTCGTTGCTCGGCCAACTCCCCGACTACTGGGCCCACTCCACCGTGGACGCATTGGCCCCGCTGGGCACCCTGGCGCCGCCGCCGGTCGACCCCGACGCCCGCAGCAGCCGCGGCCCCCGGCTCGGCGTCGTGGCGACCGCCACCCGCTGGGACCTCGACGGTCGTCCCTATCACCGCATCCAGGCCCTGTACCTGCTGACCCGCCAGGACGGGGCCCTGGGCATCAAGGTCATCAGCGAGCTCGTGAGCACCCTCCTGCCGCGCTGACGCCCGGGCTGCGCGGGCTGCGCGGACCGCGCGGACCGCGCCGACCGCGGGCGCGAGTTGACGGTCGCAGCGGGCGGCAACCACGCTGCGACGGTGACCGATGACACCGCCGACGCGCTGGACGGGCTGCTCGCCGCCCTCGACCTCACCGAGACCGGCCCCGACACCTTCGTCGGTCCCGGCGACATCCCCAACGACTACGGCATCTTCGGTGGCCACCTGCTCGGTCAGGGAGTGGCCGCAGCCTGCCGAACCGCTCCGGCGGGGCGGTCCATCCATTCCTTCCACGCCTATTTCGTGTCCGGCGGTCCGGCCGTCGGCGACATCGAGTACCGGGTGGAACGCATCCGTGACGGCGGCACCTTCGCCCACCGCGAGGTCCGGGCCCTGCGCGGCGAACGCGAACTGTTCCGCCTCACCGCCTCGTTCCAGGCCGATGAGGAGGGCCTCGAGTGGCAGGCCCCGCCGCTGCACCAGGGCGAGCTCGCCGGCCCGGAGGGCCTCGCCGAGCTCGGCGAGCTGCTCGCCGGCTGCGACGCCCCGGTGTTCGACGAGTACTGGACGAACCGGCCACGAGCGGTGCAGCTGCGCTACGCCCATGCCCCGTGGGCCGCGGCCGGCCCGGCCGAGGACGACGGCATCCGGGTGTGGTGGCGCACCGCCCGCCCGGTCGGCGACGACCCGCACCTGCACCGGGCCATCGCGGCGTTCGTGGCCGACGAGTCGATCTCGGACAACGTGCTGACCCCGCACGGGCTGACCTGGACCGGTGAGCACCTGATGGTGGTCAGCCTCGACCACGCCATGTGGTTCCACCGGCCGTTCCGGGTGGACGACTGGCTGCTGTTCGTCCAGCGCCCGCTGGTCACGTCGGGGGCTCGCGGCCTGGCCCTGGGTCAGCTCCACGACGCCGAGGGCCGCCTCGTCGCCACGTGCACCCAGGAGGTCCTGGTGCGGACCGGACCGGCCGGCGGCTGAACGACCGAGCAGGCCGGCCCGAGCCGGTCCGGGCGGGTCCGAGCCCGGCAACGGCCGGTTCGAGCCCGGCAACGGCCGGTTCGAGGCGGCGGGACACCCGGACCACGCGCGAGGGTGGGCCCGTGCTCCTCGGACTGCCACCCTGCACCCTCGCAGCCGGACCGACCGGCTCCGGGCCGTGGCCGGCACTCGCACTGGTGCTGGTGGTGGCCTGGGCGGTGGGCCGCTCCGTGTCGAGCGGCCTACCGGCCCGTGTGCTGTCCGCCCTGACCTGGCGGCGCCGGGTGGCGGCCGTCGCGGTCACCGCCGTGCCGGGGCCGGACGCTCCGGCGGTGGCCAACCTGCTGGTGCACCGCTGGGCGGTCACCCATGCCGCCGCATCGGCGACGCTGGTCGACCTCGCCGCCCGTCGGCACCTGACCGTCGAGCGGCTCGGCGACGGCGCGCAGCTCATCCGTGTGCGCACCGGCACCACCGGTCAGGACGGCTCGCCCGACCTCAGGCCGTTCGAGCGGCACGTCGTGGAACTGGTCGCCGCCCACGCGGTCGATGCCACCCTGCCCGCTCCGGCGCTGCTGGCCGCCGCCGGTCCGGACTGGTTCCACCGCTTCCGCCGCGCCGTCGAGGCCGAGGCCGTGGCCGCAGGACTGGCCCGACCACGGCGTGGGGCCTTCACCGCGGTGTGGTGGGCCGGCTGGACCGCGGCCCTGGCGGTTCCGGTGCACGCCTTCCTCGACCGGACCCGGCCCGCAGCCCTCACCGCGACCACCGACACCGCCGCCGTCGTTGCGACCACCGGGTGGCCGGCCGCCTTCGGCCTGGCGGCGATCGTCGCCGCGGTGGCAGTGGCAGCCGGGGTCCATGCCCGCCGCGGTCCGGTGCCCACCCCGGCCGGCCGTCGTGCGGCCCGGCACTGGCTCGGTGTGCGGCGCTGGTACCGCGACGGCGGGACGTTCACCGGGCTGCAGGCCGACGCGGTCCGGGTCTGGGACCGCCATCTGGCGTACGCGTGTGCGCTGGGTGCCGCCCCCGACGTGGCCGGCACCTTCCCCCTGGTCGACGAGCACGACGACGTGGTGTGGAGCCCGGCCGGGGGCCGCTGGCGGGAGGTCCGGGTGCGGGTCCCCAGGCTGGTCGCCCCGGCCCGTCCACCGCGCGCCATGGCCGTCATCGCCGCGCGCAACAGCCTGCTGGGGGCAGCAGGCCTGGCCGCGATCGGTTGGCTGTTGCTCAGCGGGACCGGCGCCACGTTGCGTCGCTCGGCGGGCCCGCAGTGGCACCGCCTCGACGCAGCGACCGTGCCGGCGCTCGGTCTGCTGGTCGGGCTGCCGCTGCTGCTGTCGGCAGCCACGGTGCGCCGTTGGCTGCCGGTTCTGGTGGCCACCCTCGCCGACGGCTCGGCCCGCACCCACACCGACGGCGTCCTGGTCGCCGTCCCCGAGCGCACGGTGCCGGCGGGCCGGCACCGCACCACAACGGTTCGGTTCAGCGTCGTGGACGACGGCCGTGGGGCCACCACGCTTAGGGCCTTTCCCGGACACGATCCTGCGATCGGCCTGTACCGCAGGGTACGGGTCGAGCACTCCCCACGATCGCGCTACGTGTACCGCATCACCGACCTCGGCGCTGCGAGCACTGCGCCGGGCGATCCGGACCTGCCGGAGCAGGACTGACTGCAAGACCGGAGGGTACGGATGCTGCTGGAACGGTCGCTCTGCGGCCGGCGGCCGCCCCGCTTCAGGCCTGCTGCGGACCGCGGATGAGCCGGCCGGGCATCGCCCCGGTGGCCTCGCCGTTGCGGTAGATGACCTCGCCCCGCTTGACGGTCGCGACATACCCATCGGCACGTTGCACCAGGCGGCGACCACCGGCGGGCAGGTCGAAGACCATCTCCGGGGCGTGCAGGGTCAGCGCGTCGAAGTCGATGACGTTGAGGTCGGCCAGCATGCCCGGCTCGAGCGTGCCCCGGTCCTGCAGGCCGACCTGGCGGGCGGTGTCACGGCACTGCCGGCGCACCACGTACTCCAACGGCAACCGCTCGCCCCGCTGCCGGTCGCGCACCCAGTGGGTCAGCATGTACGTCGGATAGCTGGCGTCGCAGATGACGCCGCAGTGGGCGCCGCCGTCGGACAGGCCCGGGACGGTGTACTCGCTGAGGTTCATCTCACGGATCACCTCGAGATCACCGTCGGTGAAGTTGGCCAGGGGGAACAGCATCAGCTCCCGGCCGTCGCGTTCGAGCAGCAGGTCGTAGGCCAGCTCCACCGGGGCCACCCCGGCCGCAGCGGCCCGGGCCTCGATGCTGTCCTCGGGGCGGGGCTCGTACTCGGGCGGCTCACCGAGCGGGAACATCTTGTGGAAGGACTGCGCCACGATGCCCGACATGCCCCGGGTGCGCTGCTGGTGCTCCTCGATCAGCGCGGCGCGGATCTGCGGGTCGCGCATGCGGGCCACCCGCTCGCTGCGCGGCAGGGCGGCGAGCTCACGCCGGTACGTCGGGCAGGTGATGAACGGGTGCATCGACGACTCGAGGCCGAGCAGCAGGCACACCGGCCGGATGGCGACCTGCGCGGTGAGGTCGTGCCCGGCGGCGCGTGCCTCGCCGATGCGCTCGAGCACCTCGCGCCAGCGCTGGGGGCTCTGGTCGTTCTGCACCAGCAGGATCGACAGCGGGGCGTCGCCACCGTCGGCGAGGCCCCGGAAGATCTCGAACTCCTTGTCGAGATCGCCGAAGTCCGACACGATCTCGAGGTGGCCGAACCCGGCCTCGCGCAGCGCCTCGCTGATGCCCCACAGCTCGGCGGGGGCGCTGGTGAGGGTGGGGATCTGGTTGCCGTCGCGGTCACGGTGGTTGATGGTGCGCGAGGTGGTGAAGCCCAGGGCGCCGGCCCGCAGCGCCTCGGCGGTGAGCCGGCGCATCTCGGCGATCTCCTCGGCGGTTGCCGGCTCCTCGTGATCGCGGCCCCGGTCACCCATGACGAACACCCGCAGCGCGGAGTGCGGCATCTGGGCGCCGACGTCGATCAGCCGGGGCAGGGCCTCGATGGCGTCGAGGTACTCGGGAAAGGACTCCCAGTCGAAGGTGACCCCTTCGGCCAACGCCGCGCCGGGGATGTCCTCGACACCCTCCATCACGCTGATCAGGAACTCGTGGCGGTCCGGACGGACCGGGGCGAAGCCCACACCGCAGTTGCCCATGACCACGGTCGTCACCCCGTGCCACGACGACGGGCTCAGCGCCGGGTCCCAGACCACCTGGCCGTCGTAGTGCGTGTGGATGTCCACGAAGCCCGGGGTGACGAGACGGCCCTCGGCGTCGATCTCGGTGCGGCCGGCCTCGGCCACCGAGCCGACGGCGGTGATTCGTCCCCCGTCGACGGCGACGTCGGCGATGCGGGCCGCAGCGCCGGTCCCGTCGACCACCCGTCCGTTGCGAACGACCAGATCGTGCATGACAAGCCCCCCGGCTCACTCGGTGTGCCGCCATGCTACGACGCCTGGCGACGCCGGTCACGGTCCGGCGTTGCCCGGCCCCGGGTCCGATCGGCCAGAATGCGCCATGGCCCAAGACCCCGGTGCTGCCGAGTCCGCCGAACCGACCCGACCGCTGGGCGACGGCGCCTGGCTCGGGCTTCGACGCGTCGAACCCGATGCGCAGTGCTGGCAGCTCACCGTCGTGCCCCGCCTGTGCGGACGCACCGGGAACCTGCACGGGGGCTGCTCGCTGGCCACCGCAGCGACCGCCATCGAGGCGGCCACCGGGCGGCCGCTCACCTGGGCGACCGCCCAGTACGTGGGCCGTGCCACCGTGGGTGAGACGGTCACCTACACCGTGCAGATCGACTCGGCAGGCAACCGCACCAGCCAGGCCCGTGCGGTCGCCACCGTCGGCGACCGGCTCGTGGCCAACTTCGGCGGCGCGTTCGGGCAACGGCCCGGTGGCACCGTGCGCACCTGGGGGACACCCCCGGTGGTCCCCCGACCCGAGGACTGCCCGCCCTATGCGCTCGGCGTCGAGCCGGAGGGTTCGTTCCACCGCACCGTCGATCTGCGCGTCGCCGCCCAGGACGCCGACGCCGGGACGGTGTCGTTCTGGGTCCGCATGCCTGACGGTATGCACCAGACAGCGGCGGGGCTGGCCATGCTCGGCGACTACGTACCGGCCGGTTTCCGGCTGGTGCTGCAGGAGACCGAGAAACCGGCCTCGAGCCTCGACAACACCGTCCGGGTGGTGGCGCTCGAGGCCGCCGAGTGGTTGCTGCTCGATGTGCGCCTCGGCGCCGTCGGTGGTGGCGCGGCCCACGGCGACCTGCGGGCCTGGTCGCCCTCGGGCCGCCTGCTCGGCCTGGCCAGCCAGACCTTCGCCTTCAACATCTGACCCGCACCGACCCGTTCGCCCGCCCGGAGCGCTCGCACCGCGTCGTCCACGCCATACGGTCCGCAGGGGATCACCCAGGCGCTCGGCGATTTCCTCATCGGGGAGGTGTCCCCCACTCCATCGGGCGCGGTATCCCTTCTCCGGAGCGGTCAGCGAGCCACGAGCGGGGAGCCGGAACACCTATGCGGGCAAGTCGGAAGATGGCGCTCGGCGCCGTGGCACTTGCGCTGCTGAGCGTCCCCGCCACGGCAGGTGCGCAACCCGCGGCGAAGCCCACCGCCTACGTCGTCACCTTCGAGAGCACCGCCGTACCGACCGTGGCCGATGCGACCGACGCCGCGCAGCTGCAGCGGCTCGACCGGGCCCTGCAGCCCCTCGACGCGCGCAGCGACGTCGTCGACGCCGCACCGTTGGCCGGGCGCACCGCGAAGGTGACCACCACCCTCAGCGCCGCCCAGCTCGCGTCGCTGCCCGGGGTGGCAGCGGTCGAGCCCGATCGCAGCCTGCAGCTGTTCGACGATCCCTACCAGGGCAGCCAGTGGCACCTCGCCAACGACGGACGCTCCGGTGGCACAGCCGGGGCCGACGTGGGCGCGCCGGCGGCGTGGGCCACCAGCACCGGTGCCGGGGTGGTCGTCGCGGTGATCGACACCGGCACCCAGCTCGACCATCCCGACCTCGCCGGCCAGCTGTGGCGCAACCCCGGTGAGACCTGTGACAACGGGGTCGACGACGAGCACAACGGCTTCGTCGACGACTGCGTCGGCTGGGACTTCGGCCAGAACGACAGCGTGCCGGGTGTGGCGGCCGGGGCCAGTGGCCCGCACGGCACCCATGTGGCCGGCATCATCGCCGCCGCCCGCAACGGCGTCGGCGTCGCCGGCATCGCCCCCGACGCCCGGATCATGAGCCTCAAGGTCGCCGACAGCGGCGGCACCCTGCAGCTGTCCGCCGCGATCGCCGCCATCACCTACGCCGCGGACAACGGCGCGCACCTCATCAACGCCTCGTGGGGCACCTCCACCCCGTCCTCGGCCCTGCGCAACGCCCTGGCCTATGCCGGCACCCGCGGGGTGCTGGTGTTCGCCGCCGCCGGCAACACCGGGACCTACCTCACCTCGGCCGGACCGTTCCCCGCCGGCTACTGGACCGGCCTGTCCAACGTCGTGTCGGTCGCGGCCACGACCCGGCAGGACCTGCGGGCCTCGTTCTCGAACTACGGCGAGGTCACCCTCGCCGCTCCGGGCGCCGACATCGTGTCGACCTATGCGGGCGGCGGCTACGCCTCGATGTCGGGTACCTCGATGGCCGCACCGGCCGCCGCCGGCGTGGCCGCCATCGTACGGACCGCCGCCCCCGCGCTGAACCCGGCGCAGCTGCGCTTCCTGCTCGCCGCCACCGCCGAGCGACCGGCCGGCCTCGAGGGCATGGGCAGCGGACGCGTCGACGCCGCCGCAGCCATCGCTGCGCTCGCCCCGGGCGCACCGCCGTTGCCGCTGACCCCGCCCAAGACCCCGACGCCGGTGGAGAAGCTGCCGAGCATCACCCTGCCCGGCCCGGGCAACGTCACCGTCCGGGGCTTCGACAGCACCGCCACCGTCACCTTCAGCCCACTCGCCGGCAGCTACAGCGCCCGCATCAGTGGCTACCGGGTGCAGGTCGGTTCCTCGATCGTCACGCTGCCCGCCGAGGGGCCGTACCGGGCCACGTTCGGCGACCTGCCCGCCGGAAGGCTGCCGGTCAGCGTCGGGGCGGTGCTGATCGGGCCGGGCCGGGCCACGTCGACCGCGTCGTTCGCCACCACCGGTGCCGCCTCGCCGGCCACCACCGGCAGCGTCACCGCCGGCTACGGCTCGGCAACCGTGTCGTTCCGCCTGGTCAAGGCCTTCCAGGGCGCCGAGCCGGTGACCGGCTACCGGGTCACGGTCGGCAGCTCGACGACGACCCTCAACGGCAACCAGAGCTCGGCCACCTTCACCGACCTGCCGAGCGAGTCGCCGCTGGCGGTGTCGGTGACGGTGTTGCACGGGGCACGGGACGGCCAGGTCACCCAGCTCGGCACGGTCACGCCCTTGCCCCGCTCGGCACCGACCGCCCCGACCGCGATCGGGACCAGCACCTCACGGGGCAAGGTGCTGGTCGGTTGGCGGCCCCCCGAGCTCGGGGTGGTCGTCACCTACCGGGTGACGGTCGGCTCGCGCTCGCTCACCCTGCCCGCAACCGCCCGATCCGCGACCATCAGCGCCCCTGCGGGGCCAGCGCTGGTGAGCGTCGTGGCCACCAACACCTACGGCACGTCGGTGGCCGCAACCGCCAACGTCGTGGTGCCTGGCTGAGCCCGATCGGTCGGTCCCGGCCTCGAGCTGCCGCTCAGTTGACCAAGCCGGCGATGACGTTGACCATCACGGCGAGGATGATGGCGCCGAACAGGTAGGCCAACAGTGCATGACGGGTCACCGTGCGGCGGATCGTCCGGTTGGTGATGGTGGTGTCGGAGATCTGGAACGTCATGCCGACGGTGAAGGCCAGGTAGGCGAAATCGCCGTAGTCCGGCTGGTCCCGTCCGAAGTCGATCCCACCGAGCGGGTTCCGGTAGTACTGGCGGGCGTAGTGCAGGGCGAACTCGGTCTGCACCACCAGCCACGACAGCAGCACCGTGCCGGCGCAGGCGGCCAGCACTGCGGTGCGCTGACCGCGGGGCAGATCGTGGCTGGCGGCGAGCGCCACCCCGGCCCCGAGCAGGCTGGCCACGCTGGCCGCCACCACCGCGACGGTGCGAGCCACTCGGCTGTTGTCCTCGAGGGTGGCCACACTGCGGGTCTGCTCCGGGTCGAGACGACCCACGGCAAGCCACACCCAGCCGACGAGCGCCACGGCGGCGAGATCCCAGCCGAGCAGCGCAGCCAGTGCCACCGGCAGCACGGCCGCAGCGCCGAGACCGCCGAGAACACCGAGGAAGGCCACCACCACCACGCGACGTTGGCCGGACGCACGCCCGAACCAGCCGCCCGGCACGGTGACCGGGGCCGCCGCCTGCCCGTCACCGGGGTCGGTGCCGGGGCGACGGTGCTGCGGTTGGGCGTCCGGTCCTGCCATCCCGGGAGTATCGCACCGACGCGGCCGCGCCGGACCGGTGGCCCCGGCCTGCCACGACGTGGATCCGCCGGGGCTACTCGACCGTGACCTCGGTGGAGAAGCCGTCGCCCTTCTGGCCGGGCTTGCAGGTCAGCTTGTAGGTCTTGCCCGGGGCCAGCGTGACCGTCAGGTTCTTGCTGCTGCCGGTCAGCACGTTCTCGACCTCGCCGACGACCTTGGAGCCCTCGTACACGTAGAGCTCGCTCACGTCCTTCGCCGAGTTCGTGAACACGAAGGTGGTCTTGCCCGATGCGAGCTCCGTGGACGCCGGGGTGCAGGCGCTGTCGCTGCCGGCCACCGCGACCTCGAGCCCGCCGCCGGCGTCACCGTCGTCGCCGCTGCTGCTGCAGGCGGCCACGCCGAGTGAGGCAGAGCACAGCAACACCGTGGCGGCAAACCGCTGGATACGCATGACGGGACTCCTTGGTCGGATCGGGAACGATGGGCTCTGGGCGGGAACGGTTCAGCGCACCGAGGCCGGAGGCCGGGCGGCCGACGCCGCAGCCGGGTCGGCGGCGGCGGTGCGCTGCGGGCGCAGGAAGAGGTACATCACCGGCACCAGGTACGAGCACCACGCCACCAGCTCGAGCCAGGTGGGCTGGGGGTTGAAGTTGAAGATGCCCTTGAGCAGGGTCCCGTACCAGCTGCCCGGCGGGATGGTGCCGGACACGTCGAACGCCGTGTTGGCCAGACCGGGCAGCCACCCGGCCTCCTGCAGGTCGTGCACCCCGTAGGCGAGGACCCCGGCCGCCACGATCACCAGGCCGATGCCGGTGTAACGGAAGAACTTGCCGAGGTCGAAGGCGATGGCCCGGCGGTAGATCAGATAGCCGAGCACCACCGAGGTGGCCAGGCCCGCCAGCACCCCGAACAGCTTGGCGGCACCGCCGCCGCTGCTTCCCTGGGTGAGTGGCCACACGAACAAGGCGGTCTCGATGCCCTCACGGGCCACGGCCACGAAGGAGGCGGCGACCAGGGCGAAGGGGCCCATGGCCAGGGCATTGTCGACCGACGCCTGCAGCTCGCCCTTGAGGTGCTGCGAGGTGGACCGCATCCAGAAGATCATCCACGTCACGAAGGCGACGGCGATGAAGGACATGATCCCGCCGAAGGCCTCCTGAGCGGTGAAGGACATCTCGCGGGAGGTGAACGTCAGCACCGCCCCGATGGTGGCGCTGAGCAACACTGCGGCGCCGACCCCGATGGCCACCTTCGGGAGGTGCTCGCGCCGGCCCGTCTTGACCAGATAGGCGACGAGGATCCCCACCACCAGGGACGCCTCGAGACCCTCACGCAGACCGATCAGGTATGTCTGGAACACCGCCAGCCTCCCGTAGCGCTTGCTGAAGCAACGATGTTCACTATGCCTAACAAATGACGGGAGTGTCAACACGTGGCCGGTCCCGTTTCCCCGGCGCCGAACCTCGCCCGGCGCTACGGTGCGGCCATCAGCAGCGGGAGGGACCCCACCATGAGAATCGGCATCGCATCCACCTTCGGCGGGTCGCCGAAACGGGACATCGGCTTTCTCAAGGAGTTCGCCGTGGTCTGCGAGGAGGTCGGCTTCGACGCCCTCTACGCCCCCGAGCACGTGGTGTTCTTCGCCTCCTACGAGTCCAAGTACCCCTACACCGAGGACGGCTCGCCCAACTGGGGCCCCGACACCGGCCTGTACGACCCGCTGTTCGTGTGCGCCGTCGCCGCCATGGTCACCACCAAGCTGCGCCTCGCCACCAGCGTGCTGATCCTGCCGGAACGGCCGGCGCTGCTGACCGCCAAGGAGGTCATGACCCTCGACCACATCGCCGGTGGCCGCTTCGACCTCGGCATCGGCATCGGCTGGTCCGACGAGGAGTTCGCGGCGCTCGGCGTGCCGTGGCCCCGCCGGGGCAAGCGGGCCGACGAGTACATCGAGGCCATCCGCGAGGCCTGGACCAACGACCGGGCCGCCTACCACGGCGAGTTCGTCGAGTTCGAGAACGCCGTGCTGCGGCCGGCCCCGCTGTCGGGCACCGTGCCGGTCATCGTCGGCGGCGACTCCCCCGCAGCGATGCGTCGGGCCGCCCGCCTCGGCGACGGCTGGTACGGCTGGTGGGCCGGCGTCGAGCTCGAGGAGCACATCGGCAAGATGCGCACCATCCTGGCGGAGGCCGGCCGCAGCCAGGGCCCCGACTGGAGCCTGCGGCTGGGCCTGCCCATCGCCACCGACACCCCCGACGAGGTGGCGGTCAAGGCGGCGCAGGCCCGCGACGTCGGGGTGGACGAGTTCGTCATCGCCCCCGGCATTCCCACCCGCGACTTCGACGTCCACCTGCGTCGCTGGGCCGACGCCCTCGCGAACGCCCGCTGAACGCCCGACCCGGCCGGCCGGGAACGCGCCGGGCGGGAACGCACCGGGCGGGAACGCACCGGGCGGGATCGGGCCTGCGCCGTCAGGCCAGGTTGGCCCGCAGGCGGGGCACCACTTCCTTGGCGAAACGTTCCAGCGACGCGTTCATCACCGACGGGGCGAGCCCGGGAGGGCCGCCCCAGGTGACGAGGTCGGTGACGCCGTGCTCGGCCATGAACACGCTGAGCTCCTCGACCACCTGGTCCACGCTGCCCACCGTCCATGCCAGCGGGCTCAGCGGGATGTTCGGCCGCTCCCCCTTCGGCGGCCGGCCGCCCATCACCTGATCGTTCGCGGTCTTCAACAGGGTGCCGTACACGCCCCGGCGGTACCGCTCGGCGGCCGCCACGGGCGTCCACTCCCGCTCCGGGTCGTCGGTCACGAACACCCCGCGGATGATGCCGACCCGGTAGTTGCCCGGGTCACGGTCGGTGGCCCGCAGCTCCGACTGCCACGGGTCGAGCACGTCGGCCCGGGCACCCTGCGGCAACAGGTGGGTGTCGAAGCGGGCGGCCCGCAGCGCACTGGCGAGGCTGGTGGCCCCCATCCACAACGGCGGACCGCCGGGCTGCACCGGGTCGGGGGTGACCCGCAGGTCGTCGAAGTTCCAACGCTTGCCCGCGAAGCTGAACCGCTCACCGGTCCAGGCCCGCCGCAGCACCTCGATGCACTCCTCGGTCAACGACACCCGGCGTGAACGCGGGATACCGAAGCCCTCGAACTCGCCGAGGGCGTAGCCCATGCCCACCCCGAGCTCCATCCGGCCGTTCGAGATGTTGTCGAGGATCGCGAGATCCTCGGCGAGGCGCACCGGATGACGGAACGGCAGCAGACAGATGTCGGTCGAGAACCGCATGGTGGTCGTGCGCGCCGCGGCGGCACCGGCCACCGGCACGAAGTTCGGCAGATAGCCGTCCTCGAGGAAGTGGTGCTCGGTGAACCAGCAGAGCTCGAGGCCCCACTGCTCGGCCAGCTCCACCTGCTCGAAGGTCTCCGCATACACCCGCGGCATGGGGATGTCGCAGCCCGGAGGGCAGCGGAAGTCGTGCACGACACCGAAACGAAGAGGCAGTCCCATAGGGGCGACAACGTAGCAACCGGCCACCCACCGGAGGCCTCCGGACCTAAGGTGCGGCCCATGTCATGGACCGAGCGTTACGCCGCCAAGACCCTGACCATGCAGCAGGCCGCCGGCCTGGTGCGCAGCGGGGACCGGGTGATGGGCGGGATGCCCGAACCGGCACCGTTCCTGACCGCGCTCGGGGCCCGCGGCGACCTGCACGACGTCGAGGTGTTCCTCGCCGCCCCACGCACCGGCGGGGTGGCCATCGCCGCCAATGCCGGCATGACGCTGCTCACCAGCTTCCTGACCGAGGCGACACGCCAGGCCGGCGTCCCGGTCGAGGTGCTCCCGGTGCACTTCAGCGGCGTACCGGGCTTCATCCGCCGCTGGCGGCCCCGGGTGCGGGTGGTGCTGGTCGCCGAACCCGGCGAGGACGGCACCGTGCATCCCGGGTCGGCCCTGGCCAACGACGACGAACTGGTGCGGGGCGATCGCCCTGAGGATGCCGTGGTCATCGGCATCGTCGACCCGGACCAGCCCCGACTCCGTGGCGCCACCTTCCACGTCGACGATTTCGACGTCCTGGTCGCGCTGCCCCAGGACACCGACCCGCCGTTCTACGACAGCAGGCGCGTCTCCCCCCATCTCGAGACCATCGTCGGCCATCTCGACGACCTCGTGCCCGACGGCGCCACCCTGCAGTCCGGTGTCGGCGGGCTGCCCGAGTCGGTGGTGGCCCACTTCGGCCACAAACAGGATCTCGGCATCCACACCGAGGTGTTCGGCCCGGGCCTCGCCGAGCTGATCGGCACGGGGGCCGTGACCAACGCCCGCAAGACGTTCCGTCCCGGCGAGACGTTGTTCACCATCGCCCTGCCCGAGACCCTCGACGCCCTCGCCGGCCATCCGATGGCCCGCCTCGAGTCGGCCTCCATCGTGCTCGATCCTCGCCAGATCGCCCGGAACCACCGGATGCGCTGCATCAACGCCACCTTGCAGGTCGACCTCTTCGGCCAGGGCAACGCCGAGATGCTCGCCGGTATGCAGTACTCCGGGGTCGGTGGACAGCTCGACTTCCTGCGGGCGTGCAGCCTGGCCGAGGACGCCCTGTCCATCCTCGTGCTCGAGTCGACCACGTCCAACGGCTCGGTGTCGCGCATCGTGCCGCACCTGTCGCCCAACGCCACCACCGGTGGGCGCTACGAGACCCAGGTGGTCGTCACCGAGCACGGTGTGGCCTGGTTGCAGGACGCCACCATGGCCCAGAAGGCGCGACGGCTCATCGCCATCGCCCATCCCGCCCATCGCGACCGGCTCACCGAGGCCGGCCGCGCCGCCGGGCTGTTCTGACCGGACCGGCCGAGCCCACCGGACCCACCGGACCCACCGGACGCGCCACGGCGAGCCCGCCGGGCGAGCAGTCGCCCCATCGAGGTCGCCGTACCGAAGCACGGCGGCTCTCGCCGGGACGAAGCTGCTGCCCGTCGGACTCGCCGGGTAGAAAGGCCGAACGCCGAACGCCGGGCGACGCGCTCGTCGCCAGTCTCAGCGGTGGTCAGCGCGGTGGCGTCGGACCACCGCTGCCGATCAGGATTCGGTCTTGATGGCGCTGCGGCGGCGGGCCGCCTGCACCACGAGCACACCGGCGCCTGCGGCCACCAGGACCGAGGCCAGCTGCACGGTGGAGGCGGTGTTCGAGCCGGTGCGGGGCAGGCCGTCGGTGCGGGGCAGGCCCACACCCGGGCCACCGGCCTCGACGCCACCGGAGCCCGAGCCCGAACCGGGGGCGGGCGGGTAGGCGGCACCGGCCAGCGGGCCGGTGGCGGCGGTGAACGCCAGGGCGCTGAGCACGCAACCGGCGAGCGGAGCTGCGAACGACTTGGGGAAACGGGCCATGGTGGAACCTTCTCTGTGCTGTCGGGACGTCGGCGTCGGTCGGCTTGACACGGTCTTGCCGGTCGGCCCGGGCCCTCGCTGGCGAGGAATCCGGGCCTGATCTCAGGGTAAGGAAGGGGTCCCCGGGACGGGTTCGCCCGTTTTGGTTGATTCCCACCGGGGCCGTACCCAGGGTGAGGGAAACGCGCCGGGTCGACGGACCCGATGCTGCGGGCAGGGGATCGGCCGATAGCGTTTTGCGGCGGTGAGCACTTCGTCAGCCGACAACGCCATGGGTCGATCGTCCCGGTCCGAAGGGCCGGAACCCCGACCGATGCGCCCCGTGGTGGCCGTCGGCGCATCCTTCGTCGGCGGGCTCGTCGCGGCCCTGGCCGATCTGCACCCCACCGGGACGGGCCTGCTCGACCCGCTCGTGGTCTTCGTGGCTGCGGCGCTCGTCACCGTGGCGGCCACCGCCGCCCCCTGGTGGGCGCCGGCCGGGGTGTGTGTCGTGGCCGCAACGCTCGCCCCCGGTTGGGGTTGGGCGCTGGTGGGCCTCGCCGGCGCCACCGCCGCCGCGGCCGGGAGCTTCACCACCCGCCATCGCGACTGGACCGGTGCGGTCGCATCGATCGCAGCGATCGGCGTGCTCGGCCGGCTCGAAGCAGCCGTGTTCCCCGGCTTCACCGCAGTGGTGTCGCTCGGCCTGCTCGGCGCGCTCTATCTGCTCGGCTCCGCCCGCTGGCCCGCACCGTTGCGGCGACGCAGCCGTCAGGTGTTGGGGGTCCTCGCCGCCGCGGCCCTCGTCGCGGTCGCCGGCCTGGCCGTCGCCGCCTGGTCGGCATCGGGCCCGCTGCGCGCCGGCAACCGCGAGGCCCGCCTCGGGGTACGGGCGCTCGGAGCGGGCGACCTGCCCGGCGCCGCGACCGCGTTCGCCGATGCCGGCCATGCCCTCGACGAAGCCGGCCGCGACCTCTCGGTCTGGTGGGCCCGGCCTGCCGCATTCGTGCCGGTCGCCGCCCAGCACCGGGCTGCGGCCACCGCCCTGACGGCGGCAGCCGCCACCGCGCTCGAGCAGTCCGCCGACGCCCTGACCCGGCTCGACCCGGCGCAGCTCGCCCTGAACGACGGGGCGGTCGACATCGACACGATCAGCGGCATGGGCGCACCCCTCGGCGAGATCGACACCGCCCTCGCCGGGCTCGCCCGCACCATCGACGAGCACGGGTCGGTATGGCTGGCACCGCCGCTCGCCGAGCGCCTCGACACCTTCGGCGGCATGCTCGCCGAACGCCGGCCTGCGCTCGCCAGGGCCCGCACCGCCGTCGACCTCGCCCCCGACCTGCTCGGCCGCAACGGGACGCGCCGCTACCTGATCGCCTTCCTGCACCCCGGCGAGGCCCGCGGCCTCGGCGGCCACATGGGCAACTTCGCCGAGCTGACCATCACCGACGGCCAGCTCGCGCTCGCCGACTTCGGTCGCAGCGTCGATCTCAACCGCGGCGGCGCCGACCCCGGCGGCCGGGTCGTCACCGGGCCGGAGGACTTCATCGAGCGATGGGGCCGTTTCGGGTTCGTGCAGGAGGACGGCACCACCGACCTGATGCCGTGGAGCAACATCAGCATGCCGCCCGACCTGCCCACCGTCGGCGAGGTCATGGCCCAGCTCTATCCGCAGAGCGGTGGCGGCGCGATCGACGGGGTCATCGCCGTGCTCCCCGAGGCGCTCTCGGCGCTGATGCGCTCGACCGGCCCGGTCGAGGTGCCCGGGATCGCCCAGGTGGTCACCGCCGACAACGTGGTCCGCTTCATCGAGAAGGACCAATACAAGTACTACGACGGCAGCACCACCGACCGCATCGACGGCCTCGAGTACCTGGCACTCACCACCGTCGGACGCCTGCTCGACGGCGGGCTGCAGGAGCCCACCCGGCTGCTCGAGGCGTTCGGACCGCTCGCCGCGGACGGTCGGATCATGGTGTGGAGCACCCATCCCGACGAGGAGCGCCTGTTCGTGCAGGCAGGGGTCGGCGGCAACTTCCCGGCGCTGGAGGGCCGCGACGGCATCGCCGTCACCATCGACAACGGCGGCGCCAACAAGCTCGACGCCTACCTGCAGGTCCGCACCGACTACCGCAGCAGCGTCGACCCGGCCACCGGCGCCGCGACCGCCACCGCCGTGATCACCCTGACCAACACCGTCGACCCCACCGGCAAACCCGACTACGCCGTGGGCAATGCGGTCGGCCTACCACGCGGCACCAACCGGATGATGGTGTCGGCCTACAGCGCGCTTCGGCCCACCGCCATCGAGCTCGACGACCGCCCGGTGACCATCGACGGGATGTACGCCTCGGTCGGCAGCACGACCACCTTCGGCTGGCACACCTCGGAGATCTGGGTGGATGTCGACCCCGGCACCACGCGGGTGGTGACCGTGCGGTTCGCCGGCGGCCTCGACCCGGCCGGCACCGACATCGTCGTGCACCGCCAGCCGATGGCCATCCCCCAGTCCTACGACGTCGCCCGGGTCTGAGCGGCCCGTCGCACCTTGTCTAGGGTGGTCGCAGAGCCTGTCGAGGGCGGGCCGGACTTCCCAGGGGTGTGACCGATGAGCACGAGCGAGCTGACCGCCCAGACCGTGCAGGACCAGGTCGAGGCGTGGCTCGACGCCAACTGGGACCCCGACCTGACCGTCCAGCGGTGGTGGAAGCTCCTCGCCGATGCCGGGCTCAGCTACCCGATGCTGGCCGCGCCGTTCGGCCGGGGCTACACCCGCGAACAGGCCAACGGCGTGTCGGCGGCGCTACGGGCGAAGGGTGCCATGGGCCCGCCTGCCGGGGTCGGCACGTTCCTGGCCATGCCGACGATCCTGTCGCACGGCACGCCCGAGCAGATCGAGCGGTTCGTCCGGCCCGCCCTCGAAGGCGCCGAGAGCTGGTGCCAGCTGTTCTCCGAGCCGGGCGCCGGGTCCGACCTCGCCGGGTTGCAGACCCGGGCCGTGCGCGACGGCGACGAGTGGGTGGTGACCGGCCAGAAGGTGTGGACCTCCACCGGTCAGCACGCCGAGTACGGCATCCTCATCGCCCGCACGGACCCCGACCAGCCCAAGCACCAGGGCATCAGCTACTTCCTGATCCCCATGCTCCAGCCGGGCATCGAGGTCCGGCCACTGCGCGAGATGACCGGCCATGCGGTGTTCAACGAGGTCTTCCTCGACGGCGCCCGGGTCCACGACAGCCTGCGTCTCGGCGATCTCGGTGCGGGTTGGGCGGTTGCCAACACCACCCTCAACCACGAACGGGCCGGTATCGGCGAGGCGTCGGGCGGGTTCGGCCGGGCGCTCACCGGTGCGGTGGCCGGCCACCTCGACCGGCCCTGCCACGAGTTCCTCCACGGCGCCCGGCCGCAGATGGGTCAGGGGCACATCTCCCCCGGCACCCTCAAGCGGTTCGTCGCCATGGCCACCGAACGCGGCGTCCTCGGCGACCCGCTGGTACGACAGCTCTACGCCGAGCTGTACACCCGGGTGCAGGTCATCACCTGGAGCGCCAAACGGGCACGCGGCGGCGCAGGCGGCCGCACCGGGGTGGAGGGCCCACTGGCCAAGATCGCCATGACCGAGGCGGTGCAGTGCGGCCGTGAACTCGGCTGCCGCATCCTCGGACCCGACGCCCAGCTGTGGGGCGACGAGGCGATGACCGAGGGCTGGTTCCAGGAACTGGTGGTGTTCTCCCCCGCCCCCGGCATCTACGGCGGAACCGACCAGGTGCAGCGCAACATCATCGGCGAACGGGGCCTCGGCCTGCCGAAAGAGCCCGGCCACCCGCGCGAGACCCCGTTCAAGGACCTCCCCGCCAACGCCATCCGCTGACCCGGACCCGGCCCGGCCGGGTCGCCCCGGTGACCGGGTGCGACCTGCCGGGTCAGGCCGTCGGGGTGTGACGGGCCAGGAACTGCTCCATCTCGGCCATCGCCGCGGCGTGGTAGGGCGCTTCCTTCCAGTGCTCGACCAAGGTGGCGTTCGGGGCCAGCTCGGCCAGCCGACGCGAGCTCGCCTCGGGGTGGTACAGGTCGTTGCCCAGCAGCACCAACAACGGCGTGGTGCAGGCCCGCACCTCGTCGTCGCCGGCGGTGAAGAGGAACTCGTCGACCCCGTACATCCGCTCCCGGAACTCGGCCCAGGCCTGGGGGCTGGTGTCGGGCCGTTCGGGCGCCAGCTCGTCCGCCCAGCTGTCGAACATGTCGTAGAACGCCTGCCGGTTCCCGTCGAGGCCGATGGTCTGGAACACCACCCCCGAGGCCACCCGCTGCGGGGCCGCAGCCGCCAGCGCCATGATGTAGGACCCGCCGATGCACATACCGGCTACATGGAACCGGTCGACACCGAGATGGTCGAGCAACGCCAACTGGTCGGCGGTATAGGTCTGCCAGCCGTGACCGGCACGCACCGGGGCCGACGAACGCCCGGCATTGCGCTGGTCCATGGCGATGACCCGGTAGCGGTCCGACAGCTGGGTGATTGGGTTCCACGGCGTGCGCTCCCAGAAGGTCATCTCCGAGCGCATCCCGCCCGGGGCGATCAACAGGATCGGGAACCCGCTGCCGTGCTCCTCGTAGTACAGCTTCGTATCGCCGGATTCGAACATGGGCATGACAGGACGCTCCTTCGCACGGCAGGGTGACGGCCGCACGGTAGCGCGCCGCTTCGTACCGGTCGCTCAGTCGTAGGACCTCCGCAGCCGGCTGCGCGCCAGCGCATCGAGGGCGAACACCGTGTCGCGGTCACCGAGGCGCCAGAAGTCGAGTGCGTGGTCGACCCGGTCGATGACCAACCCGTCGAGGTCGGCTGCCTGCAGCACCTCGACGGCCACCCAACGACCGTCCGCGGTCTCCCCACCGTCGCCCGACTGGCGGTACCCGTTGGAACGGCACCAACCCACGAACGCCTCGTGATGGGGGCACAGGACAGCGGTCACGAACAGCACCGCACCCAGCCTGCCCCATCCGGCAGCGACGATGCGGCCTCCCCACCACCGCGCCACCACGCCGCTGCGCCACCGCCGTGAACGGGCCGAGGCGGCAGGCGGCGGGCGGTAAGGTCTGCGCCGCACGTCGACCTGCCAGGGGGAACCATGAAAGCTGCTGTGCTCAACGCCCAACCGGGGCCGCTCGAGATCGAGGACATCCTCATCGACAAGCCCGGACCCGACGAGGTCCTGCTGCAGGTCAAGGGCGCGGGACTGTGCCACTCGGACCTGCACTTCATGGAGGGGCTGTTCCGCACCAAGCTCCCGGCCGTGCTCGGTCACGAGTCCGCCGGCATCGTGGAGGCCGTGGGCGAGAACGTCCGCTACGTCAAGCCGGGCGACCACGTGATCTGCTGCACCTCGATCTTCTGCGGTCAGTGCCGCCAGTGCCTGTCGGGTCATCCGTACCGTTGCACCAACCCCGCCGCCACCTCCCGGCCGCGCGGGTCCGCCTCCCGGCTGACCAAGCACGACGGCACCGCGGTCGACCAGTTCGCCCGCCTCGGTGGGTTCGGCGAGCAGATGCTGATCCACCAGAACGGCGTCGTGAAGATCACCCCGGACATGCCGCTCGACCGGGCGGCGCTCATCGGCTGCGGCATCACCACCGGCATGGGTGCGGTGTTCCGCACCGCCCAGGTCCCGCCGGGCGCGTCGGTGTGCGTCATCGGTGCCGGCGGCATCGGCCTCGCCGCGATCCAGGCGGCGCGCATCGCCGGAGCGGTGCAGGTCATCGTGGTCGACGTGTCCGACGAGAAGCTCGAGGTCGCCCGCCAGCTCGGCGGCACCCACGTCGTCAACGCCTCCAAGGTCGACAACGTGGTCGAGGCGGTCCGGGAGCTCTCCGACGGCGGGGTCGAGTACAGCTTCGAGGCCATCGGCCTCAAGGCCACCAGCGAGCAGGCGTTCAACATGCTCGGTGTGGGCGGCACGGCCACGGTCATCGGCATGGTCCCCTCCACCCAGAAGCTGGAGATCCGCGGCATCGACCTGCTCGCCGAGAAGAAGCTGCAGGGCTCGATGATGGGCTCGAACCAGTTCCGTACCGACATGCCGAACATGGTGTCGATGTACCTCGACGGCCGGCTCAAGCTCGACGAGATGGTCTCGGCCACCCTGAAGCTCGAGCAGATCAACGAGGGCTACGCCGCCATGAAGCGCGGCGAGGTCACCCGCCAGGTCATCGTCTTCGACTGAGCTGCCGTGCCGGTCGAGCTCCGCGTCGACGGTCCCGTCGCCGTCGTCACCATCAACCGGCCGGAGGTGGCCAACGCCATCGACCGGCCCACCGCCGAGGCGCTCACCGACGCGTTCGCCGCGTTCGATGCCGATGAGCGCCTGGCGGTGGCCGTGCTCACCGGGGCCGGGGGCACGTTCTGCGCCGGCGCCGACCTGAAGGCGTCACGCAGCCGTGACCCCGGCCGGGTGGTGCGCACCGAGCCCGACGGGGACGGTCCGTTGGGCCCCACCCGGCGTCTGCTGGGCAAGCCGACCATCGCCGCCGTCGAGGGCCATGCCGTGGCCGGCGGGTTGGAGCTCGCCGCCTGGTGCGATCTGCGCGTCGCCGCCACCGACGCGGTGTTCGGCGTGTACTGCCGGCGTTGGGGCATCCCGTTGATGGACGGCGGCACCGTCCGGCTCACCCGGCTGCTGGCCCACAGCCACGCCCTCGACCTGATCCTCACCGGACGGGGGGTCAGCGGCGCCGAGGCCCGGCAGATGGGGTTGGCGAACCGCCTCGTGGAACCGGGACGGGCCCTCGAGGAGGCGGTACGCCTGGCCCACCAGCTCGCCGAACGGCCCCAGGCCGCGTTGCGCGGCGATCGCCTCGCCTCCTACGAGCAGTGGGGCCAACCCCTCGACGAGGCCCTACGCACCGAGTACGAGCACGGGATGCGCGCCATGCGCACCCGTCAGTTCGTCACCGGCCTGCAGGACCACGCCGAGGGCGGCTGGCGGATGCGCCCCGGCTGGTCCTGAGCGCCGCCCGGGTGTCCGTGCCGCTGCCCGCCCGAACGTGTGCGACGATGGCCACATGCTGCTCGAGGGAAAAGTTGCCATCGTGACCGGTGCGGGCTCGGGGATCGGGGCCGAATCGGCGCGCCGGTTCGCGGCCGAGGGCGCCGCCGTGGTCTGCGCCGACATCCGTCTCGCCCGTGCCGAGGAGACCGCGCAGGCCATCGTCGCCGCCGGCGGCCGGGCGACCGCGGTGGAGGTCGACGTGCGCCGTGCCGCCGACAACGAGGCCATGGTCAACGCCGCCGTGCAGCACTTCGGGGGCCTGCACGTCGCGTTCTTCAACGCCGGCACCATCCGGCCCGGCAACGCGGTCAAGCTCAGCGAGGACGACTGGGACGTGGTGATGGACACCAACGTCAAGTCGATCTTCCTCGGCGCCAAGTACGCCGTCCCGGTCATCGCCGACAGCGGTGGTGGGGCGATCATCAACACCGCATCGGTGTCCGGTCTGCGCGGCGACCCGGCCGGCATCGTCTACGGGGCCAGCAAGGCCGCGGTCATCAACCTCACCCGCTGCCTCGCCACCGACCATGCCCGTCAGGGCATCCGGGTCAACTGCATCTGCCCCGGCGCCATCGAGACGCCGCCGGTCCAACGCATGCTGGCCGACCCTGCGGCGGCAGAGGCCACCGGCCGCTCGCACCTGCTCGGCCGCATCGGCCGGCCGAGCGAGATCGCCGCTGCTGCGGTGTGGCTGGCCTCGGACGAGTCGTCGTTCATCACCGGTGAGGCCCTCGTGGTCGACGGTGGCCTCACCTCGCGCGCCGCGCTGGTCAACATGGGCGATCCCCGCCCGAGGAAGGACTGAGCCATGAAGGAGTTGCAGGGCCGCACCGCGGTCGTCACCGGCGGGGCGTCGGGCATGGGCAGGGCGTTCTGTGAGCGTTTCGCCCGGGCCGGCATGCGTGTGGTGGTGGCCGACATCGAACAGCCGGCGCTCGACGCAGTGGTGGCCGAGTTGCGCGGCAGCGGGGCCGAGGCGATCGGCGTGCGCTGCGACGTCGGCCGGGCGGAGGACCACGAGGCGGTGCTCGCCGCCGGGATCGAGGCGTTCGGGCAGCTCAACGTGGTGTGCCTCAACGCCGGGGTGAGCGGCGTCAACAAGGTCAGCTGGAAGCTCTCGGCGGACGACTGGCGCTGGACCCTCGACGTGAACCTGTGGGGGGTCATCCACGGCATCCGCACGTTCGTACCGCACCTGATCGAGCACGGCGACGGACACGTGGTCACCACGGCATCGATCGCCGGGCACACGTCCTCGCCGTACGGGGCGCCCTACAACGTGTCCAAGCACGGGGTCGCCACCATGACCGAGACGCTCTTCAACGAGCTGCGGCGCGAGAACTCCACCGTCGGCGTCACCTGTCTGTGCCCCGGGTTCGTGGCCACCAACATCCTCGACTCGCAACGCAACCGGCCCGGCGCCCCGCCGGCACGGAACGAGCCGCGCGCCGACGGCGAGGGCGGCGGGAACCGCTTCGTGGAGATCGCCCGGCGCATGATCGAGGGCGGCAAACCGCCGGCCGAGGTGGCCGACCTGGTGCACGACGCCATTCTCACCGACCAGTTCTGGCTGTTCACCGACGAGGTGTGGGACGCCCCGATCGAGCGCCGCCACCGCGAGATCGAGGAACGCCGCCCGCCGACGCTGCCCACCCCGAAGCGGACCTGACCGACGCCGGGCGCAACCCGGTGTTCAGCGCCGCGGCGGGACCGCTCTCGCCACGTGCGCCGGCGGGAAGCCCCAGCCGGGAAACCACACGTGCTGCGGGATCGGCACCGTGCCGCCGGCCACCACGATCAGCAGCCGGTCGGGGTCGACGAGGACCGGCACGTCGCCCGGCGGCGGCCCGCCCTTCACCGCCGAGGCGACCCAGAACCGTCGCCACACCGATTCGGCGATGACCGCCCGCTCGGCGAGCGACGCGGCCACGTCGCGGCGCGACAGACCCTGCCCGGCCAGTTCTGCCGCCGTGTGCGGGGCCAGCAGCAGCGCCGCCGAGCCACCGTGCAGCGCGGTGAACGCCGAGGTCGCCGAGGCCATCACCGACACGACCTCGTCGAGCCCGCCGGTCACGTTCACCGCAGACTCGGCCCGCACGGCGATCACCACCGCCTCGTCCGGGCCGGAGCCGAGACCGACGCGCAGCGGCTCCCACGGACAGTTCTCGTCGTCCTCGGCCACACAGAGCGTGTACCGCCCGGGCTGGCCGGCCCCGGCGAAGGACAGGGCACCGGGCCAACCGCCGCCGAGGTTCTGCAGCACCAGGCGCAGAGCCCGGCCGATGGTGGCGTTGCCCCGCCATCCCGGCCCGAGCACCCCGAACCCGCTGTTCAGCTCGGCGGCGTCCCGTCGGGCCGCCGGCGCGCTGATCACGAGCAGCGGGGTGACGTTCTCGTCGGTGGTCTGTACCCCGGCCAGGTTGAACGCCGGGTCGCACACCGCCTCGACCGCTGCCAGCACGAAGGGGAACTGCTCGGTGCCGCATCCGGCCATGACCGCGTTGGCCGCGACCCGTTCCACCGTGGCCACGCCGCCCAACGGAGCGAGCACACCCACCTGCTCGGCCGGTCGGCGCCCCGACGCCTCCACCAGCGTCGCCACCCGACCGACGGTGGGTGCCACCACCGGCAGGCCGTCGGTCCAGCCGCGGCGGCGGAAGGCCTGCTCGAGGTCGACCTCGGCGGCAGGTCCCCGGAACAGCTCCACCCGTTGACGGGGGAAGCGCCCGGCCTCGGGGGCACGGCCGGTGAGACCGGCCTCGGCGCTGCGCGCCGCCAGGGTGTCGTCGAGCCAACTGCCGTCACGGCGCTGCGCCACCGGCACCAGCACCCACTGCGAGCCGACGCCGTCGCCGCTCACCGGTCGCGGGCGGTGGCGAGGCGGGCCTCCCAGTCGGCCGGCAGCCGCACGGCCTTGGCGGTGGGGAACCCCAACATGCCGTTGTGGGCGAAGACGTAGGCGTTGGTTCGCAGCGGGTCGCCGGTCACCGCGATCTGGATGTGGTCGGGGTCGGCCACGATCGGCACCAGGCGATCCGGATCGGTCGACTGCTTGAACACCCGGTCGGCCTTGCGCAGGTTGACCAGGTCCTCGAGGGTCCGCCGGCCCGGCACCAGGTTCGTCCACTCCCCCAGGTACCGCTCGAACTTCGAGGCCGGCAGTCGGGCCCGTTCCCACAGCGCCACCTTGAGATCACGGCGAGACCAGCCGCCTGCGGCGATGGTACGGGCCAGGACCGGGCTCAACAGCAGCAGCGGCCGGTAGGTGTCCGACGCCACGCCGACGGTGAACACGTACTCCCAGCCGCCGATCTTGGTGAGCGCGTCGGCGAGGTAGTCGACCATCTGCTCAGGGGTCTGGCCGAACACCGAGGTGACCACCCCGCCACCGGTGTAGCGCGAGATGGTGACGGCGTTCTCACCTGCGGAGAACCCGAAGTCGCTCGACTGGGGCGGCCAGCCGATCTCGGCGAGCACCGCCTCGTTCTCGGCCATCGCCACCCGCCAGGTGTTGCCGAAGGTGCCCTTGTCGGTCTCCCACGGCAGGAACCCGGCCACGTTGCGCAGGTACAGGCGGAAGAAGCGCCCGATGCTGGTGTTGGCCTGGAACCCGTCGCGCAACGCGCCCTGCTCGTCGTTGAAGCCGAGCTGACGGGCGATCGGCCCGTTCACGGTGATCAGCGTCTCCGCCCCTGGGGTGTTGCCGGAGTGCTCGACCCCGTAGGCCGGATCGGCCAGCGCCTCGACCACGGCCAGCAGCACCGGGAAGTACTCGGGCCGGCAGCCGGCCATGACTGCGTTGACCGCGGCCGACCACACGGTTGCGGCGCGTCGGTCGGGCAGCAGCGGGCCGAAGCTGTGCTGCGCGTCGAGCTCGGTGTAGGCCAGGAACGCCTCGACCGCCTCGACCGTGGGTGGCACGATCGGCAGCCCGTCGGACCAGCGGTTCTCGTAGTAGAGCCGGTTGACCTCCTCGAAGGAACCGCGGAAGACCACCTCGGTGGGGCCTGGCTCGGGCGCGACCACCGCCTCGTCGGGTGCTGCGGTGAGGTTCTCGATCACACGCGCCAGGGTGACCTCGACGATGTTGCGTTCCAGCTCGTCAGCGGGCTGGGTGTCGACGTGGCCGGGCACCACCGCGACCGGCAGGTTCGGCATGCCCAGGCCACTCGAGGTGGAGGCGGCCTGGCCCAGGAAGCCTTCGCAGACCAGCGACGAGGTCGGCACCCCGGCCAGTTCGGCTGCAGCGGATGCCCGCAACACGGCGGGCGTGCAGCTGCCTCAACACCCCATCCCGGAGATGGCGGCGTCGACCCCCAGCTCACGGAACCGGGCCGGGAAGCTGTCGAGCACCTCGTGCTCACCGGCGCCGTGGGTGGTGCCGAACGCCTCGTAGGAGACGAACTGCACGCCGGGGATCAGCCGGGTCAGCTCACGCTGCAGGATGGGGAAGATCTCGTCGCCGCGGAACAGGTAGTCCCAGATGAACGCGATCCGCTTGCCCTCCAGGCTCGCCGGGCGCGGTGCCAACGTCACCAGCTCGGCGGTACGGGGGCTGCGGGGCCATACGACGTCGTAGTCGGACATGGCCGATGACTACCACACCGACGCCGGCGCCGTCGCCGTGTCGGGCACCGGGCTGCACCCTGATGGCCGTGCACCCCGCACTAGCGTGCGGCGGCCGCAGCGCGCCGACCGATCCCGGCCGACCGCCCGGCCCGACCCCGGAGAGACCCATGACCATCGCCCTCATCGGCTTCGTCGTCGCCGTGATCAGCGGCGTGCTCTGCGCCCGCATCGCCGGGATGAAGGGCCGCCATCCGGTCGTCTACGGCCTGCTGGGCTTCTTCCTGCCGCTGATCACCCTCCTGGCGCTGGTGATCCTGCCCTCCAAGCGCCGCATGGTCCCGGCCTGACCGGTCAGCGGATGATGCGGCGCTCGCGCAGCGCCGCGACCTCGGCCAGGTCGAGTCCGGCCTCGACGAGCACCTCGTCACCGTGCGCACCGAGCTGCGGCGCTCCGCGGCGGATCGACGCCGGGGTCCGGGCGAACTTCCACGGGGGCGACACCGCACGCATCGGTCCGTACCCCTCCTGCTCGACGGTGGTCAACGCGCCGATCGCCGCCACCTGCGGGTGGGCGGTGATCCGCGGGTAGTCGGTGAACGGCACCGCATCGCCGCCCACCGCCTGGAACAGACCGATGAGCTCCTCGGTGTCCCGCTCGGCGAACGCCGACTCCCACACCTCCTTGGCCTCGACGGCATACCGACCGAGCGGGGCGGCCTCACGGCCGAAGCCCTCGAAGCGCTGATCGTCGAGGTGCTCGAGCAGGCCGAGGCCGATCATCAGCCGGTCGAAGTCCTCGCTGGTGCCCCGCCGCAGGCCGAACAGCAGCTGCCCGTCGGCGGTGCGGTAACCGCCCTCCGGCGGGTTGGTGTAGTGGTCGAGGTGGAAGCCGAACCAGTCATCAGGGTTGGAGCGCGCGGCCCACATGATCCCCCGCAGGTGCAGCAGGGTCCCGAACATCGACACGGCGATGCGTTGCCCCCGCCCGTCACGGCGGCGCGTGAGCAGACCGGCCAGCGCCGCCTGGCAGGCGAAGATGCCCGTGTTCAGGCCCGCCACGTCGGTGCCCAACCGCACCGGCGGATCGCCGATGCGGCCGAGCGAGGCGGTGTACTCGGCCATGGCCTGCACCGGCAGCTCGGCAGCAGGCCGGTCGGCCAGGGGGCCGTGCTCGCCCCAGCCCGACACGGCCACGTACACCACCTGCGGATACTCGGCGGCGAGCGTCGCCGCGTCGAGGCCGAGCCGATCGGCCTCGCCCGGCCGGAGGGCCTCGATGACGATGTCGGCACCGGCGACGACTCGGCGGACGACGTCGCGCCCCCCGGGGGTGTCGAGATCGACGGCAAGGCTGCGCTTGTTGCGGTTCAGGGCGGCGAAGGTGGCACTGAGCAGCCCGTCGCCGCCGAGATCGTGGCCGTGGCCGCGAGCCGGGTCGCCGCTGAGACGTTCGATCTTGATCACCTCGGCCCCGAGGTCGCCCAGACGCGACGCTGCGAACGGCCCGGCCATCCCCTCCCCCAGCTCGACGACGACCACCCCGGCCAACGGCGCACCGAGCGGCCCGGCCGCCGCGTCCGACCCGGCGGTCGTCGCCGTACCGATCGGTTCGCTCACCGCCGTGCCGGTCGCTCCGGTCAGACCGGTCGTACCGGTCAGTCCGGTCGTACCGGTCAGTCCGGCGAGTTCGTCCAGCACCGCTTCGGTGTGCGCGCCGGCCACCCCGCCGGGGACGGGGGTCCGGGCCGGGGTGGCGCCGAACTTCCACGGGACCCCGTCGAGCACCAGCGTTCCATACCGCTCGGTATTGACTTCGACCAGGTGCTGGTTGGCGGTCACCTGGGGGTGGTGGCGCAGCTCGTCGAAGTCGAGCACCCGGCCGTGCGGAACGTCCTGACGATTGCAGCACATCGCCCACCAGGCGGCCGGACGCGTGGCCATCACCGCGGCCAGACGGGCGGCCACCTCGTCGCGTCGGGCCAGGCGGCCGGCGTTGGTGGCCAACCCCACGTCGGCAGCGAGATCCGCGACGTCGAGGGCGGTGCAGAGCCGGGGCCACTGCTCGTCGCGTTCGACGGCGACGGCCAGCCACCGGCCGTCAGAACACCGGAAGGCCTGATGCGGCGCGGTGGTGGCCGATGCCGACCCGCGCGGGACGGGAGCGACCCCGGTCGCCGCGTGATCGGCCAGGTGGTTCGACTGCAACGACAGGGCCGCGGTCAACATCTCGAGCTCGATGTGCTGGCCGCGACCCGTACCGAACCGTACGTACAGGGCCGCGAGCACCGCTTCCACGATCATCGAGCTGGTCGTGAGATCGAGATGGGCGTAGTGCCGGAACAGCTCACCGTCCCCGCCGGGTTGACCGTTGATGGACGACCAGCCGCAGAACGCCTGCAGCAGAGGGTCGACGCCGGCCTCGGAGGCCATCGGGCCCACCCGGCCGTAGGCCGACGCCGACACGTAGATGATGTCGGCCCGCCGCCGCGCCACCTCGGCGTAACCCAGGCCGAGCTTCTCGACCGCACCGGGGCGCATGTTCTGGACGAACACGTCGCAGGTCGCGGCCAGCTCGAGCGCCCGGCGACGGTCGTCGTCGCGCTTGAGGTCGAGCAGGACGCTGCGTTTGTTGGTGTTCGCCGTCAGGTACAGCACCCCGACGCCGGCGATCTCCGGCGGGATGTGATGGGCCAGTTCCGGCTTGGGGCCCTCGACGTGCAGCACGTCGGCTCCGAGCTGGCCGAGCAGCTTCGCCGACCACGGACCGACCGCGGCCAGGGTCAGGTCGAAGACGCGGATCCCGTCGAGCACCCCGGCCATGGCGTTCCCCCTGATCGACCCGGACGGACGCGCAGCGTAGGCGACCGGACCGCCGACCGGCCGGGCGGTCCGCGGCCGGGCCGGTGGGGTACCGTCGGGTCATGGACGCGACCACGGCCCCGAGCGAACCGAAGACCACGCCGGCCGAGCGAGTGGCGGCCTTCACCACGCTGATCGCCGAGCACGTCGGCGAGACCCAGCTGAGCCGTCGACCGTCGCACGCGGTGATGCGGGCCCTCGCCGACGCCGGACTGCTGCGCATCCTGGCCCCCCGGTCCTACGGCGGCGAGGAGGCGGACGGACTGACCTTCATGGAACTCGTCGAACGGGTGGCCCGGGTGGACGGCTCGGCTGCGTGGACCACCATGACCCTCAACGAGGAGATCGAGATCTCCGCCGCCTACCTGCCCGCGTCCACCATGCGCGAGGTGTGCCAGGCGTCGCCGGCGATCATCGTGGCCGGATCGGGAGCCACGTTGGGCCGGGCCCGCCGGGTCGAGGGCGGCTGGCGGTTGAGCGGGCGGTGGCCGTTCGTGACCGGCGGGCCGGTCGCCGACCAGATCGTCGTGGGCGCCACCGTCGAGGGTCCCCGGCCACGTGCGCTGGCCTTCGCGCTGCTGCCCGCCGAGGAGGTCACGATCCTCGACACCTGGGACACGGTCGGCCTGCGCGGCACCGGGTCCCATGACGTCACCCTCGAGGACGCCTTCGTCCCCGACGAACGCATGGGCGTGGCCGCCACGGCGCTCGACACGGTGCCCGACACGGCCCTGTTCCGCTTGCCGCCGTCGCTGCGCTTCCCCTTCCCGAAGGTCGGGGTGGCCACCGGCATCGCCCGCCATGCCCTCGCCGAGTTCTCCGACCTCGCCCAGGGCAAGAAGCCACGGATCGGCCGGTCGCTGCTGCGCGACCGGCCCGACGCGCAGCTCGCCGTGGCCCGGGCCGAGGCGCTCGTCGGCTCCGGCTGGGCGTTCGCCGCCGAGATGGTGCAGACCGTCTGGGCGTTGGCCGAACAGGGCGAGCCGATCCCCTCCGACGTGCACGCCCGCACCCGCCTCGCCTGCACCCATGCCGTGGCCGGCTGCGTCACCGCGGTCGAGACGCTCTGCACGGCCGCCGGTACCACCGCCAACCTGGTCAGCTCGCCGTTGCACCGGCTGCTGGCCGATGTACGTGCCGTGCCGCAGCACGTGATGGTCGGCTCCTACAACGACCTCAACGCAGGCCGGGTGCTGCTCGGCCTCGAGGCCGACGACCCGCTGTTCTGACCCGGCCGGCCGGGCCGGTGCAGGCCCGGCGAGCAGGGTGGTGGCAGGCCGGCGGTCAGGTGGGTTCGGGCAGGGTGAGCACCGGCTTCTCCACCACGAACATCACCGCCCAGTAGCAGGCGAAGCCGATGAACACCCCGGCGTAGACGTCGATCAGGAAGTGCTGCTGCAGCATCACCGTGGCCGGGAAGACCAGCAGCAGCCAGGCCATGAGCGGCCAGCAGAGCCGGGGGAACCGCCGCCGCAGACGCCACAGGGCGACCAGGCCCACCGTGGTCCACGCGCAGTGGGCACTGGGGAACCCGTTGAACGGCAGATCGTTGCCCCGCACCAGCTCGACCAGCGTGCCGAACAGCCCGTCGGGTGGGACCGTGGTCCGTGGAACCTCGGTCTGGAACAGGAAATAGCCGACGTCGAGCACCAGCTGGCTGACGATCAGGGCCGCGCCGACGGTCAGGAACGCCTTGCGCCGGCCCGCCACCAGGCACAGGGCCGGCACCACGATCGGCACGATCAGCAGGTAGCTCAGGTACGGCACCGCGAGCACCGGCACGAACGGCATCTCGGCATCGAGCCAGCTCTCCAGCACGAAGGTCTGGTAGGCCGGCTGCTGCAGCGGCTGGACCAACTCGCCGGAGACCGGGTCCCAGGCGTACACCGCCGGCCAGCGGTCGGGCCCGGGGGCGACATTGAGCCGGGTGTAGGACACGAACGCCAGCACGATGCCGAGGTAGACCAGGACCGGGAGCAGCAGACGGGAGCGGGCCACGGACGGGAACCTACCAAGCGGCCCGGCAGGCCGGACGCCCGGCAGGCGCTCAGACGTCGGCGCGGATGCCGGAGAAGGCGGCGACCTTCCAGCCGTCGCCGCGGTCCTGCAGCACGTAGACCGAGTTGATCGATTCGATCGGGCTGCCGTCACCGCGGTACCGGATGCCCTCGATGAGCACGTGGGCCCGGGTCGGTTCGAGGTGGATGATCCGCTTGGTGACATCGCCGCGGGCGAACCCACTGGCTGCGCGCATCTTCTCCGGGTCGAACGGGTAGCGGTCGCGAACGTGGACCTGATCCTCGGCGATGTACACCACCGGCAGGTGGACGAGCTGCTCGAGGTCGTCACGGGTGCCGGACTCGAATGCCGCGCTGTAGCGGGTGAGGAACTCCTCGATGCTCGCGGTCAGCCGGGCTCGTGTGGCTTCGTCCATGGTGGGCACCTCCGGATCGGTTTGCAGGCCGGCACTCTAGGCGCGGCGGCCCCGGGTGATCAGGCCGGGCGCGGGGCGGTGGCCCGCCACAGGATGGTGTTGTCGGCCTCGAGGTCGGCGGTCCAGATCAGCGAGGCGCCGGCGCCCCAGCGGATCGTGTCGTAGCCGTCCTTGGTGCCGACCTGAGCCGCGGTGTACACCGTCGCAGCAGTCCAGGCCGCGTCGTCGAACCCGGGCAGCTGCCAACCAGGTGGCTCGGGGACGGCCTCCCAACGACACGTGACGATGGGCTTGGCGGCCTTCTCGCAGCTCTTGTCGAGCGGTGCGCGCTGCACGACCAACCCTCGCCAGGCCTTGCCGGTGGCGGCCACCAGCCGGCCGGAGGACTGCTCGCGGATCTGGGCGATGAAGCCGCCGTCGCCCATCTGCTGGCGCGAGGTCCCGATGTACTCGAGGCCGCTGTCGTCGGCCCGGTAGTCCTTGGTGACCATGGCGATGGTCAACGGGTACGTTGCGGTGAAACGGATCGTCTCGGCGTTGAAGGACTTCTCGGTGGTGATCGGCACCGAGTCCTCGCCCACCGCCACCCCGTTGACGGTCAGCGAGAACCAGTTGTCGGCCCACACGTCGGCCACGAAGGCCACCGGAGCCGACGACGTACCGGCCGTGGTGGACGACGCGGCTCCCACGATGGACGGCGTCGACGACATCGACGGCGCTGACGCCGGGGCGGATGGCACGGCCGACCCCTCCGAGCCTGCGGATGCGCCGTCCTTGGACGCCGTACCGCTCGAACCGCCGCACCCGACCGCGAGCACCGACGACGCCACCAGCGCCGACGACGCCACCAGCACCGCCCGCAGGTTCCGGTACCTCATCGGGAGTACACCTCGGTCCGGGTCGCGCCGTTGACGTCGGTGAACACGAAACGCACCGAGCCTCCCGACACCTCGTAGTCGACCCGGGCACGGCCGCCGCCCAGGCTGTAGTCCAGCCGATACCGGCCCGGCGCGACGGTGGCGAACTCGGTGATGACCGCGCCCCGCAACGGCGTCCCCGCCGGACGGAACGCCTTGGTCACCGGCTGGGGCTCGACCTGGTCGCTGACCGCAACCACCCCGCGCATCCCGCCGTTGATGTACGGGTAGGTCCGGGTGCCGTGATAGTGGTACACCCCGTCGGCGCCGAGGTGGCCGTTGTAGTCGTCGAGCGGTCGTACCGGCGATCCGTCCGGTTCCTGCTGCCCGTAGATGGCGAACCCGTCGAGGGCGTAGGCGATCGGTGCGCCGGGACCGACCCGGTCCTGCAGGTGCAGCGGGGCCACGTGGTAGTGGTAGTCGTCGGCCCGGCCGGCATGGCCGCCCCACTGGTCGAGCTCACCGGCGAGCAACGCATCGTCACCCCGGTTGTTGAGGGCGTTGAAGATCGGCACCCCGTTCACCGCCAGGGCGATCGCCCCACGGAACAGCCCGGTACGGGCCGACACCGGCTGGTCGGCCAGGCGGGGCCGGATCGGGAACCGCCAGGCGTTGGCGCTGCGGTACGGCTGTGCCACCGGCACCTGCTGCTGCCACGAGGTGATGCCCGTCATCATCGAATGGGCGGGCATCCCGTCGCTCTCCACGATCCAGTGGTCGCCCTCGGCGAACACCGCCACGGTCGGGGCGAACGCCTCGAACCCGCCAATGGCAGCAACCGTTCCGCCCGCACCCAGGGTGGTCACCGTACTCGGCACCGACGTCGGTGGGGTCGACGTCGCAGGGCCCGACGTGCTCGAGCCGGGTGCGCCCGAGGACGGCACCGGCAGCGTCGTCGCCGGTGCACCGGCCGTGCCGTCGGCGCCGTCGCTCCCGCTCCGGCACGCCGCGAGGAGCAGCGCACCGAGCCCCATACCGCCGAGGCGCAGCAGGCTCCGGCGGTCGAGCGCACCGGGCCGGCCACCACCGTCGACGCGGGCCCCGTGCGGATGCACGTGATCGGCCCCGTGATGCGGGTGGGTGTGGTCGTGGTCGCTCATCGCACCGTTCCTCGTCGCCGACCCGGGTCACCGAGCGGACAGGGCATAGGCATGGTCCACCTGGCCGTTCTTCTGGTTGTTCGCCTGAGCGCCCTTGTCACTGCCGGCGACGACGGCACGCACGTACTGCACGGTCGAACCGGCGGGCGTCACCGTCACGCGCAGGTGCCCGGAGCTTCCCAGCGCCACCCCGCTGGTGTAGCCGTACCCCGCGGCGAGCCGGCTGCTGCCGTCGGTCACGCTCGGCTGGGGTACCTCCTGGTACGCGATACCGTCGAGCTCCTGGGCGACGTAGACGTGGTCGTGGCCGTGGAACACCGCCGTCACGTGGTGCTGGACCAACAGCTGATGGATCGGCACACCCCAACCGGGCCGGTGCTGGGCGAAGCCGTCGCTGCCGTCGGTGTTGCGGCCACCCCACTCGTACAGGCCGGCGACCTCGACGCCACCCCGGGCCTCCGACGCCCCGCCCACCAGGTGGTGGATGAACACGAAGGTCTGCGTGGCCCGACTGGTCTCGAGGGTGCTGCGCAGCCAGTCGTACTGTTCCCGGCCGAGCGTCCATCCCCAGTTGACGTCGCCCCCACCGGTTCGGGGCTTGTCGGCGGTGTACCAGAACGGGTCGAGCACGATGAACTGCGCGTCGCCCCAACTCCACGCGTAGTAGGCGTCGCGGGCCGCACCGGTGTAGCGGTCGAGCGCGGCGCCACCCCGGTAGAACGAGCCGGGCACCGGCGTCGGGTAGTAGGCCTGACGCAGCGTCGTCGACCACAGCGGCAGCTGGCGGGTGGTGGCGTTGGGCAGCAACCAGCCGAGCTCGCCCTCGTGATTGCCGTTCACCAGGTACAGCGGCGCCTCGGCGCCGATGATGCCGAGGTAGGGCCGCATGCCGGAGAACCCGACGGCCGCGGCGGCCTCGGTGGCCGGCTTGCCCTTCTCGGTCATGAACGTGTCACCGAGGTTCACATGGAAGTCCGGCTGGTCGGCCACTGCGTTGGCCAGCGTGGTGCGGTACATCGTGGCGTTGAACTTCGGGTCGTCGAAGTGCGGGTCGGCGTCGATGGTGAAGGTGAAGGTGCTGCCCGACGGCCGGGCGGTGTGGAACTCGTGGGTGCCCTGGCCGGCACCGTCGAGCTGCACCTGGTAGCGGTAGCCGGTGTCGGGCCGCAGGTCACGCAGCTCCACCGGGACCGGCACCCCGGCCCGCAGGGCCACCGGTTCGCTCCGCCGGTCGAGCGCACCGCCCGCCGGTCCGTAGGCGACGCGCAGCTGGGCGTCGGCGGCGGCCAGCACCGACACGGCGACCGTCGTGGCGCTGGGTCGGCCCAGCACGACGGAGAACCCGTCCGCCGGGGCCGCACCGTCGGCCACGGCGAGCGACGGCCCGGCAGCGCCGGTCGCGGGATCGGCAACGGTGCTCGGGACCGGCACCATCGGACGGGTCGACTCCGCAGGCGCGAGGACACTCGGGCCGGTGGGCGGCCCGTGGGCCGGGTCGGGTGCGGCGGCGGGGTCGCCGGCGGAACAGGCCAGGGTCGCGGCGAGCAGCAGCGCAGCGGCAGCCGTCACGACCCGACCCCGGTGGCGGCCCCGACGGCGGTCAGCGAACGGTGTAGGTGTAGGCGATCTCATCGGGCCGGTCGAGGTGGGAGCGGATGTAGGTGACGGTGACCTCGGCCGGGGTGACGTCGACCCGGACGTGGCCGCTGTTGGGGAGCTTGACGCCGCTGCGGTAGGCGGCCTCGTTCTCGATGGTCTCGAAGGGGTTCGCCGGTTCCGGCATGGTCTGGTAGACGACCCCGTCGAGCTCCTGACGGGCGAAGAGGTGGTCGTGGCCCTGGAAGAAGATGCTCACCCCGGTCGAGGCCATCAGCTGGTGGATGGGCTCGGACCATCCCGGACGGTATGCCGGGAACTGCTCGAGATCGCCCCACTCGAACGTGTTCGCCAGCTCCACGCCACCGCGTCCGGTGCCGTTGACGTGGTGGGCGAAGACGAACTTGTGGGTGGCCTTGCTGGCACGCAGCGTCTGCTCCAACCAGCGGTACTGCGTGGCCCCGAGGGTGATGGCCCACTGGTCACGCTTCTTGCCGGTGTCCTTGTCGGCGCCGAACTCGTTGTCCACCGTCGACGGGGTGTGCCAGTACGGGTCGATCACCACGAACAGGGCGTCGCCCCACGTGTAGGAGAAGTAGTTGCGCAGCAGGCCGATGTTCGGCACCGGTTCGGCATTGCCGCCGTAGAACCCGTCGGGTGCCGGTTGGGGGAAGTAGCTGTTGCGCCAGTTCTGGGCCCACACCGCCACGTTGTCGGCGGTGCCGTCGAGGTTCGCCATCGACGCCTGTTCGTGGTTCCCGTTGACCAGGAACAACGGCGCGTCGACGGCGGTGAGCCACTGCCGCTGGCGCAGGTACACCGAGCGCACCGTCTCTGCGGTCACGCTCTTGAGCGTGTCGACGCTGAAGTCGTCGCCCATGCACACGTAGAAGTCGGGGCCTGCCGACGCCGCAGACGCCAGCGTCCTGGCGTAGAGCGCGGCGTCGAACTGCTTGCCGACCCGTTCGGGGTGGGAGTCGCCCTGCACCGCGAAGGTGAAGCTCTGGCCCGTGCGCCGTTGGGTGGTGAAGGTGCGCTCGGCGCCGGCTCGATCGCCCACCCGGAGCCGGTAGTAGTACCGGGTCCCGGGCTGCAGCCCGGTGAGCGTCGTCTCGGCCGGGCGGCCGGCGGCGGCCTGCTGCGGCGCGGTGCGTGCCGTGTACCGGCCGGGCTCGCTGCCGTACTCGTAGAACAGTTCCATCGCTGCAGCGGGGATGACGCTGATGGTCACCGAGGAGTCGGTCGGACGACCGGGCAGCTCAGCGGCCACGAGCTCGGAGGACGCCAGCGTTGCCGGTGCCACGGTGCTGCTCGTGGCCACGGTGCTCGCCGGGCCGTTCGCCCCCGCCGAGCCGGCGTCGCCGGCGGCGGCCGCAGCGGATGCGCTCGTCCCCGGGTCCCCGACCGCCCCGTCGACAGCAGCCGCACCATCGGTCCCACCGCGACACGCGGCGAGACCCGACGATGCCAGCAGCCCGCAGGCCACCAGCAACGACGCGACGCGGCCTGCGGGGCGCCGACCAGGTCCGCACCGGCGGTCGGGCCCGGTTCGGGAGCGCGGGTGAGCGAGCGCCACGACGATCACAACCTGCGATACGGGAGACGGGACACGGGAACCCTGAGGCGAGCGGCAGAGTGAGACCTTGGGCAGTCAACCACGCCCGTGGCAACAGCAGCCCGGAACCAGCTGTGAACTTGCCGGGAATCGCGTCCCCCTGGGATGGCGGTCGGCGTCGCGCGTGGGACGCCGCGTGGCATGCTCAGCCGGGACACACCGCTGTCCGTGTCTTCCGGGGGGAACGCACCATGACCGACACCACCCACCACGGGTTCGCCGACGGGCCGCTGACCGGCATCCGGATCATCGACCTGTCGGCGGTGATCTCCGGCCCGTTCGCCACGGCCATGCTGGCCGACCAGGGTGCCGACGTCATCGCCATCGAGCGGGCCGACGCCCCGGACATCGTGCGGGCCTCGGGCCCGTTGCTCGACGGCTCGGGCGTGAGCGCCATGTACGCCGCGATGAACCGCAACAAGCGCAACATCGTCATCGATCTCAAGCAGCCTGCCGGACGGGAGCTGCTGCTCGAGTTGGTGCGCGACGCCGACGTGGTGGTGCAGAACTTCCGGCCCGGCGCACTCGAGCGGCTCGGGGTCGGCTGGTCGGTGCTGTCGGAGATCAACCCGAACCTCATCATGTGCTCGGTGAGCGGCTTCGGCTCGGACGGCCCGTATTCGCACCGGCCGGCGTTCGACCCCATCGTGCAGTCCGTCGCCGGCTACCCGTCGGTCCAGGTCGACGACGAGGGGCGCCCGAACCTCGTCGCCACCGCGGTGTGCGACAAGATCACCTCCCTGCAGGTGGCCCAGTCGGTGCTCGCCGCCCTGGTGGCACGGGCCAACGGTGCCGGCGGCCAACACATCGAGGTGGCCATGGTCGACGTGGCCGTGCACTTCCTGTGGCCCGAGGCGATGTGGAACGACACCTACCTCGACCACACCATGGACATGCCCAACCTCAACGAGATCTACAAGCTGTACCGCACCAGCGACGGCTGGGCGATGGTGTACTCGGTGGCCACCGAAGGCCACTGGCAGCGGATGTGCACCGCACTGGGCCGACCCGACCTGGCCGCCGACCCGCGCTTCGCCGACCTGCAGGGCCGGGTGCGCTACGGGGCCGAGGTGAACGACGAGATCCAGGCCATCACCGCCACCATGACCACCGACGAGGTCGTGGCGATGATGGACGCCGCCGATGTACCGGTGGCGCCGGTCAACACCCGTCAGGCGATGATCGACGATCCTCACATCCGGCACCGGGAACTGCTGGTCGAGTCGCAGCACCCGGTGGTCGGCATGATCCGCCAGGTGCGTCCGCCGGCGCGCTACTCGGCCACCCCGAGCGGCCTGCGACGCCATGCGCCCAGCTTCGGCGAGCACACCGACGAGATCCTGGCCGAGGTCATGGGCCGCTCCCCCGAGGACATCGTCGCCCTGCGGGCCCAGCAGGTGGTGTTCTGAGCCGGGGCGACCGCCGCTGAGTCCCCCGACCTGCCCGGCTCCACCCGGCCCGACGCAGGGTGACGGTCAGTCGGCGGCGGGCAGCGGCGGTGACGCGACCCGGTCGCGCTCGGCGACCAGCTCGCGAACCCGCGGGATCAGCTCCCGACCGTACTCCTCGGCATCGACCAGCGGGTCGTAGCCACGGATCAGCAGCGTGGTGGCGCCGATGTCGTAGTAGTCGACCATGGCCCGGGCGACCGTCTCCGCCGTACCGACCAGTGCGGTCGAGTTGCCCGGCGCGCCCGATGCCGTGGCCAGCGGCGTCCACAGACAGCGGTCGTAGAGCTCCTGTCCGGCAGCCGCGTCGAGCAATCGCTGCGAGGCCACGTTGTCGGGACGCCGTGGCGTCCGGCCGCCGTGCGAGGCACGGACCCGTTCCAGGATGTCGTGGGCACGGTCCCACGCCTCCCCCTCGGTACGGCCCAGGATCGGTCGGGTCGACACCGAGAACGTGGGCGTACGGCCGTGCAGTGCCGCCGCAGCACGCACCCGGTCCATGAACACCTTGGTGTCGGCCAACGGCTCGCCCCACAGCATGAACGTGTCGAGGTGCGGCGTCAGGCAGTTCACCGCCGCGTCCGAGCCGCCACCACCGAAGATCGGGATGTGCGGCTGCTGCACGCACCGGATCTCCGAATAGGCCTTGGCGATGTCGTAGAACTCGCCGAGGTGGTCGAAGGGGCGCTCCTCGGTCCAGACCCGCCGCATCACCGCGGTGTACTCATCGGTACGGCGATACCGACCGGCATGGTCGAGGTGGTCACCGTCCTTCGCCTGGTCGGCGTCACTGCCCCCGGAGATCAGGTGGATCGACACCCGGCCGTCGGTGAGTTGATCGAGGGTGGCGAACTTGCGGGCGGCCACCGTCGGGGACACGAACCCGGGACGATGCGCGATGAGGAACCGCAACCGCTCGGTGACCGTCGCCCCGTGGGCGGCCACCAGGAACCCGTCGGGGGCATTGGTGAAGTACCCCACGAGCACGGTGTCGAACCCGCCCTCCTCGTGGACCCGAGCGGTGCGGGAGATGATCTCCTTGTCGAAAACCGAACCCGACGGCGGGATGATCTCGGAGGTGATGCGAGGGGCCAGCCAGCCGGCGATCTCGACGCTCATCGTCCGACCGTCGTATTGGCGAGGGCGGCCCGGCCGGCGCCGACGAGGATCATGTCGTCCTGCGGCGTGTGGATCCGGCTGCACAGCACGTTGCGCAGGTGCCGTTCGAGGTCGTTGTCCCGGCTCAGTCCGGGGTTGCCGACCAGGGCGATCGCCTCGGTGACGGCCTCGATGGCGTTGGTGGTCACGGTCAGCTTCACCACCGGGGCGTCGGCGCAGGCGTCGACCAGCTCCACCCTCTCGTCGATCCGCCGGGCGGCGTCGGCCAGCAGGCGGCTCGAGGTGCGTACCTTGGCCTCGATGCGGCCGACCGCCTCCTGGAACCGGGGCAGGGTGGCGAGCGGCTTGCCGAGGCCGGAGGGCACCCGGCGCTGCAGGTAGTCGGCGAGCCAGTCACGAGACGCCACGGCGATGCCGTGATACGTGGCGGCGATCAGCAGGGCGTTCCAGGCCATGAGCACCGGGTCGTAGCCCGCGGGCGCATCCGACGGGCGCAGATCGACCACCGCGTCCGCCTCGACGCGGGCACCGTCGAACACCACGTCGTGGCTTGCCGTCGCCCGCATGCCGAGATGGTTCCAGGTCGGCTCGATACGCCAGCCACCGGCATCCGCAGCGGTGTCCACCACGAACTGCCCGACCAGTGGCACCGGGTCGTCGGTACGGGCGTAGACCACGAACCAGCGCAGACCTGGCGCACCGGTGGAGTAGATCTTGCGTCCGTGCAGCCGGTAGCTGCCGTCCGCCTGTCGTTCGGCGACCGTTGCCGGCAGACCACCACGGGCCGGGGTGCCCAGTTCCGGCTCGACCCGCAGGGCGTTGGCGAGCGCCGGGCCCTCGACCACCGAGCGCTGCAACCGTTCGCGCAGCGCCTGCGGCCAGACCGACCCGGGCGTGTCCATCTGCGAGTACAGCAGCAGGTGCAACGCCGTCACCAGCGCGACCGACGGGTCGCCGCGACCGAGTTCGACCAGTACCCGCACCGTCTGCTCGAGGCCCGCCCCGCCACCACCGAGTGCGGCGGGCACCACCAGGTCGAGGATGCCGTTGCGCCACAGCAGCTCGAACGCCTCGTGGGGGAAGGACCCGTCGGCGTCATGCGCCGCGGCCGCCGCAGCGAGGGCCGCAACGACCTCGGGCAGGGTGGCTTCGTCGACCGCTGACTTCCCGACAATTCCGACTGACATAGTCGACAATGTTAGGCCCCGGTGCCCGGCACCAGGCCAGTCCGTCCACCCGGAAGGGCGCACCTCCTCCGGGTCGGGCGTCGACGACGCACCGATGTCACCCGGACCTCCACCACCCGACCGGACCTCCACCACCCGACCGGACCTCGACCGTCCGGCCGGCGCGCAGATCCGGACGACCCGGACCGACCCGGCCTGGGTGTGAGACGCGAAATCGGCCGGCTTGTAGCGAAATGGTTCGACGCCGCACCAGACCCGACCGCCGGTTTCGCGTCTACGCAGGTCAGAGCGTTGAGCCCTTCGAGTCCGAGAACGAGCCCGAACCACTTCGCTACAAACACGCTCGCCACCCCCCGATGCCGGCGTTCGCGAACGGACCCGGACCGCCTGGGGCGGACCGGGCCCGGTCGACAAGATCGGCCACTGCCGTGGCCGTGGGCGATCAGCCTCGTAGCGCCGGACGGACCAGCATGCCCGGCCGGGTGTCGAGCGCACCCTCGACCCGGGCACCGTCCTGCTGGATGGCCTGGCCGTTGACCAGGATGTGACGCATGCCCAGCGGGGCGTCGGCGGTGAGCCGCTCCGAGTTCGCGGGGAAGTCCCGGACCCGGCGCACCGGCCCGGGGGCCACCGTCGCCGGATCGAACACCGTGATGTCCGCCCAGTTGCCGGCTCGCAGGTAGCCGCGGCCGGCGAAGCCGAACAGGTCGGCCTGCAGGCCGCTGAGCTTGCGCACGGCCAACTCCATCGGGATGGCCTGGCGGTCACGGACCCAGTTGCCGAGCAGGTCGGTGGGCAGCGGCGCATCGCACAACTGGCCGACGTGGGCGCCGGCGTCGGACAGGCCGAGCGTGGTGTGGGGGTCCGACAACAGGGCCTTCACCCCGTCCTCGTCGTCGTTGGCGATGACGACCTTGATCCGCAGCATCAGGTCGGGCTCGGCCACGGCGAGCTCCATGAGGGCGTCGAACACGTCGACACCCATCTGGCCGGCGAGGTCGGTCAGACGGCGTCCGACGTGCTCGGGGTGCGCGGCGGACTCCATCACCTCCATGGTCGACCAGCGCGGACGGAAGGCCCGGGTGTTGTTCCAGTACTCACGGGCCCGCTCGCGCCATGCGGTATCGGCATAGGCAGCCCGACGCTGCTCGAGCGTGCCGGCCGACAGCTCGGCGAACACCGGGTTGGTGTTCAGGGTGAACGGCTCCACCAGCGTCATCGAGAAGGTGAGCGGGCGGCAGCTGACCTGCGGCCACACCTCGGCGCCGTCGGCCCAACCCTGACGGTTGATCTCGAGGGCCTTCATGTGCCCGCCGTTGGGCTGGGTCAGCACCGCCGTGAAGGTGAAGGGGATACCGATCTGCTTCTGCAGGGCGTAGTTCTCGCGCAGGGTCAGGTTGTCGCCACCGTTGACCCCGATGATGCCGCGGCCGCTGTCGGCGACCGCCCGGAACAGCACCTCGAGCTCGTTGCGGTCGGCCCAGCGGCTGGGAATCGGGTTGCCGTCGGCGCCGAGGTGGGTGGCGGCGAAGCTGGTGGCGAAGCCGACCGCGCCGGCGTCCATCGCCTCACGGATGATGGCGGCCATGCGCTCGAGTTCCTCAGGGCGGGCGGTACGGCCGACCGACTCCTCGCCCATGGCGTACAGGCGCAGGGCGGTGTGCCCGATGTAGGCGCCGTAGTTCAGCACGGTGCCCCGACGCTCGACCGACCCGAGGTACTCGCCGAAGGACTCGAAGTCCCACGGCACGCCCTCGAGGAGCGCCGCGGGGTTCATGTCCTCGACCT
>CAIXPF010000203.1 GCA_903921205.1 uncultured Acidimicrobiia bacterium | reverse complement strand
GGGACTCGCCCTGCACCTGGCCAGGCAGACCGAGGACTTCACCGAGGGCCGTGCGGCGTTCCTCGAGAAGCGTCAACCCCGCTTCACCGGCCGCTGAGCGCTCGTCCCGCTCGGGATAGCGTCGGAACGATCGGAACCGAACCGGGATCGAGGGTGGCCGCCTTTCCCGGTCGGTCCGCCTTGCCCGAGCGCCGGTTCCCGGAGCTGTCCGGGAACGACGACCCACTCACCCCAGCTACGGTGAGACCCGTCCGATCCCCGTCGTCGAAAGCGGAACACCATGGCCGTCAGCTCCCTGCCCGACCCGTCGCCCGAGGCCATCGCCGCGCTGGCCCCGACCGGTACGTTGCGCGCCGCCATCAACCTGAGCAACTTCCTGCTCGTCACCGGTCGTGGCGCGGACGGCAACCCCGAGGGTGTGTCGCCCGACATGGCCCGCGAGTTGGCCCGTCGGCTCGGTGTGGGTATCGAGCTGCTGCGCTACAAGACCCCCGGCGACCTCGCCGACGACGCCCCTTCGGGGGCCTGGGACATCGGCAACATCGGTGCCGAGCCCGCCCGGGCCGAGAGCATCGCCTTCACCGCGGCGTACTGTGAGATCGAGGCGACCTACATCGTGCCGGCGGGTTCGTCGGTGCGCACGGCCGCAGACGTCGACCAGCCCGGCATGCGCATCGTCAGCGCCGCCCGCAGCGCCTACGACCTCTGGCTGGTCCGCAACATCCGCAACGCCGAGCTGGTGCAGGTGAAAGGGCTCGACGAGTCCTTCGACACCTTCGTCGAGCAGAAGTGCGACGCCCTCGCCGGCCTGCGGCCGCGGTTGATCACCGACCTCGAGCGCCTGCCCGGGGCGCGTCTGCTCGAGGACAAGTTCACCGCCGTCCAGCAGGCCATGGGAACGCCCCGCGGTCGCAACGAGGCGGGCTTCGCCTATCTCACCGCGTTCGTCGAGGACGCCAAGGCGAGCGGCTTCGTGGCCGAGCTGATCGCCAAGCACGGCGTCAAGGGCCTCAGCGTGGCGCCCCCGGCCTGAGCGGACGGGCTGAGCTGACGGGCGGGCCCGGCAGCGGGTCAGGCGAGTGCGGGCTCGAGCGCTGCCTCGGCGGCGCGCCGGGCCTCGCGGACCTGACGCACCAGTGCGATCGTGCCGAAGGCCGCTGTGGCGCAGAAGATGGTGACCAGGCTCGCGAGGACCCCTCCGGGAACCCGGCCGATCGTGGCGAACACGTACAGGTCCGGTGCCAGATAGGCCGCCATGGCGAACGGGGCGAGGCGGCCGATCGCAGGCCAGTTCCGGTCGCCCACCGCGCTCACCAGCCTGGCGCTGGCCCAGCCGTAACAGACCGACGAGGCGAGCTCGACCACGGCGAAGCGATGGGGGTTCACCCCGTACCCGCTGAGGAACTGCCACACCAGGGCGACCCGCGCAACGCCGTACAGCACGGCCCCGGCGATCCACAGCCGGCTGAGGAACCGCCGACGCCGGGGGTCTTCGACGAGGGGCACCTGTCGAGCCTACGGCCTGAGTGCGTAGATTGCGTGGGTGCTCGCCCGCGCCACCGCCACCCGAGACCATCGCACGGGAACCCTCGTGCACCTCCTCACTGCCAGCGGAGCGATCGCCGGTCTGATCGCGCTGCAGCGGGTCATCGACGGCAATGTGCGTGCCGCCCTGCTGTGGCTCATCGTCTGCCAGGTCCTCGACGGGGTCGACGGACCCATCGCCCGGCGTTACGACACGGCCTCGAAGGCCCCGCACATCGACGGCCGCACCCTCGACCTGGTGGTCGACTACGTCACCTGCGTGGTGGTCCCGGTCGAGCTGCTCATCCAGCTGCACCTCGTCCCCGCCCGATGGACGATGTTCTTCGCCGGACTCATCCTGCTGACCAGCGCCCTGTGGTTCGCCCGCTCCGACCAGGAGACCTGCGACGCCTGGTTCAACGGGTTCCCGGCGATGTGGAACGTGGTGATCCCCACCTTCGTGCTGCTCGGGACCGGGCCGCGCACCAACATGGTGGTCTCGTTGCTGTTCTGCGGGCTGCAGCTCACCGACCTGAAGTTCCCCCACCTGGTGCGGGTCCAGGCACTACGCCGGCTGACGCTCTCGCTCACGGCGGTGTACCTGCTGACCTTCGTGTGGATGTCAGCGGTCTATCCGCATGCGCCGGCCTGGGCGGTGGCGATCATGCTGATCTGCCCGGCCTACGCCGCCGCGTTGGTGGCCTGGCGAACCCTGGCCCCGCAGCGGACCTTCTTCGGTCACGCCATCGTGTGAGCTCACGGGTACCGGTGGCCGTGGCGGTCCGGACCGGGCCCATCGGTTGCCCGCTCATCGGGTCTCAACGGCCGGCGTCGGTCATCCCGGCGCTGCGGGCATACCGCTTGGCGGTCTGCAGCCACTGTTCGAGATCGGCCGCCGGAAGCGGCGCGCTGAGGGCATAGCCCTGCGCGTTGTCGCAGCCCAGCCCGGCGAGCTCGGTGACCGCATCGGTCTGTTCTGCGCCCTCGGCGGTGACGTGCAGGTCGAGGTTGTGTGCCAGGTCGATGAGGGTCGTGACGATGGTGTGGTCCTTGGCGTTGCGCAGCATGTCGGACACGAACGCCCGGTCGATCTTCAGCTCGGTGAGTGGCAGGGTCCCGAGCTGGGCGAGTGAGGTGTAGCCCTGCCCGAAGTCGTCGAGCGAGACGCGCACACCGTGGTCGTGCAGGCGCTGCAGTATCGCCCTGGCCCGTTCGGGTTCGGCGAGGAGCGCCGTCTCGGTGAGCTCGATCTCCAACGACCCCGTAGGCAGGTCGTGGAACTGCAGGAGCTCGATGATCGAGTCGGGCAACCGTTCGTTACGCAGGTTCCGCGCCGAGATGTTCACGGCGACGGCCAGTTCGATGCCGGATCGCCGCCAGGTGACGATCTGCTCGACCGCGTGGCGCAGGACCCAGTCGGTGAGCGGGTCGATGAGGCCGGTCGACTCCGCGATCTCGAGGAACTCGATCGGTGCCAGCAGCCCCCTTGTCGGATGCTGCCAGCGGATGAGCGCTTCCACGCTGGTGACCTCGGCGGTGCGGAGGTTCAGCTTCGGTTGGTAGTGCAGCACCAGTTCGTCGGCATCGATGGCATGGCGGAGCTCGCTGACGAGCGCGAGGCGGGCCGGGCTGAACGGCGCGAGCTCGACGCTGTAGCGCACGACCGCCGAGTGGGTCTGCTTGGCGGCGTACATGGCCAGGTCGGCGCAGTGCAGCAGTTGCTCCACGTCGGTGGAATCGTCGGGCCAGCAGGCCAGCCCGACGCTCGCCTCGGAGCTGACGGGGATGCCATCGAGGTCGACGTCGTCGGCGAACGCGTCGCAGAACCGGTCGACGACCGCGAGGGCGTCGGCGGGGGAGGAGGTGAGCAGCACGCCGAACTCGTTTCCGGCGAGGCGGGCGACCGTGTCGCCCGGCCGGAGGACCGAACCGATGACCGCACCGATGTGCCGCAGGTAGCGGTCACCGTTGTGGTGGCCGAGCGCGTCGTTGATGGCCTTGAAACGGTTCAGGTCGACCACCGCCACACACACCGTCGCCCCCGATCGCCCGGCCGCAGCCACGGCATGTCGGACCCGGTCGTGGAACAGGCGCCGGTTGGGCAGGCCGGTCAGGGCGTCGTGCAGCGCGAGGTACTCGTTCTGCGCCGCGCTGCGACGGAGCCGGCGCATGACCGAGTAGGTGATCGCCCCGAGGGCGAGCCACAGCGCGGTCAGCCCGGCGGCGATCAGCGCGATCATGGCGTGGCTCGAGGAGGTGAAGGCCTCGGCGATCGGGGCGTAGGGCAGGTAGATCTCGAGCACGCCGATCACCGGGCCGTCAGGACCCGAGCCGTGCAAGGGCAGATAGGCCTCGACGGCGCGGACACCGACCGCGCTGGCCGAGTCGACCTCGTCGGCGTTCATCCGGGTGACCTTGCGCGTCGTCTCACCCGCAGCGGCCTCCGCTGCCTCGTCGTCGGGTGAGCCGTACGGTTGCACCGTGGGATCGGCGGCGTCGAACACCACGACATCGCTGAGGTCGCGCAGCCGCAGTCGCAGCACGGTCCCGGACTCCAGCAGCGGCTCGGTGGTGGCCATCAGCAGCGGGCGTTGTTCGGCACTGATCCCGGCCGAGAGGGCGCGGTCCCCGAGGATCGGCCGGATGCCGGCGTCGGCGATGGCGGCTGCCTCGCTCGCGGCCTGGTCGAGGGCCCGGGTTTCCATCTGGGCCTGGTACATGCGGCTCAGGGCAAAGCCGAGGGCGACCACGGGGATGGCGCTGGCCAGCGCGTAGCAGCCGAACAATCGCCATGCGTCAGCCTGTCGCCTCACGCCGGGTGCATCGACGCAGGCTCCTGGCCACTTGAGTACCCAACGACGGGTGCTCCCGCGAGCCTCGGGCGGGATCGTCCCCGAAGGGGCTCCGCAACGGGCAAAGCCCTCACGCCCGGGTACCCGGCGATCGGCGCCGGAGGTTCGAACGAGAGGGCCTTCGTCATGTCACCACGGCAGTGCCGGGCGAACGGGGTGGAGCTAGAGGGACTTGAACCCTCGACCTCTTGCATGCCATGCAAGCGCTCTTCCACCTGAGCTATAGCCCCGTGCGGGCAGTTACGTTACCAGGTCCGGATGCCCGAACCGCAAACCGGATCCCACTCGATCAACCGGGGCTGCCGGGTCGGCGGGTACAGTCGGGCAACGTCCCAGGTGAAGGGTGCGAAGCAGTGAGCGATCAACCCGAAACCCCGGTTCCCGGCGAGTCGGCCGATGCCGTGCCGACGGCCGAGGGCCTCCCGGCAGCGGAGCCCACCACCCCCGTCGGGCCGCCGCCGACGGGCTGGGTGCTGCAGTCGGCTGAGCCGTTGCTCCCGCCCGCCCCGCCCGCCCCGCCGGTTCTGCCGCCCGGGCAGTTCCCGCTGTCGCCGCCATCGGCCCAGCAACCGGGCGATCAGCCGCCGGTGGTCACGCCGCCGCCGCCCATGCCCGATCCCGTCCAGTCCGGTGGGGTCGTCCCACCGTCCGGTCCGGGTATGTTCCCGCCGGCCGCTGTCGTGCCTCCGCCGTACGCGCCTGGCGGTGGCATGGTCCCCCCGCAGCCGGGCAGCGGGCCCGTGCCGCCGACCGGATCGCAACCGCCGTACGGGCCGGGGCCTGGCTACGGGCCGGGGCCTGGGTTCGCCGGCCCGCAAGCGCCGTACGGGCCGGGGCCGGGCTATCCACCGCCGGCCGGAGGTTGGATGGCTCCGCCGCCCGGCGGCCTCGCCACGCAGGGCAATGGTGCAGCCACTGCGTCGCTGGTGGTCGGCATCGTCTCGCTCGCGCTCTGCATGGCCTTCGTCGGCGGCATCGTGGCCGTGGTGCTCGGCGTGGTCGGCCTCGGCCGGGCCAAGGAGCGCGGCGGTGCCCGACGAGGACAGGCGATCGCCGGGATCATCCTCGGAGTGCTCAGCATGCTGATGGGGCTCGGAACCTGGTTCGCCCTGGCGCAGACCATCTCCAACGCGACGGACGGCCTCGAGTCCGCCGTCGGCCCGGCCGATCGCTCGACCTACGACATCTCCCTGGACGACTGCACGGTGAGCGCAACGGGCGCCGCCACCGCCTCGGGCAGTATCGAGAACCGGTCGGATCGGGATCTCAACTTCGAGGTGGTGGTCGAGTTCATCCGGTCCGGAAGTGTGCTCGACGAAGGCGACACGTTGGTGTTCGACGTGCCGGCGGGTGAGGTCGACACCTGGTCGGTGGACGGCTTCGTTCCTGCGTCGGCCAGCGTGACCTGCAGGATTACCGAGGTCAACAACTATCTGAACTGACCGGAGCCGGCGGTGGGGCGGACCGCTGTGCGGTCCGGTGCCGTCCCGCCGGCCCCGGTCGTGGGAGGGCTCGATCAGCCGGCCGAGGGGAACTGCGGCGGGCGTCGTTCCTGCAGGGCGCTGGCTCCCTCGCGGACATCGTCGGAGAAGAACCCGAGCATCTCGTAGGCCAGCGAGGCCTCGAAGTTCGGTGCCGCCTGCTTCAGCCACAGGTTGAGGCTGCGCTTGGTCCAGCGGATCGCCGACTGCGGGCCGGTGGCCAGCTTGACCGCACATTCCATCGCCGCCGCCTCGAGCTCGGCGCGGGGAACCGCCTTGCTGACCAGGCCGATGCGCTCGGCCTCGACGCCGTCGACGAAATCGCAGGTCATGAGGTAATAGCGGGCCTTGGCCAAGCCGCACAGCAGCGGCCACAGGATCACGGCGTGGTCCCCCGCGGCGACCCCGAGGCGGGTGTGGCCGTCGGTGATGCGGGCCTCCTGGGCCATGAAGGAGATGTCGGCCATGAGTGCCACGACCAGTCCTGCTCCGACCGCCACCCCGTTGATGGCCGAGATCACCGTCTTGGGGCAGTCGGCGATGTTGTAGACGATGTCGGCAGCCTCCTTGGCCACCTCCTGGATGCGGTTGAAGTTGCCGATCTGCTCCTCGATCAGCTCGAAGTCGCCGCCGGCCGAGAAGGCCTGTCCCGCACCGGTGATCACCGCGACCAAGGTGTCGGGGTCCTCGCCGATGTCCAGCCACACCTTGGACAGCTCCCAGTGCAGCCGGTTGTTGGTGGCGTTGAACCGTTCCGGGCGGTTGATGGTGATCCACAGGATCCCGTGGTCACGTCGCTCGAACAGGAGATGTTCGTACTTTTCGTAGAGCTTCAGGTCGGCCATGGCCGGAATGTAGCCAGCTTGTGGGACGCGCGGCTCAATGTGGGCCCCTTGTCGACCGAAACCATGTTCGGTGATCTAACAAGGAGTCCACCAGCCCGATGGCCGAATCCGAGTGGGGAGAGCAGCGACGCGGGGTAACCGACGCGCTCTCGCGCGCTCTGGCCCGTCATCCGGTGGTGATGCTCATCGGCCCCGATCACGTCGGGAAGTCCACGATCGCCCGACGGGCCTTCGCCCGACCCGGCGCCTACATCGACCTCGGCAAGGACGATGCGGCGAGACGCGCGGCCATCGCTGACCCCGCCGGGTTCCTCGGGGGCCTGCCACCGTCGACCATCCTCGACGACGTCCACCTGCTGCCGGTGCTCGTCACCGAGCTCGAGGCGTACGCCGACCGGGTGAAGTCCCCGGGCGCCCTGCTGGCTGTCGCGTCCGCCGGTGGCATGCTCGAGGTGGCCCGGTCGTCCTCACCGAGCCGGTTGCCCAAGGTGCGCCTCAGCTCGCTGACCCAGGGCGAGCTGCGCGACCGCATCAGTCGGCTCATCCCGGCGGCGTTCGCCGGTGACCCCGCCCAGTGGTCCTTCGAGGCGATCGACCTCCCCGACTACCTCGAGATCGCCCTGGCCGGTGGTCTGCCCGACCTCGTGGGGATGCAGGACGCCGGCCTGCGCGCCGACGGGTACACCCAGACCGTCAACCAGATCCTGGCCACGGTGCCGGTCGCCGAGTCGGCGCGGCTGCGGCGCATCCTGCAGCTGGTGCTCGAACGGCCGAACGCCTTCGTGAGCCTCGACCGTGACGCCTCCGAGCTGGGCATGCGTGCAAACGACCTGCAGGTGGCTCTCGAGACCATGGAGGCGATCGGGCTCGTCCGGCTCAGTGCGTCCTGGACCCGGTTCCGTCGCAGCGAAGGCCATCTCCGGGTGTACCTGCGCGACGGTGGCTACCTCAGCTCGGGGCTCGCCGCCATGGAAGGTCGAGCACCCTCGTTGTCGCCTGCGCTGGTGCTGCGCACCCTCGCGGCCAACGAGCTGTACACCCAGAACGAATGGGCTCGGCACCCGATCGAGATCAGCTTCTGGCGGTCCAAGCCGTCGCAGTACGACGTCGACTTCCTGCTCGAGGACGGCTCAGGCCAGGTGGTGCCGGTGAGCATCTCCACGTCGATCGCCCCCGGCGCGGGTGAGTTCGCCGGAATCGATGCGTTCCGACGGCGTCACCCACGTGCGTACCGCCGTGGCCTGGTGCTGTATCCGGGCGACCGCATCCGTCCGATGTCGGAGTCCCGCTGGGCGGTGCCGCTGTCGGTCCTGTGGACGGTGGCCGACCAGGAGATGCCCCTCGAGGTGGCGTCGCTGGACACCGAGCTCGAAGCGGCTGCAGCGGCGATGCGCCTGTTGGTGAACCGCCAGTCCGTACCCGACGTGATGATCGGCCAGCATCGAGCCGCCATCGAAGGGGCGCTCCAGGACTCGCTGCTGCCCAGGCTCGAACGGATCGGCCTGGTGCTGGGCAGCCTCGGCCTGGCGGTCCAGCCCGTGGCACCGATCGCCGTGCCGCCCGGCGAGGGTGCCGCAGCCGGGCCGGCCTGGTTCGACGACCTGCACCGCCTCATCCTCGGCGAGCAGGACAGCCCGCCGCTCACGGTGGTCAGCGGTCTGCACATCGACACCGCGGCGCTGAACCCGGCCGGCCCGGTCGACTGGGTGGCCTTCGTCAGCGCCACGCTCGTCCAGCAGCAGCTGCGCTGGCAGGCGGGTCATGCCCTGCTGCCGGCCCGCGGGCCCGACGGTACCCGCCGCAGCCCGCACCTGGTCGGCGTCGCCGGTTCGGTGCTGACCCCGGTCGGCACGGTCGAGGAGACGATGCTCGACCAGCTCAGCGCCTCGCTGGCGTCGAGCCTGCCCGATGCCATGGCGGCACTGACCGCGGCCGCGTGAGCGACCGGGCCACGGCGCCGTGACGGGCTGTCAGCCCACCACGAAGTTCACCAGCTTGCCCGCTACGACGACGACCTTGCGCACGGTTCGCCCGCTGAGGTGCTCGGCCACCTTCGCGTCGGCCCGGGCAGCGGCCTCGAGCGCCTCGGCGGTGGTGTCCACCGCAACGCTGAGCCGGCTGCGCACCTTGCCGTTGACCTGAACCGGGACCTCGACGGTGTCCTGCACCAGCAGGGACGGATCGGCCGTCGGGAACGGCTCGAAGGTGAGGCTCGCGGGGTGACCCAGCCGGCCCCACAGCTCCTCGCTGATGTGCGGGGCCAGCGGCGCGAGCAGCAACACCAGTTGCTCGGCCACGGTCCGGGGCAATCCGCCGGTCGCGGCGATCGAGGTCAGGTGGTTGTTGAGCTCGGTGATGCGGGCCACTGCGGTGTTGAAGCGCAACCCGTCGTAGTCGGCCCGTACGGCTTCGATGGTCCGGGCCAACAGCCTGGCGGTCTCCTCCGACGGGTCGCCGTCGGCGAGGCGGACCGAGCCGTCGTCCTCATCCACGATGTTGCGCCAGATCCGCTGCAACAGCCGGTAGGCGCCGGGCACCGCCCGGGTCTCCCACGGCCGTGACGCGTCCATCGGGCCCATCGCCATCTCGTAGATGCGCAGGGTGTCCGCCCCGTAGGCGTCGTACATCTCGTCGGGCGTCACCGCGTTCTTCAGCGACTTGCCCATCTTCCCGTACTCACGGGTGACGGGACGGTCCTGGTAGAAGTAGGCGCCGTCGCGTTCGCTGACCTCGGTCGCCTCGACGTAGATCTCGCGCTCGTCCTTGTACGCCGCCGCCAGGATGTAGCCCTGGTTGAACAGGCGGTAGAACGGTTCGCTCGACGACACGTGTCCGAGGTCGTGGAGCACCTTGTGCCAGAACCGGGCGTAGAGCAGGTGCAACACGGCGTGCTCGACGCCGCCGACGTAGAGGTCTGCACCTCCGGGGTGGCCGGGCCGGCCGGGGTCGGGGCCCATCCAGTAGCGCTCGACCTCGGGGTCGACGAAGGCCTGGTCGTTGGTGGGGTCGAGATAGCGCAGTTCGTACCAGCACGACCCGGCCCACTGGGGCATGACGTTGGTGTCGCGGCGGTACGAACGCGTCCCGCGTCCGTCGCCGAGGTCCATCTCGACCGTCACCCAGTCGCCGAGCCGGTCCAGCGGCGACTCCGGGTTGGAGAACTCGTCGTCGGCGTCGAAGGTGCGGGGTGAGAACTGGTCGGTGTCGGGCAGTTCGACCGGCAGCACCGATTCGGGCAACGCGTGGGCGATGCCGTCCTCGTCGTAGACGATGGGGAAGGGCTCCCCCCAGTAGCGCTGGCGCGAGAACAACCAGTCGCGCAGCTTGTACGTGATGGTGCCCTGCCCGGAGCCCTGCTCCTCCAGCCAGGCGATGATCTGCTGCTTCGCCTCGTCGATGCCGAGACCGTCGAGGAACGACGAGTTCACCGCCGGGCCGTCGCCGATGTACGCCTTGCCGTCGAAGCCCTGCGGCGGCTGCACCGTGCGGATGATGGGCAGGTCGAACGCCTCGGCGAACGCCCAGTCCCGCTCGTCCTGGCCGGGTACGGCCATGATCGCCCCGGTGCCGTAGTCCATCAGGACGTAGTCGGCGATGAAGATCGGCAACGGCGCGCCGTTGACCGGGTTGACGGCGAAGCTGCCGGTGAACACGCCGGTCTTGTCGCGGTTGGTTTCCTGCCGGGACACCGAGGACTTGGCCTGCGCAGCGCGCTGGTAGGCCGACACCGCCTCGGCAGGGGTCGCTGCGCCGCCGGTCCACGCCGGCCGGGTGCCGTCGGGCCACTGTTGGGTGGTGAGCGCGGCGACAAGCGGGTGTTCGGGGGCCAGAACCATGAAGGTGGCCCCGAAGAGCGTGTCCGGCCGGGTGGTGAACACCGTCAACGGCCCGGCAGGCGAACCGAAGTCGACCCGGGCGCCGTGGGAGCGGCCGATCCAGTTCCGCTGCATGCTCTTGATCGCATCGGGCCAGTCGAGCGTGTCGAGATCGTCGACGAGCCGGTCGGCGTAGGCGGTGATCCGCATGAGCCACTGCCGCATGTTGCGCTTGAAGACCGGGAAGTTGCCCCGGTCGGATCGCCCGTCGGCGGTGACCTCCTCGTTGGCGACCACGGTGCCCAGACCGGGGCACCAGTTGACCGGGGCATCCGCGACGTAGGCCAGGCGGTAGCCGTCGAGCACCCGCAGTTGCTCGGCGCGATCGAGGGCCGACCACGGCGTTCCGTCGGGCGTGGGTCGGGATCCGACGGCGAACTCGGCCTCGAGCTCGGTGATCGGCCGGGCCTTGCGCTGCGACGGGTCGTACCAGCTGTTGAAGATCTGCAGGAAGATCCACTGCGTCCAGCGGTAGTAGTCGACGTCGGTGGTGGACACCACCCGTCGCCGGTCGTGGCCGAGGCCGAGGCGGCGCAGCTGGCGGCTGATGTTGGCGACGTTGGCCTCGGTCGACACCCGCGGGTGCTCACCGGTCTCCACCGCCCGTTGCTCGGCCGGTAGGCCGAAGGCGTCGAAGCCCATGGTGTAGAGCACGTTGTAGCCGCACATCCGCTTGAAGCGGGTGTAGACGTCGGTACCGATGTAGCCGAGCGGGTGCCCGACGTGCAGACCGGTCCCCGACGGGTAGGGGAACATGTCGAGGACGAACAGCTTGGGCCGATCGGCGTCACGGCCGGCGGCACCGGCGAGGGGGCCGGCAGGGTTGGGGGCGGCGAAGGTCGATTGCTCGTCCCATCGGTCCTGCCACGCGAGCTCGATCTGCTCGGCCAGTCGGGCGGTGTAGCGATGTTCGGGCAGCTCGGCCCCCGTGCGGTCTGCAGCGTGCTCAGGGCTGGACATGGCGACGTACGGTACTTGGCCCGGCTGTTCCGGCCGAACTGCGCGGCCCGGGTGATGCCGCCACCCCACCGTCGCCCGATCGGGCGTGCCGGGGACGTCCGGGTTCTCCGGGTTCGGTGTAACGCTTTGACGGGGGTCGGAGTCGAAGGCGCCGTGCAGACCCTCGTGGATCGGATCGAGCAGGCGGCCGGCGTGTCCGGATCAGTCACGTTCGTGGTCGGAGGTGACGAACAGCGGGTGCCGTGGAGTCAACTCCACGAGGAGGCCCGTGGTGTGGCCGCCCGGCTCCAGGCCGGCGGCGTCGGGGCCGGCGCCCACGTGTCGATCCTGGCACCCACCTCGCGGGCGCTGGTCACCATGATGCAGGCCACCTGGTTGGTCGGGGGCACCCTCATCGTGCTGCCGCTGCCGATGCGGCTCGGTTCGCTCGAGGAGTTCGTCGAGCAGACCAAGAACCGGGTGGCCAACGCCGACACCACCGTCCTGGTGGTCGACAACGACCTGGCGCCCTTCCTGGGTGACGCCGCCAGCGGGCCCGACGCTCCGCCGGTGCTGTTGCTGCAGGACACCGTGAACGAGGGCATCGCCACCGGCCCTGCGGCCTACCGGCGTCCGGACATCGGCCCCGACGACCTGGCGATCCTGCAGTTCACCAGCGGTTCGACGTCGGAGCCGAAGGGGGTGATGATCCCGCACCGGATCATCTGCGCCAATCACGACGCCATGATCAGCCGGGCCCGGATGACCCGGGCCGACGTGCTCGTGTCGTGGCTGCCCCTCTACCACGACATGGGCCTCGTCGGGTTGTTGCTGCTGGGTATGGCGGTCGGTGTCGACCTGGTCCTCGCCGCACCGCAGGACTTCCTCGGCGATCCCGGCCGCTGGATGGAATGGATCGCCCGCTACGGCGGCACCGCCACCGCCGGCCCGAACTTCTCGTGGGTCCTCGCCGCCCGGGCACTGCGCCAGCGCAAGGACACCCTCGATCTGTCGAGCCTGCGGATCGGCCTCAACGGTGCCGAGCCGGTGGATCCGGCGACGGTGCGGGCGTTCATCGACGCCGGGGCCCGTCATGGTCTGCGTCCGGGCTCGGTGTTCCCGGCCTTCGGCATGGCCGAGGTGGCGATCGGCGGTACCTTCCCCGAGCCGATGGCCGGGTTGCGCACCGATGTGGTCGACGCCGCGGCGCTCGAGTCCGACGGTCGTGCCGTCCCGGTCGAGTCGGGCGCGGACGGCGGCCGTGAGCTGGTCAAACTGGGTCGGGTGCTCGACGGCATGGAGCTGCGCATCGTCGATCCGTCCGATGGCTCGTTGCGGGCCGAGCGCGAGGTCGGCGAGCTGCAGATCCGCGGCACGTCGGTCACCCCGGGCTACTACAACAACCCCGAGGCCACCGCAGAGCTCTTCGACGAGGGCTGGCTCGGCACCGGCGACCTGGCATACCTGGTCGACGGCGAGCTGGTGATCTGCGGTCGCATCAAGGACCTGATCATCGTCGGGGGCCGCAACGTGTACCCGCAGGACATCGAGCGGGTGGTGGGCGAGGTCGAGGGGGTCCGTGCCGGCAACGTGATCGCCTTCGGTGTGGCCGGGCGGCACAACAAGGAGACCGTGGTGGTGGTGGCCGAGTCGAGGACCGATGACGGCGACGGCCTGCGCGCTGCGGTGAAACACGCGGTCGGCGAGGCCATCGGCCTGCCGGTGCGCGACGTGATCCTGGTGGCACCGGGCACGCTGCCCAAGACCAGCTCCGGCAAGCTGCAGCGGGCCCTGTGCAAGCAGCGCTACCTCGCGGAGGAACTGCAGCTCGTCTGAGGGCGGGCCGGGCGCAGTTCGATCCGGGCGAGTCGTACGGGGCGTTCCGGCGTGGCCGGTGTGGCCGGTGCGATCAGTCGTCCTGGTTGCGCAGGAAGCGTTCGACCTCGGCAGCGAGCTCGTCGCCCGAGGGAACGGCGAAGGTCCCGGGCTGCTCGTCGTAGCTCCGCTCGAGCTGGGCGACCATGGCGAGGTGCTCAGGGTTGCCGGCCACCAACTCGTCGAGCCGTGCACCGGCTTCGGCGGCCTGTTGACGCAGGACCGCGGCGTCCACGCTCACGCCGGTGAGGGCGGCGATCTGGTCCAGCAGGGCCAATGCCGCTGCGGGGTAGGGCAGGTTGGCGAGATAGTGCGGCACCTGGGCCCACAACCCGCACGCCGCGAGGCCGTCGGTGGCGCAGGCCGCCTCCAGCGCGGCGTTGAACCCGGCAGGGACCTCGAGCCGGCCCGGCACGAAGCCCACGCGGTCGGCCTGTTCCTGGCTCGTGGCAGTGGCCACGACCTTGGCCGGGCGGGTGTGGGGGACCGGTGCCGGGTAGGCGCCCACGGTGAGGACCTGCCGGACGCCGGCCTGTCGGGCGAGCTCGACGACGCGGCGGGACACCGATCGCCACATGCGGTCCGGTTCGGCCCCGGTGAGCAGCAGGAACCGCCGTCCCTCGGGATCGGAACCGAGTTGCAGCACGATCTCGGGCCAGTCGAGACCGCTGTTGACGCCGTCGACGAGGTGCAGCACCGGCCGTCGGGCCTGATGGTCGACCAGGGTCTCGGCGTCGAAGTGTCCGACCAGGCTGATGTCGCAGGACTCCAGCAGCTGGGTCCGGGCCCGGGCCGCGGCCAGGCCGGCGTCGATCCAGCTCTCGACCGCGCAGATCAACACCGGGGCTCGTGGCAGATCGGGCGAGTCGAGGCGGAACAGGTCGGTCACGGTCAACTCCTCCGGCAGCGCCGATCGACCGATCGGCACCGACGACCACGGTACCGTCCACCGGTGCAGCTGCCCGGGCCCGGGCAATCGGCGCCCGGATCCACCCGGGCGCGCGGTACCGTGGCACCTCGTCGGCGGTGGCACCTGCCACCGGCTACGACTCCGGAACCCGCGCAGGCGAGGAAGGCAAGGGGCGAGGCCATGATCATCGACGTCACCGATGCATCGTTCGAAGCCGAGGTGCTCGCACGCTCGGACCAGACGCCGGTGGTGGTCGACCTGTGGGCGCCCTGGTGCGGGCCATGCAAACAGCTCGGGCCGCTGCTCGAGCAGGCCGTGTCGGCCGCCGGCGGGGCGGTCGTGCTGGCCAAGGTCAACGTGGACGAGAACCCACGCGTGGCGCAGACCTTCCAGGTGCAGTCCATCCCTGCGGTCTTCGCGCTGTACGGACGGAAGGTGGTCGACGGGTTCGTCGGCGCCCAGGGGGAGGCAGCGGTGCGGGACTTCGTGGCCCGGCTGCTGCCCAGCGAGGACGAGTTGGCGCTCGCGACGCTGGTGGAGCAGGGCGACGAGGCCTCCTTGCGCCAGGCGCTCGAGCTCGACCCGGGCTTCGAGCCGGCCGTGCTCGGGTTGGCCCAGTTGCTGGTGGACACCGACCGCGGCGACGAGGCCCTTGCGTTGCTCGCCCGGATCCCTGACAGCCCCGAATCCCGGCACATCGCGGCCCAGGCACGCACCGACGTGCCCGACGACGGGTACGAGGCCAAGCTCGATGCGCTGCTCGACCGGGTGAAGACCGACGACGATGCCCGCCAGGAGTTCGTGGACCTGCTCGAGCTGATGGGCCCCCTCGATCCCCGTACCGCGCAGTATCGCAAGAAGCTGACGTCGCGCCTGTTCTGATCGGCGCCTGTTCTGATCGGCGCCTGTTCTGATCGGCGCCTGTTCTGAGCCCGCTGCCGGCGCGGTCCTTCCGTCGCCTGCGGCCCACTAGTATCGGGTCCGCTTCCCCCTACCGCAGCGCAACGCGCCCGGAGGCGAAGCATGTCCGATGTGCCGGTCTGGCGACCCGGTTCCGAACGAGCCCTGGCGCTGGTGCGTCGGGGCGGCCCGGCGGCGGTGGTCGGGGTCAGTGTCTTGGTCGCGGTGGTGGTCGCGGCGCTGCTGGTCTGGGGTCGCGATCGTGCCGAACGGCCGCCGGCCCCCGCAGCGCAGCTGCCTCGCGCGGTGCGGGTGACGACGAGCCGGCCCCCGTCGCCGCCGCTGGTGGTCCACGTGGCCGGAGCGGTGCTTCGGCCCGGCTTGGTCGAATCGGTCGAAGGGGCCAGGGTGTCCGACGTGGTCGCCGCCGCCGGCGGCCTCCGGCCCGATGCCGATGTGTCCCGGCTGAACCTCGCTGCCCGCGTGGCCGATGGCAGCCGTCTCTACGTGCCGGCGGTGGGGGAGGGCGCCCCGCCCTCCCCGCTGTCGGTCGAGGGCTCGTCGGGGGTCGCGTCGGGGTCGGGGTCTGCGGCCGATGGCCCGGTCGATCTCAACACGGCGACCGAGCAGCAGCTCGACGAACTCCCGGGCGTGGGTCCGGCCACCGCCGCGGCCATCATCGCCTACCGTGCGCGCGCCGGACGGTTCGCCACGGTCGAGGACCTGGCCGAGGTCCGGGGCATCGGCCCGGCCAAGCTCGAGGCGCTGCGCCCACTGGTGCGGGTATGAGCGCCGGCGGGTCCCCGGCGGGGGCTCCTTCCGATCCGGTGGCCGGCCCTCCCGTTGTGGCGAGCGGCGCGGCCACGGCGGTGGGCGGTGGCACTGAAGTGCGGTCGCGTCCGACGATCGGCGATGCCTGGGTCGTGCTCGGAGCGGTGGCTGCGGTGCTCGGTGCCGCGGTGCCCCGATCGATCCCCTGGGTGCTGATGTCCGTCGTGCTCGTCCTGGCGCTGGGCTCGCGGCGGCCGGTTCCGCTCCTGGTGGCGCTGCTGTTGGGTACCTCGCTGCTGTCGGCGCGGGCCTGGGCAGGGCTCGACCCGGCACGAGCGGGCCCGGTGCAGGGTCGGGCGGTGCTCGTCACCGACCCCGAGCGCAAGGTTGCCGGCACCACGGTGGTGGCCCGCTTCGACGGTCAGCGCGTCGAGTTGTGGGCTCACGGCGCAGCGGCCGGGGCGCTACGCGGTGCCTTGGCGGGCGACGTGGTGGACCTGCAGGGCACCCGGGCGACGCGGGCCCCGGAGGCCATCGCCGCCGACCCGTGGCGGCGTGTGGTCGGTCGGGTCGAGCTTGCGGCGGTGCGATCGGTCCGGCCCGGCTCCTGGCCGTACCGCTGGGCGAACGCGGTCCACCACCTGCTCGACCACGGGGCCCGCTCGATGCCCGCCGAGGATCGGGCCCTGCTGGCCGGCCTGGTCCTCGGCGACGACCGGGCCCAGTCGCCGGTCGTGCGCGACGCCTTCGCCGTGGTGGGACTCGGCCATCTGCTGGCGGTGTCCGGGCAGAACGTGGCGTTCGTGCTCGCGGCAGCGGCACCGCTGCTGCGTCGCCTGCGGCTGCGCGCCCGGTTCGTCACCGTGGTGGGCCTGTTGGCGTTTTTCGCCCTGGTCACCCGGTTCGAGCCGTCGGTCCTGCGGGCCGTTGTCATGGCCGGCCTGGCTGCCGCTGCGACGTCGGTTGGACGACCGGTGTCAGGTCTGCGTGTCCTCGGCCTGGCGGTCATCGTCCTGTTGCTCGTCGACCCGCTGCTGGTGCGCTCGCTGGGCTTTCAGTTGTCGGCGGCAGCCAGCGCCGGGATCCTCGTGCTCGCCCCGGTCATCGGTCGCTGTCTGCCGTTGCCGGCCTGGTTGGCGACCGCGGTGGCCGTGCCGTTGTCGGCCCAGGTGGCGACCGCACCGTTGTTGGCGGCGCGCACCGGCGGTCTGTCGTTGGTTTCCCTCCCGGCCAACGTGCTGGCCGAGCCTGCGGCGGGGCTGGTGATGACCTGGGGGTCATCGGGTGGGCTCGTCGCCGGCTTCCTGCCCGGCCCGCTGGCCCTGCTACTGGCCTTGCCGACCCGGGTGCTGTTGTGGTGGATCGCCACCGTCGCAGTGACCGCTTCGCGCCTGCCGGTGATCACGGTCGGCCTCGGCACCCTGGCCACGACGGCGTTGACGACCACGATGCTGTGGTGGTGGTCGGGTCGTCATGGCCGCAGCTTGCACCGCCGCCGCCGAATCGTGGCGCTGGCGGGTGTCGTGGCGATCGCGGTGGGTTCGGCCCCGCTCAGCCGCCCAACGGCGGAACTACCCGCCGGGGTGCGGCTGCATCGCAGCGGGGCGGACGAGGTGGTCGTGGTGACCCGCCCCGTCGAAGGTGCGGCGCTGCTGCGTTCGCTACGCGGTCGGGTGTCGGGTGAACTCGAGGTGGTGGTGGTCTCCTCGTCGGCGCGTGGTGCCTGGCAGGCCGGGGCGGCGGCGACGGAGGTCTACCGGCCCTCCCTGGTGCTCGCTGCCGTGCCACACGCCGGGGTGACGCTCATCGGTCCCGGCGATCGGTTCGAGGTCGGGGCGATGTCGATCGTGGTCGAACGAGGCGGGCCAACCGGTCCGCTCGGCATCGTCGTGACCGGCGACGATCCCGACCCGCCATGACCGGCGCGTCGAACATCCGCCGGAACCGGCGCACCGGTCGCTCGGCAGGGCAGAATCAGCGGGGCGCGCGCCGGGTTCCGGCGGGAGACGACCGCCGGGAGGTGACAGTGGCGAGCGACGGTGGGGGTCACGGCCCGGTTCTGGTGCGGGGCGATGACGACGTCCTGGTACGCGACGCCGTGCTCCGGCTCATCGACGAACGGCTCGCCGGTGGCGATCGGTCCTTGGCGCTCGCCGAGTTCAGCGGGGACGACTACCACCTCGCCGACCTGGTCGACGCGGCCCAGACCCAACCCTTTCTCACCGATCGGCGGGTCGTGGTGGGGTGGGGGATCCACCGTTTCAAGGCCGCCGAGCTCGCTCCGCTCGTCGCCTTCCTCGACGATCCGCTCGACACCACCGACCTGCTGCTGGTGTTCCAAGAGGGTCGGGTCCCGAAGGCGCTGACCGATGCGTTGGACCGAGCGGGCGGCACGGTGCTGAACCCGGGCCCCACCGGTGCCCGCGGCGCGAAGCGGGACTGGATCGACGAGCAGATCGCCCGGGCCGGCCTCCGTTTCGACAAGGCGGCCGTGACCCTGATCGAGACCACGCTCGGTGAGGACGTGAACCGGCTGGTTCCGATGCTGCTCACCCTCGGTGCGGTGTACGGCGAGGAGGCCAGGATCGGGGTCGACGAGCTCACGCCGTTCCTCGGTGAGGCCGGCTCGGTGCCGCCGTGGGAGCTCACCGACGCCATCGACCGGGGCGACATCGCCGAGGCGGTGCGCCGGCTGCACCGGATGCTCGGCGGCGGTGACCGTCATCCGCTCCAAGTGATGGTGACCCTCACCAACCATGTCGAGCGGATGTTGGCGCTGTCGGGAAGCAGCGCCCGCTCGGAGAAGGACGCCGCCTCGCTACTGGGGCTCAAGGGTTCGACCTTCCCGGCCCGCAAGGCGCTCGACCAGAGCCGCAAGCTCGGTCCGGCCAAGGTCGCCCGGGCGATCGACCTGCTGGCCGATGCCGACCTGGACCTGCGCGGTGGCTCAGCCTGGGAACCCGAACTGGTGATGGAGGTCCTCGTCGCGCGCTTGGCCGCCCTAGCGCGCTGAAGCCCCCCGACTGGTGCCGAGGGGCTCGATCGCAGCCGGCCGATGACCTCTGGCGGCGGCGCCGCGTTCGGTCGGTTCAGCCGAGGACAGGGTTCAGGATGCGGCGGTGGCGTTCACCCGACGCATGAGGCGGGAGCGGTCGCGTGCAGCCTTGTTCTTGTGGATGACGCCCTTGGCGGCAGCCTTGTCGATCTTCTTGATGGCCAGGCGCAGCAGCTGCTCCGCGTTCTCGACCCCTGCATCGGCGCCGGCGATGGCGTTCTTGCGGCGGGTCTTCAGCTCGGAGCGGACAGCCTTGTTCGCGAGGCGACGACGCTCGTTCTGCAGGTTGCGCTTGATCTGGCTCTTGATGTTTGCCACGGGGCAGGTTCCTCTGGCTCGATTGCAGCTTGGCAAGGATAGCGGCCCGGAGCGCGCGGAGCACGTCGAGCGCAGCGAAGGGCCCGAGCTGCCGTGGGGCACCGTGGAGTTGGTAGTTTCGAGGGCACTGTCATGGACCTCGCCCGGATACGCAATACCGCGATCATCGCCCACATCGATCACGGCAAGTCGACGCTCGCAGACCGCATCCTCGAGCTCTGCCACGCCGTCGATCCGCGAGAGATGCGCGCCCAGTACCTCGACTCGATGGAGCTCGAGCGCGAGCGCGGCATCACCATCAAGCTTCAGTCGGTCCGGCTGGACTACCGCGATCACGTCATCAACCTGATCGACACCCCTGGCCACGTGGATTTCGGCTACGAGGTGTCCCGCTCGCTCGTGGCGACCGAGGGGGTCATCCTGCTCGTGGATGCCGCGCAGGGCATCCAGGCCCAGACCCTGGCCAACTGCTACCAGGCGATGGAGAACGACCTCACCATCGTCGCCGCACTCAACAAGATCGACCTGCCTGCGGCCGACCCCGAACGGTGCAAGGAAGAGATCGAGCGGATCCTCGGGATCCCCGGCGACGAGGTCCTGCTCATCAGCGCCAAGACCGGGGCCGGGGTGCCCGAGCTGCTCGACGCGGTGATCGAGCGCATCCCCGCGCCCACCGGTGATCCCGCCGCCGAGCTACAGGCGCTGATCTTCGACTCGCATTACGACCAGTTCCGTGGGGTCATCAGCTCCCTGCGGGTGGTCAACGGGACCCTGAACACCGGCGCCAAGCTGCGGTTCATGCACGCGGGCGCCAGCCACGACGCCGACGAGGTCGGTGTCCGGTTGCCCACGCCCAGCCCGGTGAAGTCGCTCGGTCCGGGCGAGGTCGGCTACCTGATCGCCGGGATCAAGGACGTCGGCGAGGCCCGTTCGGGTGAGACGGTGACCGAGGCCGGCCACCCTGCTTCCGGGCCGCTGACGGGATATCGCGAACCGCAGCCCATGGTCTTCTGCGGCCTCTACCCGATCGAGGGTGACGACTACCCGCGCCTGCGGGATTCGCTCGAGAAACTGTGCCTCAACGATGCGTCCTTCACCTTCGCGCCCGAGACGTCCGGTGCGCTGGGGTTCGGGTTCCGCTGCGGGTTCCTCGGTCTGTTGCACATGGAGATCATCCGTGAGCGGCTCGAGCGAGAGTTCGACCTGGCTCTCATCGCGACCGCGCCGTCGGTGGAGTACCGGGTCACGGTGCACGGTGGCCGCGAGCTGGTGATCGACAACCCCTCGGCGATGCCGCCGATGGGCGAGATCGAGGAGATCGCCGAGCCCTATCTGAAGGCCACGATCCTGGCTCCGTCGGATTACACGGGCACCTTGCTCGATCTCTGTCAGACTCGACGTGGCGAGATGCTGAAGCTGGAGTACCTCTCGCCGGAGCGCATCGAGCTGGCCTACCGGCTGCCGCTCGCCGAGGTGGTCATCGACTTCTTCGACCAACTCAAGAGCCGGACCCAGGGCTATGCCTCGCTCGACTACGAGCCTGCCGGCTACGCGGTCGGCAACCTGGTCAAGGTCGACATCCTCCTCGCCGGCGACGCGGTCGACGCGTTCTCTGCCATCACCCACCGGGACAAGGCCGACGAGTACGGCCGAGCGATGACCGACAAGCTGAAGGAACTCATTCCGCGCCAACAGTTCGATGTCGCCATCCAGTCGGCGATCGGTGGGCGGATCATCTCGCGCTCTACGGTGAAGGCCTATCGCAAGGACGTCACCGCCAAGCTCTACGGCGGCGATATCTCCCGCAAGCGCAAGCTGCTCGAGAAGCAGAAGGCGGGCAAGAAGCGTATGAAGTCGATCGGCCGGGTGGAAGTGCCGCAGGAGGCGTTCATCTCCGCCCTCAAGCTGGACTGATCCGATGGCCCGCAGGTGCTGCGCGCCGGTCGGTCGGCCTCGCTTCGCTGCTGCCGTAACCGGCGGGTGGGCGTTAGCATCGGCCTCAGCGTCGGACGGGTGGTTGCCCCATGCTCGATGAACGGAAGTCGGCCATTCTCTCGGCGATCGTCGAGGAGTACATCCAGACCGCCCAGCCGGTGGGCTCGTCCCACGTGGCGTCTGCAGCCCGGGTTGCGGTGTCCTCGGCCACGATCCGCAACGACATGGCGTTCCTCGAACGCGAAGGGTTCCTGCACCAGCCGCACACCAGCGCCGGCCGGGTGCCCACCGAGAAGGGCTATCGCTTCTTCGTCGACCATCTCAGCGAGCCCGACCTGCACCCGGCTCAGGCCCAGACGGTCGGCTCCTTCTTCGACCGGACGCACACGCAGCTCGAGCAGATGCTGCACGAGACCAGCCGGCTGCTCTCCAAGCTCACCAGCTACGCCGGTGTCGTCGTGGGTCCGCCGCGGGAGACCGCCACGGTGCGCAGCGTCCAGGTGGTCGGGCTCGGTGGACGCCAGGCCATCGTGGTGGTGGTGCTGTCGAACGGGACCGTGGCGCAGCATCACCTCGAGGTCGATGCCGAGACCACCGAGGTCGACCTGGGGGCGGCGACGGCGCTGCTCAATCGGGCACTGATCGGCCAGTCGCTGCACTCCTCCCCGGTTGCGCCGATCACCGGCGACCCCGGCGTCGACGCCGTCGTCGAGCGGGTGGTTGCGGCGATCCGTCATCGTGCCGAGGACGACGCCCAGCGGGTGTACGTCGGCGGCGCCGCCAACGTCGCCGGGGCCTTTTCGGCCACCGAGACGGTCCGCAGCGTGCTGTCACTGCTCGAGGAGCAGTACGTGGTGGTCGGCCTCATCCGCGAGCTGCTCGGCCGGGGTCTCCAGGTGGCGATCGGTACCGAGACCGGCGTCGCGCCACTCGCCGAGTGCTCGCTCGTGGTCGCCCCCTACACCGTCGACGGTGAGCCGATGGGGTCGATCGGGGTCCTCGGCCCCACGCGTATGAACTATCCCCAGGCCCTCGCCGCGGTGGCGGTGGTGAGCCGGAGCCTGGGCCATCGTCTGTCGGAAGGGTCAGAGTCTTGAGCGACTACTACGAGCTGTTGGAGGTCTCATCGACGGCGAGCGCCGACGAGCTCAAGAAGGCCTACCGACGGCTGGCGCGCCAGTACCACCCCGATGTGAACCCCGCACCGGAGGCCGAGGCCAAGTTCAAGGAGATCTCGCGCGCCTACGAGACGCTGTCCGACCCGGAACGGCGAGCCCGCTACGACCGGTTCGGACCCGAGGATGCTGGTGCGGCCGGTCCGTCGAACTTCGGGTTCGGCGGCGGGCTCGATGATCTACTCGGGATGGTCATGGACGGGTTCGGCTTCGGAGGGGGACGGGGCCCGCGCGGTCGTCCCGGCCCGCCCCGTGGAGCCGACCTCGAGACCGTGGTCGACCTGGCGTTCGAGGACACCGTCTTCGGCACCGAGAAGGACGTGACCGTCCGCACTGCGGTTACCTGCCCGGACTGCTCCGGCAGTGGCGCCGCAGAGGGCACGACGGTCACGACCTGCAGCGATTGCGGCGGTGCGGGCCAGGTGCGTCGGGTGCGCCAGTCGTTCCTCGGGCAGATGGTGACCACCAATCCCTGCGGACGCTGCGGTGCATCGGGCGAGATGATCGCGTCGCCCTGCAACCGCTGCGGCGGCGACGGTCGGGTCACCGAGGAGCGCACCTACCCCGTTGAGATGCCCGCCGGCGTGGACAGCGGGACCACGCTGCGGCTGACCGGACGGGGCGCCGTCGGGCCTCGCGGTGGCCCAGCCGGTGACCTCTACGTGCACCTCCGGGTCGCGGCGCATCCGTACCTGGTGCGTCAGGGCGACGATCTGCACCACCGGCTGCCGATCTCCTTCACCCAGGCGGCGCTCGGCGCCACCATCGCCTATGAGTCGCTCGACGGTGAGGTGGAGCTGGTTGTTCCGGCCGGAACCCAGACCGGCACCGTGTTCCGCTTCCGGGAGCTCGGCGTGCCCCAGGTGCGGGGCCGTGGACGCGGCGATCTCCTCGTGGAAGTGGCCATCGAGACCCCGACCGATCTCACCGAGGAGCAGGAGGAGTTGCTGCGGCGCTTCGCCGACCTGCGCGGCGAGCAGGTCGCCGAGCCCGAGAAGGGCTTCCTGGCCCGACTGCGCTCCGTGATTCGTTGAGGTCGTGATCAACGAGCAGCAGCTGACGGATCTCGCGGCATCGAGGGGTCCGGTCGTCTACGTCGAGGACCTCGCGCGTCCGGCGATGGCCGATGCCGACCGGCACCACCTCGAGCGGGTCCTGCGACTTCGTGCCGGCGACCCGGTTGTGCTCTGCGACGGGAGGGGCTCGTGGCGCGCGGCGTCATTCGGTCCCTCGTTGAGTTGGATCGCGGATGAACATCACCAAGATCGCGCCGAGCCGGAAGTGACGATATCGGTAGCGCTGCCCAAAGGTGATCGTGCTGATTGGTTGATACAAAAGGTCACCGAGATCGGGATCGATCGGATCTTGGTGATCGAGGCCGACCACTCGGTGGTGCGCTGGGAGCGAGCGAAGGCCTCCCGCCAACTCGAACGCCTGGCCCGGATCGTGCGCGCCGCGGCGGCGCAGAGTCGCCGGGCGTGGTTGCCGGAGTTGGCCGGTCCGATGACACTCGACGCCGCGGCTCAGCAGCCCGGGTCGGCCTTGGCGGTGCCGGGCGGGGGACCCATTTCCCCGGCTCATCGGAACGTGATGATCGGCCCAGAGGGCGGTTGGAGCGCTGCGGAGACGGGGCGCGGATTGCCTGCGATCGGCCTCGGACCGCAGGTACTTCGGGTGGAAACGGCGGCGATCGTTGCCGGAACGCTGTTAGTCGCACTGCGCTCCGGGTTGGTCCTGCCACTGACCGCTGCTCCGAAAAACGCTTTCGGTGGTTGATATCTGCCCATCGGGTGCGTACTGTCACACTCCGTAACCAGATCAGGGTAAATCCGTGATGGCGAGCGCGGAGACCTCGGAGTGAAAGAGGGAGAGCGGATGCTCAGCGACAACGAGGTGAGCGGGTCGGAGATGCCGCCCAACTACGGCCGCAAGGTGGGCGAGCGCCTGCGTGGTATCCGCCGGCAGAAGCGGCTCTCGCTGCAGGACGTCGAGGCCGTGTCGAACCAGGAGTTCAAGGCGTCGGTGCTCGGCGCCTACGAGCGTGGCGAACGGGCCATCTCGGTGCCGCGTCTCCAGCGGCTCGCACGTTTCTACAGTGTGCCGGTCGATCAGCTTCTTCCAAAAGATGAAGGCCCCGATTTCGGCAATGGTGCGACGCGCAGTGGTGGATTCGATGATGCGTCGGTGACCATCGACCTGACCCGTCTGGAACAACTCGACGGACCCGAGGCCGAAATGCTCTCTCGCTACCTGAGCATGATCCAGGTGCAGCGTCAGGACTTCAACGGCCGTGTTTTGACCATTCGTCGCGATGACATCCGTGCGCTGGCGTGCATCCTCGGCACGGTGGTGGAGGAGACGACGCCGCGGCTCGAGGGCTTGGGTCTCCGGGTCGTTCGCTGACCAAGACCATCGGCGTGGCTGCTGAAGGTCCGCCAGCCGACGACGAATCGGTGCTGCAGCGGACCGGGCTCGCTCGAGTGGGGCGCTTCAGCCGCCACGGGTGTGCTCGCTGACCGTGACGAACGCCGGGTCGTAACCCGGCGTTCGTCACGGTGCAGCGCAGGGATTGGCGTCCCTGGCCGGCATGACTCGGGCCGGGATGTTCGGCGTGTCGGGTGTTGGTGCTGCAATGGTCCCGCAACTGCGCCGGATGCGGTCATCCGGATGGGGTATAGGACCGGGGGCCTAAGGGCCTATCGTCACCGTCCACCGGTGGGCGTACGTTCGGTGGTGTGAAGGCCACGAAGAGTCTCAGAACGGTTGCGTTCGGGTTGGCCGGCTGCGTCCTGCTGGTGGCCGCAGCCTCGGCGGCCGGCGCGGTCAAGGGTTCGGCGGACACCGTTGGTATCTGCCATGCAACAGGTGATCCGTCCGCTCCGTACACGGCGATGGACGTCGACTGGGCCGCCGCCGATGGGTCGGCGAAGAAGGTGGCGTCACGGAAGGACCTCGACCGGGACCATTTCCTGCAGTCGAAGGGTTCGGGTCCTGTCGCCGGCGCGCTGTGGAAGGCGGGTGCGACGAGTTGGGGTGACATCATCCCAGCGCCGAGCAAGCCGCCGAAGAGCAACAAGTACGGCAACAAGAATGTGATCGGCTGGAACTACACGACGGCCGGTAAGGCGATCTTGGACAACAACTGCCAGGTCACTGCCACCTCGCCCACGACCACGACGACACCGGCGACCACGACGACTTCGGTGGTGGACCCTCAAACCGGCGGGACGACCACGACCACGACCCGTGCGACGACAACGACCTCGTCGACGACGACCACGACTCGTGCGACGACGACCACGACCCGTGCGACGACGACGACGTCCTCGACGACCACGACCCGTGCGACGACGACGACTTCGGTGGTGGGGCCCAATCAAGGCGGTGTCACCACAACGACGGCGGGTGCTCCGCCGACGACCTGGAACTCGTGACCGGTGCCGGCCGCGGCCGGCCGGGACCGAAGGTCTGAGCGCCGCGGATCGCGGTCGGGTGGCGCGCTGCGGTCCAGCGCTGGTGAGCGGGTGCCCGCGTGCAGCCGACTCGGCGGCCACCCCGCCGGCTGGACCGTCAAGCGGAGCGCGACCGGACAGAACTGCCTGACGGTCCGCTGGGCCGGGTGTCAGCCGGCTTCAGGGCCCGCGGTTGGGACCATGCCACCCGTCGGTCGCAAGCTGCTTGCGGTGGCCGGCGGCGGCGAAGGGTCGCGGCGACGCGCTGCGGCGAACCGCGGCAGGTTCCCCGCCGGGGCCATCGGCGGGAGGCGCCGGGCGAGTTGGGTCCGGGCGGTTGGTGCTGGTTGACCTCCTCCGGATGGGGGATGGGTCCCGGGGCCTAAGGGCCTATCGCCTCAGACGATCCAGACGCGTACCGTCCGTGGTGTGAAGGCCACGAAGAGAGTCAAAGCCGTTGCGGCCGGGATGGCTGCGTGCGTCTTGCTGGTGACCGCAGCGTCGGTTGCGGGCGCGAAGAAGGGCTCGAGCTACGCCGAGATCTGCCATGCGACGGACAATCCGGCCGATCCCTACACGTTCATGCGGGTCCGTTGGTCCTCGGCGGACGGCTCGGCGAAGAAGGTTGCGTCGCGGAAGGATCAGGAGCGGGACCACTTCCTGCAGTCGAAGGCCCTCGGCTCTGCAGCAGGCGGGCTGTGGAGGGCGGAAGCGACGAGTTGGGGTGACATCATCCCCGCGCCGGACAAGCCACCGAAGAGCAACAAGTACGGTAACAAGAACGTGATCGGCTGGAACTTCACGACATCCGGCAAGGCAATCCTGGCGAACCGTTGTGAGGTCGCCCCGACGGTGCCGACGTCGACCACGACCACCTCGACGACGTCGACCACCTCCTCGAGTTCGACCAGCACGTCGACGTCGACGTCGTCCACCTGGCAGACGGTCCCCAAGCGGACGACCACCTGGAACACCTGAGTCGGCATCGGCCTGCCGGTGCGCCGTACGGCGAGCGCCGGGATCAGTGCGGCGGCAGGTCGAGGACCTGTCCGCTGAAGAGCAGGTCGGGTTCGAAGGGATCGGCGAGTCGGTGCCGGTTCGTCTCGATGAGGCGGAGCCAGTACTGCGAAACGGCTTGCACATCCGTTGTTGCGTGCGCTCCGCCCAGGTGCTCCTCGGCGATGGACCAGAAGCTCTCGCCGGGACGGACCACCCATGTGGTGGGTGTCTGGGGGGCCGGCGTTGCCGTGGCCGGCCCCGAGCCCGGCTCCGTCGGCTGGGTCACGGCCACCGGTGATGGCGGTTCCGTGGCCTGCGGGCCGTCGGGAGGCAGCAGCCGCAGAACCGGTGGGTCCCCCGCCCCCGCTCCCGCTCCCGGTGCCGGTTCCTCGAGCAGGCGCAGCACCGGCGCATGGCCGTCGGCGACCTCGGGCTGGGCCGGGGCTGGGGTGCTCAGAGTGGCCAACGTGCCCACGCCGGCGGTGGTCGCCGCGCAGATCCGGCCGACCAGGCCGAGGCTGAGCCGCTCGAACCGTCGTTGCGCTCGAACGCTGCCGACCAGTGCCGAGATACCGACCAGGAACTGGGTGGCGGCGAGGTACGAGGCCACGAGGAACCCGACGAGGCGAGCGCCGTGGGCGAACGTGGCCTCCGGTGACGCCCACAGCCATGCAGGGGATGCACTGTCGTTGCCGGTGCCGAGGGAGGGAAGTCGCGACCCCGATGCCCAGGCGGCCACAGCGACGAGCGCGCAGGCCGTTGTACCTGCGAGGGCGATCGTGATCGTGTGGCGTTGGCCTGACGCCCGTGGGGTGCGCGCCGCCTGTGCCGGCATCACCCGCCCTCCGGGTCGTGCAGTTCGGTCACCGTCCCGTCGTTCATGGTGACCAGGACCGGGCCACAGCCTTCGCCGAGCGGGTCGAGAAGGCCGGTGGAGCCGGGGGCCGACCCAGCAAGCCGACCGGTCACCGTTGTGGTGGCGGTCGCCCAACCGTCGAACAGATAGACGCGGCCGCTGGCGCGCTCCCACACGATCGGGCTCAGCAAGCCCTGGCACAGGGGATCGCCGAGACCGGCCTGGTCACCGGGAGATCCCAGCGAGTAGCGGGCTGACCCGATACGGATCCGCTCACCGTCGAGGACCACCGACCTTGCACAGCGGGCGGGCAAGCCTTCGCCGGCAAGGCGGCCTGCATCGCTCGGGCAATCGCCGGGTGTCGCGGTCGGTTGTGACCGGTCTGCCAGAGCGCCGGCGGTGGTCGTAGGGGTCGGGCGGTTGGGTTCGGCCGCAACGGTGGGTTCCGAGGGGCCCTGCGCAGCGGACGACGGGTTGCTGGATGCGGCGGACGACGGGACGGCCTGTGCGTTGCGACCCGGGTCGAGTGCCTGGTCGGACCCAACGGCGGCGTCGCCGGCGATGGGTGCGCTGCTGGTCATCGAGTCGGAGGCCACCGAGTCGGAGGTCACCGAACGGGCAGCGGTCGCGGGGCCTGCGGATGGATCGGCGCCGAGGCGGTCGAGTGCGATCACGGTGAGGGCGGCAGCTGCTGCGGCACCCACTGCGGCGAGCGACAACCTGCCGATCGGGCCGTCGGCCACCCGCATGGCTCGGGCGGTTCGCTCCGTCCGACGTCGGTGGCGAGCGTGATCGCTCAGACCGTCCGGCGCGCCACCCGCCAGGTCGAGCACCCGGACGAGCTCGCCCAACGGCGGCCGCACCATCGGGTCGGGGTGACGCGCCGCCGCGGCAACGGCGGCAAGTTGCGTGCGCACCCGACCGCCGAGCACCCGGCTCGTCTGCGCCGAACGGGCGGCGAGTTCCCCCAGTGCAGCGACATCCGCCGCAGGGTCGAACGTCGCGGCCGGCTCGGGGGTGTCGCTGCCGGCAGGCTCTTCCGGGTCGGTAGGACGTCCGTTCCGGTCGGAGCCGGGACGGTCGTCGTGCCGGTCGTCGTCGTGCTGGGGGTTGGCGTGCTGGTTCTCGCCGTGCGCACGGTCCAACCGTTGGACGTGGGCCAGCGCGTCCTCCCGTAGACCCGCTGCGGACCAGCCGGCGAGTACCGGGCCGCCGTGCTCGTCGAGCAGGACATGCTCGGCCGTGAGCCGACCGTGAGACACGCCACGTTCGTGGGCGCCCTGCAACGTTCGGGCGATGCCGGCCAGGGCGACCAGCAGTTCCTCCGGACGGAGCGCCTCGAGCTCGACCAACGTTCGCGGCCCGACGTACGCAAGGTCGATCTGTCCGTCGGAACCGTCGTCGTTCGGATCGACGGGCGTGCAGACCGCGAGGCCGTCGAGGAGGCGCAGGACGGCCACCTCCCGGCGCAGGCCGTGTTCTGCTCCGTGCGCTACGGACTTGCGGGCCACGAGGCGATCGGTCCGAAGATCTCGGGTCACGGTGACGCCTTCGTGGCGTTGCGGCGCCGGTGCTCGCTGAGCGCTCATTCGCGTCCTCCCGTCGACCGATCTGACTCCGTAAACAATAGAAACCACTGGAAAGCACGGAAAATGATTTCTCATCGGAGGACCGCGGCTGCCCGGCCACGCGCCTCGATGGTGGTGCCGACGACGTCGCGGAACACCGCCCGGCTGAACGGATAGGGAGAGGTCGTGCGCAGGGTCACTGCGACCTCGGTCGGGCAAGAAGCGCCCGTCGGCATCACGTGGACGCTGACGATCTCGGCGTCGACGTCGGTCGCCGCCAGGTCGCCGGCGACCGAGCGAACTGCCCGCTCGCGGGACAGGCAATAGGCACCGGTGGCGCGCAGACGCCCTTCGTCGAGGCCGAAGGTCACCGCGTCGTTAGCCGCTGCGTCGGCCAGTTCGACCAACTGTCGCTTGGTCTGGAATGCCAGGGTCAGGTCGAAACACAACGCAGCAAGGACGAGCAGGATCAGCAGCCCGGCGGGGGCGAGCAGCAGGGCGCTGCCCTGCTCCGGGTCCGCCGCGCCCGCCAGTCGTCGTCCGACTGCGTCGGAACGCTGCGCAACGTCACCCACAGTCGCCGCCTTCGAGTCCGCTGCGGTACGGGTCGACCAACTCGCTGTGGGTCGCGTGCACGTCGAGGCCGTCGCCGAAGCCACCCAGCCACGGCACGACGATCCGTTCGACGGTGACCTGCGCCTCGACGACGACCCGGCTGCAACGGAACGGACCCGGCCGTGCCCGAGGGCGGAGGCTGCGGTGCTCGGGGGTGACGCCTGCGGCGGCGAAGGCCCGGTCGCCGGCTGCTGCGGCCCGTGCCCACGCCGCCGCTGGGCCCATGCCGGCCGGTGTCTCGGCATAGGTCCGCGCCGTCTGGGCAGCCGCATTCGACGCAGCCATCTTGGCGTTGATCACCGCCCAGGCGTTGGCCACCAGCAGCATCCCGGCGACGAAGATCAGGAGCGCGAACGGCAGGATCTCGATCCCGGCGACCTGTCCGGATTCCCGATCATCGGGCGCTGGCGGCGGCGCTCGCCGTGGACGTGGTGCGTCGGGTGGGCGTCCGGTCATTGCAGGACCTCGAGCCGCACCTCGGCGTGCCGGGTGACGGTGTCGGAGCCCAACGTCCCCCCACCGAGGAGCAGCCGGGGGCGAGGGGCCTGCACCGACACCGTGATCCGATCGGCTGCGAGGTCGACGCCGGTCACCTCGAACCGGGCGGCCTCGCCGAGCAGGTCGCGCACTCGTCGTTCGGCGGCCGAGCGCGCCGAGGCGAGCTCGCCCGGCCCGAGCACGCCGTCGGCTCCGGCGGCGCGGGCGACGATGCGGCCGCCGTCGAGCGCCGCCCCGCTCACCACCGTGTTCGCGTAGAGGCTCATCGCGATCTGGGTGGCGAGGAGCAGGAACCCGAGGAATCCCAGCACGCCGAAGCACAGGCCGAGGACGCCGCTGCCCCGCTCGGCCTCCCTGCTCGCGGCTGCTTCAGCCACCGACCCGGGCGATCTGGGCTTCCGCCTTCTCCTTGGTGCCGTCGAGGAGGCCCTTGAAGGCCAGCCAGGCCGCAGCGCCGAGGAAGGCCACGATGAGCACGGCGATGGCCATGGAGATCACGCCCTCGCCCCGGTCGTCGTGCTGGTGCAGACGATCGGACAGGGTGATCCGCCAGGCCAGCGCCGTTGCATGGACGCGTCTGCCGAGATCGACCAGAACGGACTGGGACCGGTTGTCGTGGTTCATGATTCCGCCTTCGTTCATGTCGGGTTGTTGTCGGGTTGTTGTCGGGTACGTCTTGCGGCATTGCCGGCCGATGCCGGGCGGCTCCGAGCGGTCAGAGCGCGGCGAAGGTGCGCATGGCCTCGATGAACGGGATGGCCATGAACAGCACGCCGGGGACCAGCGTGGCGATGGTGACCGGGATCCAAACCAACTGGGCCCGGCGGTCGATGACCTCGAGCAGCCGGCGGTGTGCCTCCCGCCGGATGGCCCGTGCCTCGCCGGCCACGAGTGGCCCGAGGTCGGCGCCGTGTCGGTTCAACGCCAGCAGGTCCACGAGTCGGTTCACCTCGGGAAGATCGGCGATGGCCGACCATTCGCGCAGGGCCTGCTCCTCGGACAGGCCCTGACGGATGCGGTTGGAAACCCGCCGGAGATCTTCCGCCGCCGCACCGCGGCCGCGGCTGCCGAGCCGTCCGATCGCGGCACCGAGCGAGTACCCGGCACCGAGCAGCATGCCGAGCTGCTCGGTCACCACCGGGAGCTCCTCGAACAGACGCTGGCGACGCGCCGCGCTCGCCGCAGACAGCCGCTGTTCCACGACGAGGAACGCAAGCAGGGGAGCGCCGGCGAGCAGGAGCACGGTGAGTGGGGGTGGTGGGGCCAGGGCGGTGGCCGCCAGTACCGCCACGGCGAAGGACCCTGCCACCCAACCGGCTTCGCGCAGGCGGAACGTTGCCGCGTCGATCGGTGCGTGCAACCGTTGCAGCGTGATGCTCAACGATTCGTTCGCCCCCAACAGGCTCAGCACACGGTCTGCAGCCGCGCTCATGAGGGGCCCGACGACCTCCGCGACGGAGGCCGCCGACAGCGCCCCGTTGCGACGCGTCGAGCCGGCCGTCGCCGGGGCGTAACGGTGCAGCCGTTCGGTGAGCCCGCTGCGCCGGAACCACCGGAACTCGGCGAGCACCAGAACCAGGCCGGCCCACAACCCGACAACGGCGATGAGCGCGGTCCGGCTCATGGCTGTGCCGCTCGATCGTCGGCGGCCAGGTCGGACCGTGGGGCCGGGGCGAAGACCCGCTGGGGTTCCGGCAGCCGCATGAACCGGCCTGCCCATGCCCAGCACAGCAGCATCAGGCCGAGGGCGACCAGCACGAGCGCCTGGCCGAGCGCAGTGGAGTAGGCCGCTCGCCCGGTCCCGATGAGGGAACCCGCCGCTGCCATACCAAGCGGTACGACGAGCACGAAGCGGCGGGCGAAGCGCACCCCGGCCTGTCTTGCCCGTGCGTCCTTCCGGCTGGCGACATCGTTGCGGCGGTCCTCGGCCAGGGCACTGAGCCGCGGGCCGAGATCGGTGCCGCCGAGATCGTGGGCGATCAGCAGCATCTCGCACACCAGATCCGCCGTGGCATCGGCGAGTTGGGTCTTCAGCACGTCGAGGGTGTGGGCGAAGTCGGTGCTGATGAGCCATTCGCGTTTGGCGGCGTCGAAGGCCGGGCGGAGCTCGTCGGAGGTGCTCGCGCCGACCTCGAAGAGCGCCTGGGGCAGCGATCGGCCGAGGGTCGTCGATCGCAGCCGGAGCTCCTCGATGAGGCGCGGCCACTCGTCGGCTGCATGCTCGCGTCGGGCCTGGCGACGGTTCCGGTAGAGCCCGACGGGCGCGCAGGCCGAAGCGACGCCCGCGAAGATCGCCGGCAACAGGGACCCGAACACGGCGTAGGCCAACGCCGTCCCGCCGGCGCCGAGCAGCGCCATGGCCGACACGAACTCGCCGAGGGCGACCTCGGCGAGCCCGGCCTGGGCGAGCCATTGACGCAGCGCGGCCCGCGGGGTGAAGCCGAGCCGCCCGGCGGTTGCCGGCGCTCGGTCGCGCCAACCGAATGCCGTGGCCGTGAACAGCAGGTAGGTGCCCGTCGCGGCGAGCAGCGCGACGATCGAGGCGGTCATGGCGCGCCGTCCTGGAGCAGGGCCCGCAGATCGTGCCCGGCGGTGGCCATGGCCCGCTCGAGCCGGACCGGCAGGTGGCCGCTCCAACGGAGTGCCCGGCCGGGACCGGCCCGGTGGAACAGGTCGGTGACCGTGAACTGGGCGGCGTCGAGGCCGCCCGTGAGGTCCTCGACGGCGGCGATCTCGTTGACCTGCGGGCCGTTCGGGCCGCGTCCGCAGTGGACCACGAGGTCGATCGACTCGCTCACCAGGGTGTTGAGGGCGCTCATCGGAAGGTCGCGCGCCGCATCGGCCAACTGGCAGACGAACCGCAGACGGGTCAACGCCTGGCGGGCCGAACCGGCATGGATGGTGGTGTACCCCTTCACCCCCGAGGACAGGGTGAGCAGCAGCGGCAGTGCTTCGCGATCGCGGACCTCGCCGACGATGGCGATGTCGGGGGACATGCGCAGGAACCCGGCCACCAGCCGGCGCAGGTCGACCTCCGCCCGGTCGCTTCGGGCGGCGCGGGTCTGGACCTGGGCGAGGTTCGCCATGGGAATGTCCAGCTCGAAGACTTCCTCCGCGGTCACCACCCGTAGAGTCGGGTCGAGTTCGGCCGTGCAGCAGCTCAGCAACGTCGTCTTGCCCGATCCCGGCGCTCCGGCGAACACGATCGAGCAGCGGGCGGACACCGCAGCGGCGAGAAACCGGGCACTTGCTGCGTCGAGCATGCCCGCTCGGACCAGCTGATCGAGCCGGTTGAACGACAGGCCGGTGAACTTGCGGATGTTGACCAGCAGGTGCCCGCCCCGGCTGAGATCACCGTGGACGATATGGACCCGGGCGCCCGAGGCCAGCTGCGCGTCCTGCAGGCCCTCGGCGGGATCGAGCTTGCGGTGACTGCCCGCGTCGTCGAGCAGTTTGGTCATGGTGCGCAACACGTGGTCGTCGTCGTGGAACGCCTCGTGGTGGTAGCCGCTCGGGCCTCGGTGCCGGCGCACGAAGATCGCATCGGGGGCATTGACCATCAGCTCCCAGACGTCATCGTCGGCGAGCAACTCCTCGAGCGGGCCGTACCCCGTCAGGTTGCGCATCGCGCGTTGCGCCACGGCCTCGTGATCGACCAGGGCGAAGGGGCGGCTACCACGGCGGTGGTCGAGGTTCCAGCGCTCGATCTCCTCATCGACGAGGCGCCGGAGGGTGCGCGTGCTGACCGGCGACGCCATGTCGAGCGACAGCGCTGCGGCGCGCTCCTGGACCGTGCGCTCGAGATGGCGCAGCGGCGAACCGGCGTCCTGGGGGCCGGTCGGCGTGAGCGAGGATTCGACGGTGGCGACCATCAGCTCGCCGCCCTGTCGTCGAAACGGTTGCCGAGATCGCCGGGGCGAACCGGCTGGGGTTCGGTGCCGTGGTCGGCGCGGCCGCCGAGCTCGTTCAGGACCGCATCGACGGCCCTGGCCAACGGCCGCCCCAGCGCATCCGGGAGCCGGCCACCGTCCCGCACGACCTGATCGACCCGGCGGACGTTCGGCACGAGGACGACGCCGGCGAGCCCGTTCGGCTCCGATCCGCCGTCGTGACCGCCGGTCGGCGACAGCGAGGGGGCGAAGCCGAGCTCGCGGATCGCCCGGGTCAGCTCGGCACGGGCCCGCGGCTGGCGTGGCGCCCGGTTGACGACGGGGACCAGCCGGTCCGTCGGCACACCGAAGGAACGCAGGCGCCAGAGCAATCGGATCAGCGCATGCAGTCCCTTGAGGTCGCCGGTCCCAACGGCGAACACGACGTCAGCCCGGCCGACGGCGCTGCGGGCGAGCACGTTGCGTTCCTCGATCTCGACGCTGCCACAGTCCTGCTCGCCCTCGAGGTCGGCATCGGTGTCGGCCACGACGACGGGGTAGGTCGCAGCGAGTCCGTCGAGCGCTGCGACCACCGATCGGGGTCGGAGCGCCGCCCAGTCGCGATGCCGGCGCAGACCGAGCAGCAGGTGGTAACCGCGGCCGTGCACGGTGAAGGTCAGGTCCCGCACCGCAGCGGCCTCGAGCCGACCGGATCGGTAGGCCTCGGCCAGTTCGCTGATCCCGGGCACGATGTCCGCAGCGCCATGGAGCATGGCCTGGTCGGCGTCGAGGCAGAGATCGGCGAGCACGACCCGGTCATCGTCGCCACGGCGCTGCCGGTCCTCGCCGAGTGCCTGGGCAAGGGCCATGGCCAGCACTGACGTGCCGGCCCCTGCGCCGACCACGCTGATCCAGTGGTTGTCCCCGGTGGCGGGCGCGACCGGTTCTGTCTCGTGACGGGCCTCCAGGACATGGCCTGCCTCGGCGTCGACCCGGGGTAGAGGCTTGGCGTGGGTGTCGAGTGCCAGGACCAGATCGGCCCGGGAGAACCCGCCGCCGAGCACGCCGTGCGCACCGAGCGCCTGCCAGTCGCGGGGAGCGGGCGCGTCGTCCACGACTATCGTCGCGGAACCGGCCGTCCGGGCCAGCTCGATGAGATCCCGGTCGAACCCGTGGCTACCGGCGTCGACCAGGACGGCGGAGAACGGTCGGCCCGAGGCCAGGTTGGCGGTCAGCTCCTCTCGGGCGACGCAGCGGATGAACTCCAGCGGAGCCGAGCCTGCCGTCGCCCAGCGGCCGACCTCGGCGAACCACGGTGCCCGTGGCCGGGCGAGACCGAGTACGACGTAGCGGTGGTTCACGAGCTCACCCGGCCGGTCCCGGTGCCCGACGAACCCGACGAACCCGACGCACCGGTCGGCCCGGCGGAGTTGGAAGCAGGTGCGGAGGTCCGACCGTCCTGCGGTGGGTAGGAGGGGGCCAGGCGGTCCTCGGCGCGCGTCGAGCGCAGCACGGTCAGCTCACCCACTGCGGCACCGTGTGCGACGGCCAGCGCGTCGCCGGGATCGTCGAGCGCCACCGTCAGCACGACGTCGTCGGACACCACCAGGGCGCTGTCGGATCCGTCCGAGCTTTCCAGCAGCAAGGCCCGTTGCACCAGGACCTCGGTGTGCTCGTCGATCGTGGCGAGCACATCGATCCGGTCACCGCTGGCGAGATGGCCCGAAAGGGCCCGTGCGCGGGGCACGGCGAAGGACACCTCGCGATACCGGCTGCTGTCGCCGTCGCTGCGAGCCGCGGCATCGCGACCGACCACGGTGTCGGTGATCAGGGCGCCGGCGGCCACCGGTCCACGTAGCACGGCGTCGCGCAGCGCGCCCGGGTCGCGAAGGGCGCTCGCCGCCTGGCCCGACGGGAGGTCGAGCGCAACCAAGGCCAGGTCGTCATCGGTGAGCAGCGTGCCCGCGTCGAGGTCCCGGCTGGCCACCACGAACCGCTCGGCCGGCCGATCGTCCCCGCCGGAGACGGCCAGGAACGCCAGGACCGCAGCACCGGTGATGAGCAGGGCACCGAGCATCGCCCGACGCCCCGGCAGCGGCGTCGAGCCGCCGATGAGCCGGTCGCGGCGGGATCGTCGACCGGGGCCGGCCGGTCCCCGACCGCCGTCCGGCGGCGTCATCCCCGACGTCATCCCCGACGTCATCCCCGACGTCAAACCTGAATCCCTTACCTTGCTCGCAGATGTCATCCGTGTCATCCCGATAGTTTCGATGTTGTTCGGGTATATTGCCGAAAGTATCGAAAGTGTGCAAGAGGCTGTCTAGGATGGAGGTCCTATGGGCAGTTCTGAAATCCGTTGGCTCAGCACCGCAGAGTCGGCGCGCAGGCTCGGCATCACGCCGCGAACCCTCTATCGCTTCATCGACGAGGGTCAGTTGCCTGCCTACCGCTTCGGTCGGGTGATCAGGTTGAAGGAGGACGAGGTCGACGCGTTCATCGACGCGTGCCGCATCGAGCCCGGCACGCTCGAGCACCTCTATCCGGAGACCCTCGGTGAGACGTCGACCAGCGAGGAGAGCCGGAGGTAACGCCGCCCGTCGGTGAACGGTCGTCGGGTTCCGCGCCCAGGGGGATCGCTCGGATCGAGGGCGAGCACGTCCTCGGCGACCCACACCACCCGGCCGGCCACGACGGTTCCGCCGGCCAAGGTGCAGGTCAGCTCGGCCTCGATGTCGGCGAGCTCGGCGAGAAGGTGCCGCAACGACGGGCCGGGCGCCGGGTCGCCCCGGTCTCCGTCGAGTTCGGCTGTGGTGCCGTCCACCACGGCGGTGACGTGGTCGAGTGCCACCAGGATCGGCCGGCCCCCGGCGGTGTGCAGCACCACCACGTCCTCACCGACCGCAACCGGTGTCCCGGTGTGGGTCCCCCCGCCGTCGGTGAGCAGCCGGACGGGCGTGGCGCGTTCGGCCAAGGTGCGCAGCAGGCCGGCGAACGAACTCGATTCGGTGGCCTCGCGCTGCAACCAGCGCCGCCGGCGTCGCTCGGTCACCCGTTCCTCGGTCCGGGCGTCGGAGACGAACCGGGTGAGCGCGTCAGCCCACTCCGGCCCGATGGGGCTTCGTGCGGCCGACAGATCGCTCGCGTCGTCGGGGTCGGGTCGGTTGTTCGGGTCGGGCGACCATGTCATGCTGCACCTCTACGGAATCCAGGCTCGCCCCACCGGCGTTCTCGGTTCTGTGATCACCTCATGACACCATCGTCTCCCAGCCCCACCCCCCTGAAGCTGTCGGTACCCGGCAATGAGGTCATGGCCGCCCTGCTCGGGCCGCGGGACGAGTTGCTGCGCATCGTCGAGCAGGCGTTCCCCGAGACCGACATCCACGTCCGGGGCAACGAGATCTCCCTTGCGGGCAGCGACGCGGACGAGGTGGCCCGGGTGTTCGAGGAGTTGGTGACCATCGCCCGGCTCGGCCACGCCCTCGAGCCGGCCAGCGTCGTGCGCACCATCGACATGGTCCGTGCCCACGAGCGGCCGTCGGAGGTGCTCACCTCCGAGGTCCTGCGGGCGGCACGGGGCCGGTCGGTGCGTCCGAAGTCCGCAGGTCAGAAGCGCTATGTCGAGGCCATCGCCTCCAACATCATCACCTTCGGCGTCGGCCCGGCCGGCACCGGCAAGAGCTGGCTGGCGGTCGCGCTCGCGGTCCAGGCGTTGCAGAACAAAGAGGTCGAGCGGATCATCCTGACCCGGCCGGCGGTGGAGGCGGGGGAGAAGCTCGGATTCCTCCCCGGCGATCTCACGGCGAAGATCGACCCGTACCTGCGTCCGCTCTACGACGCGCTGTACGACATGGTCGAGGCGGAGGGCGCGCAGAAGTTGCTGGCCCGTGGCCTGGTGGAGGTGGCGCCCCTGGCGTTCATGCGGGGCCGAACCCTCAACCGCAGCTTCATCATCCTCGACGAGGCCCAGAACACCACGCCCGAGCAGATGAAGATGTTCCTCACCCGTATCGGCTTCGGGTCCAAGGCCGTCATCACCGGCGACACGACGCAGGTCGACGTGCCCGGCGGGCGGAGCGGCCTCGACGGGCTCGAGCCGCTGCTGGAGGGCATCGACGGTCTGGCCTTCGTGCACCTCGGCAGCCGCGACGTGGTGCGCCATCGCATCGTGGCCGACATCGTCAATGCCTACGAGCGGGCCGGCGGCCAGCCTCGCAGCACCCGATGATGCGCCGACGCGCCGTCGGCGCTGCTGTCCCGGAGCCCGTCCCGACCCGGGTCCCGGTCGATATCGAGGTCGGCGACGAGCAGGACGACGTGGCGATCGACACGGCGACGCTGGCGGCGTTGGCGAGGGCGGTCCTCGCCGCCGAGGGCGTCGACGGCCCCGCCGAGCTCACGTTGACCTTCGTGGACGAGACCGAGATGGCCGAGTTGAACGGGACGCACATGGGGGAGTCCGGCCCCACCGACGTGCTGGCCTTTCCCCTCGACGACCCGGACGAGGTGCGTCCGGCCGGGATGTCCGCCCTGCTCGGCGACGTCGTGATCTGTCCGGCGGTGGCGAGTCGGTACGCCGCCGAGCACGGCCGCTCCGCCGAGCACGAACTGGCCCTGCTCGTGGTGCACGGGGTGCTGCACGTGCTCGGCCACGACCATGCCGAGCCCGACGAATCCGTGCGCATGCGCGACCACGAGCGGCGGCACCTGCGGGCCTTCGTGGACCCCGCCTTCGACCGATGAGGGCCCGGACGTGACCCCGTTGACCTCCGCCGACGTGGCCGCCCTCGCCGTCGTGGCGTTGGCCATCCCGGCGAGCGCGGTCCTGGCCATCACCGACACCGTGCTCACCCAGGTGACCCGGGCCCGGATGGAGGCCCTGGCCGAGGAGCAGCCGAACGACCGGGCGGTGCGCGCCTTGCAGCGGCTGCTCGACCATCGCGACGAATCCCTCCACCCGGTTCTGTTGTTGGAGTTGGCCTGCGACGTGGTGGCCGCATCGCTGTTCACGCTGGTGGGCTATCGGGTGGCCGGCAGCGGTAACGGCTGGGCGGTGCTCGTGGCGTTGCTGGCCTTCGTCCCGATCATGTTCCTGCTGGCTGCCTCGTTGCCCCGTGCGTGGGCACTGCACAACCTCAACCGGGCGGTGCGGGTGGGGGGTCCGGTCGGCGCCATCGTGCACCGGCTGTGGCCGGTCCGTCTGGTGGCGCACGGGGCCTTGGCGCTGGCTCGCCGGCTGTTCCCGCCGGGCAAGCATCTGCCGTTGGCCGAGCTCGGTGACCAGTCCTTCGCCGCCCTGGCCGGTTCGCCCAGCGAGTCCGACCGCATCGACCTCGACGGGCAGAACCTGCTGGCATCGGTCATCGACTTCGGCGCGACCGTGGTGCGCGAGATCATGGTCCCCAGACCGGACATGGTGGCGATAGACGGCTCGCTGAGCCTCGACGAGGCGGTGGCCCGGGTGCGTGCCGAGGGTTACAGCCGCTATCCCGTGACCGGCGGGTCGATCGACGACGTCGTCGGGGTGCTCTACGCCAAGGATCTCGCCGACGCGGCGCTGTCGGGTCGCGCCGATCGGAGCCTGGCCGGCTTGGTCCGGCCGGCCCGTTTCGTGCCCGAGCTCAAGCCGGTGGCGACGCTGCTGCGCGAGTTGCAGCAGGAGAAGCTGCATCTCGCGGTGGTGGTCGACGAGTACGGCGGGACCGCCGGTCTGGTGACGATGGAGGACATCATCGAGGAACTGGTCGGCGACATCGAGGACGAGTTCGACGACGGACGACCCGCCATCGAGCACCTTGCCGACGGGACCACGCGCATCGAGGCCAGGTTGTCGCTCGACGAGGTCAACGACGAGTTGGACCTCGACCTGCCCGAAGGGGATTGGGACACGCTCGGCGGCTTGGTCATCGATCACTTCGGGGCGATCCCGCAGGTCGGCGACGTCGCCCGTTTCGGCGACCACGTGCTCGAGGTGACCGCGATGCGTGGTCGGCGGATCATCACCCTCGTGTTGCGTTCGGAACCGCCGGCCGACAGTCCCTACGGTCCCGACGGCGCGGAGGGACCCGGCGAGCGGATGTCGATCGAGGAGGGCTCAACATGAAGTCCGGTTTCGTGGCACTCATCGGCCGCCCCAATGTCGGTAAGTCCACGCTGGTGAACCACCTCGTGGGCACCAAGGTGTCGATCGTGTCGGACAAGCCGCAGACGACCAGGACCCAGATCCGCGGGGTGCTCAACCTCGACGACGCCCAGGTGGTGTTCGTCGACACCCCCGGCGTGCACAAGCCCCGCACGCCGCTCGGTGACCGGCTCAACAGCCGGGCCTACGAGGCGGCGAGCGGGGTCGACGTGGTCTGCGTGGTGGTCGACGGGGCCTCCGGAGTGGGTCGTGGCGACGAGCGGGTCCTGGCCGGGGCACCTGCTGACGCCGTGGTGGTGCTGAACAAGATCGACGGGATGAGCCGCGAGAAGATCTTCGAGCAGCTGGCCAAGCTCAACGGGCTGGCCCTGGCCGAGGGAGCGGAGGACCGGCGGGAGTACTTCGCGGTGTCGGCCCGCACCGGCGAAGGCGTCGAACGCCTGCGCGACCACCTCATCAGCCGCTTGGAGGACGGCCCGGCCTTCTTCCCCCGGGACGAGACCTCGGACAACCCCGAGGCGTTCTGGGTGGCCGAGCTGGTACGCGAGCAGCTGCTGCTGCGTACCGAGGACGAGCTGCCGCACTCCATCGCCACCCGGGTGACCGAATGGGACTGGCCACGCATCCGTTGCGAGATCCTGGTCGAACGCGATTCGCAGAAGGGCATCGTGATCGGCAAGGGCGGATCGGTGCTCAAGGCGGTCGGTACCGAGGTGCGCAAGTCGCTCAGCCCCGGCGCGTATCTCGAGCTCGCCGTGAAGGTGGACCCCAACTGGCAACGGCGGCCGGCCGCCCTCGATCGTCTCGGATTCTGACGGCGTCGGCCCGGCCGCAGGCGGCGGCGTCGGCCGGGTGCGCGTCCCGTTGCGCCCGAGCCGATAGCTTGCGGAGCGTGGTCGGTGTGCGCAGGAGCAGGAGCGGTGACGACGAACGGATCCGGGCTCTCGGGCTCGACCCGACGCGCATCCCCCGGCACATCGCCTGCGTCATGGACGGCAACGGCCGTTGGGCCCAGCAGCGTGGCCTCAAGCGCACCGAAGGACACGCCGCTGGTGAGGAAGCGCTCCTCGACGCGGTGAACGGTGCGCTCGAGCTCGGTGTCCGCTGGTTCAGCGTGTATGCCTTCTCGACGGAGAACTGGAGCCGGCCCGCCGACGAGGTGCGGTTCCTCATGAACTTCAACCGCCAGATCCTTCTGGACCACCGTGACGACCTGCACGCCAAGGGTGTGCGCATCCAGTTCCTGGGCCGGCGCGACTGGCGGGTGCCTCGCAGCCTGCTGCGGGTCATGGACGAGACGGCCGAGCTGACCGCCGGCAACCGGGTCATGACCTTGTCGGTCTGCTTCAACTACGGCGGTCGGGCGGAGATCATCGATGCCGTGGCGGCGATGATGCGCGACGGGGTGGCGCCCGACAAGGTCAACGAGAAGACGCTGCGGCGTTACTTCTACGCACCGGACATGCCCGACCCCGACCTGGTGGTGCGCACCTCCGGCGAGTACCGGATCTCGAACTTCCTGCTGTGGGAGCTGGCCTATTCGGAGTTGATCTTCACGCCGATCTACTGGCCTGACTTCCGGCGTGAGCACCTCGTCGAGGCCGTGCGCGAGTACCAGGCCCGCGACCGGCGCTTCGGCGGCCTGGCCTGAGCCGGGCGGGGAGCGACCGGTGAGCCTCTACCGGGCGACCGGCATCGTGCTGCGCACGTTCAAGGTGGCCGAGGCGGACCGGATCGCCGTGGTGTTCACCCTGGAACACGGCAAGATCCGTGCCGTGGTGAAGGGCGTGCGCAAGACCACCGCCCGTCATGGCCTTCGCATCGAGCCGCTGGCCAATGTGGCGCTGCAGCTGTATCGGGGTCGTGAGCTCGATACGGTCACCCAGGTCCAGGGCCTCGACACCTTCCCGGGGATCCGCAACGACCTCGATCGGCTGGCCCGCGCTGCGATCCTGCTCGAGGCGGTTGAGCTGTCGACCCTGGATCGGGAGCCCGACGAACGCCGCTATCAGCTGTTGCTCGGTGCGTTGCGAGCCATGGAGAGCCGGGATCGGCCATTGCTGGTGAGCGGCATGCTCCTCAAGCTGCTGCAGCTCGACGGCGTGGTGCCGGTGCTCGATGTGTGCACCGGCTGCGGCCAGCCGGAGGAGCTCGTGGCGCTCGACCCCCAGGCCGGTGGGGCTCGCTGCCGTGGCTGCCGATCGGGGATGCTGCTGAGCCCGCGGGGTTTCGAGCTCGCCCGGATGATCCTCGGGGGCCGTCTCGGTGGTGCGCTCAACGAGCCTCGGTCGCCCGACACCGAGGGACTTGACCGGGTGGTCCTGGGGACGGTCGAGCAGCATCTCGAGCGCCGCCTCCGTGCGGCGACGGTGAACACGCACTGAGCTCGTCCCGTCGGAACACCCGACCCGGGATGTCCGCTATTGGCTGATCGGGCCCCAGACCTCGGCCCGGTCGTCCCACTCGAGCCATGCCTCGGCGTCGGGTGACCAGCAGATGTAGGCCCGCCGCACCTCATCCCACTGCGGGGGGTAGGGATTGGTTCGGGTGGGCCCGGTGGTCGCCGCCTGGTCCCCGTCGAGCGGGTCGTCGGTGTCGGCGGGCGCGGTGGTTTCGGGCTGCGCGCCGTCGGTGTTCGTGAACTCGTCGGTGTTCGTGAACTCGTCGGGGTCGTCGTCGACCGGAAGCGAGGCCGACGGCACCGCAGGGGCGAACGGCAGCGGTTCGGGGCGACCGCCGATGTAGTCGGCCCGGGCGATCACGCCCATCCCCAGGCGCTCGTCGCCGATCGGGCCGGCGAGCAGCGGCACGAACTCCCCGAGGGCCCGGAACAACCCGAGCGGGACGAACACCACCAACAGTCGCAGCGGCCAGGGCGACCCGACGATGGCGGCCAGCACGCCGATCATCCCGAGGGCCCCGTCGGGAAGTGCCCAGCGCACGAAGGACCGGACCGGGCCGACCGAGCGGCGCGCTCCGTCGGCGAGTCGCACGCCGGTGATCAGCTTGCCCGGGGTCCAGCCGGTCGTGCCCTGAACGGCCACGAGGACCAACAGGACGTAGGCCAGGGTGACGAGGTAGGCCGCAGGCGTCGGCGGATCGGCGATGTAGATCCGGCCGCCGATCTGGAAGGTGGGGTGTTCGCTGTCGATCACCCGTCCGTCGGCGAGGGTGAACTCGATGACGGTGTTCCCGGCCTGATCGAGGTGGTCCGCCTGGGCGACGACGTTGCAGCCGGGTGCTGGCGCCGGGTCGCAGGCGCCGGGCTGTGACTCGAGGACCTGCGAGCCCGCCACCCACAGGGCGGCGAAGAGCACTGCGACGGGCACCAGGTCGATCAGACGAGCCAACGCCCGACGGGTCCACAGCCCGGGGTCGGACAGGCGATCGGGTCCACCTCGGCGAGTGCCCGAGTCGACCGTGGCGGAACCCTTTGCCTTCGACCGGGTCGCAGCGGTGGTCACCGGCCCATTCTTACCGTTCCACGACGCCGCTTCGGCGCATGCTGCGCAGTCGGGGACGGGTCGTAGGGGTCACCGCGGCGGTCAGGCGGCGTCGACCGGTCCCCAGCCACCGAGCACGTCGTCGTACTTCATCCACCGCTTGTCGACGGGGTCCCACTGCACATAGGCCTCGAGAGTGGCGTCCCAGATCGGGTCGAAGTGCTGCGCCGTCGGGAGTTCGTTCCCGCTGTAGTGCTCCGGCGCCGGACCCGGCGCGACCGTCGGGGTGGTGTCCTCCGGCTCCTCCCGGGTCGACACGACGTGGGTCCCGGCGATGAGGTCACCGACGCGCTGGTGGTTCGGGGTGAACCAGATGAGTGCCAGGGCCAGGCCGCCGAGACAGGGAAGGCCGTCCACCGCCCAGGCAGCCAGGCGGATCAGGGCGAACGCGGTGCCAGGCGGGCGACCCCGCTCGTTGACCAGTCGCAGGTCCAGCAGCGCCTTGCCCGGCGAGGTTCCGGTCTCGCCCTCGACGACCCCGAACACCGCGGCGGCGAACAACCCGACGAGCACCAGCGAGCCGAGGCCGGGCCCGAGCAGCCTTCGGGCCACCAGCAGGACCAGGACCACGACGGCCAGATCGATGCCGAGGGCCGCGATCCGCCGCTTCAGCACGGCCGGGCTCATCCTCGTGCGGCTGGACTGCATGGTGGGACTCGTCATTTCCTCGGGTCCTTCAACGCCTCGCCGGTCGGTGTGGTGCGGTTCGGGACTGGCGCGCCGGAGGGATAACCTGCCCCGCCATGGCCAGCGACTCCCCTCCGACATCGGCTCATGACGACGCGGACTTGAACGGCGCTGAGCCGGATCCCGCCGGATCGGGTAGAGGCTCCACCCCGGACCGAGATGTGCCGGACCGAGATGTGCCGGACCGAGATGT
>CAIXPF010000202.1 GCA_903921205.1 uncultured Acidimicrobiia bacterium | reverse complement strand
TACGACACCATCATCATCGACGAGGCCCATGAGCGCAGCCTCAACATCGACTTCCTGCTGGGCTACCTCACCCGGCTACGGCAGCAGCGGCCCGACCTGAAGATCATCATCACCTCGGCAACCATCGACACCGAGCGTTTCGCCCGTCACTTCGATGATGCCCCGGTCATCAACGTCACCGGGCGCACCTACCCGGTGGAGGTCCGCTACCGGCCCCTCGAGGGCGGCTCGGAAGCCGATGACGTCGATCGTGACCAGATCCAGGGCATCTGCGACGCCGTCGACGAACTGTGCGACGAAGGCCCCGGCGACATTCTGGTCTTCCTGTCCGGCGAGCGCGAGATCCGCGACACCGCCGACGCCCTGCGCGAGCAGGAACGCCCCGGTACCGAGATCCTGCCGCTGTACGCCCGGCTGTCGATGGCCGAGCAGCACCGGGTGTTCGCCCCCCATCGCGGCCGCCGGGTGGTGCTGGCCACCAACGTCGCCGAGACCTCGCTCACCGTGCCCGGCATCCGCTCCGTGGTCGACACCGGCACCGCCCGCATCTCGCGCTACAACCGCCGGACCAAGGTGCAGCGCCTACCGATCGAGGCGGTGTCGCAGGCATCGGCGAACCAACGCGCCGGACGATGTGGGCGCATCGGACCGGGCATCTGCATCCGCCTGTATGCCGAGAACGACTTCGACGCACGGCCGGCGTTCACCGAGCCCGAGATCCTGCGGACCAACCTGGCGTCGGTGATCCTGCAGATGGCGGCGTTGGGTCTCGGCGACCTGGCGTCGTTCCCCTTCGTGGAACCGCCGGACCGGCGGGCGGTCAAGGACGGCATCACCCTGCTCGAGGAGCTCGGAGCCCTCGACCCCGACCACGAGCACACCGCCCGGTGGTTGACCCCAGTCGGACGTCGGCTCGCCCGCCTCCCCATCGACCCGCGCCTCGGTCGGATGATCCTCGAGGCCGACCGCCTCGGCTGCGTGCGCCAGGTGTCCATCATCGCTGCGGCCCTGTCGATCCAGGACCCGCGCGAACGCCCGACCGGCAAGGAACAGGCCGCCGCCGAGCAGCACCGCCGGTTCCGCCACCCCGACTCGGACCTGCTCGCCCATCTCAACCTGTGGACCTACCTGCAGGAACGTCAGCACGAGCTGTCCTCGAGCGCTTTCCGCCGCGTGTGCCGCAACGAGTACCTCAACTACCTCCGGGTGCGGGAATGGCAGGACCTGGTCTCGCAGCTGCGCTCGATCACCAACCAGCTCGGCATCGCCACCAACCACGACGACGCCCCCGACAACGACATCACCCGATGCCTGTTGGCGGGGTTGCTGTCCCACATCGGCCTGCGCGACCCCGAACGCGGCGACTTCCTGGGTGCCCGTGGGGCCCGACTGGCCATCGCCCCCGGATCGGCGCTGCAACGCAAGCCGCCGCGCTGGATCATGGCCGCGGAGCTGGTGGAGACCAATCGGCTGTGGGCCCGCGGGGTGTCGAGGATCCAGCCCGAATGGGTGGAGCGGCTCGCCCCGCACCTGCTGACCTACCACTACAGCAACCCCACCTGGTCGCCGGAGCGGTCCGCCACGATGGCCGTCGAACGGGTCAGCCTGTACGGGCTGCCCCTCATCGCCGGCCGGCGGGTGGACTTCGGACGGATCGACCCCGCCCACGCCCGCGACCAGTTCATCCGCCACGGCCTGGTCGAGGGCGACTGGTCGGGCCACCATCGCTTCCTGCAGCACAACCGCGAGGTCCTCGACGAGATCAAACGCCTGCAGGACCGTACCCGTCGGTACCTCGCAGCCGACGACGACGTGCTGCACGACTTCTACGACCAGCGGGTCGGAGCCGAGGTCGTCTCCGGGCACAGCTTCGACCGGTGGTGGAAGCGCGCCCGGCAGGACCGGCCCGACCTGCTCGAGATCACCGCGACCACCGTGCTGGGCACCGACGGCGCAGGGGCGGACCTCGTCGCCTACCCCGACCACTGGGACGCCGCCGGGGTGCAGCTGCCCCTGCACTACCGCTTCGCACCGGGTGAGCCCGACGACGGCATCACCGTCGAGATCGCCCTCACCGAGCTCAACCAGGTGCACCCCGCCCCCTTCGCCTGGTTGGTGCCGGGCCTGCGCACCGAGCTGGTGGGGGCACTCATCCGCCAACTCCCCAAGCAGCTGCGCAAGGAGTTCGTCCCCATCCCCGACCATGCCGCGCTGGTCGCCGCGCAGCTCGACGACCCGGCCGGCGATCTGATCGAGCGGCTCGCCCGGCGACTGTCCCACGCCGCCGGCCAACCCATACCGACCGGTCTGTTCCGGCTCGACGAGCTCGACGACCACCTGCGTATGAACTTCCGGGTCCTCGACACCAGCGGCGCCGTACTGGGCGAGGGCCGCGACCTCGAGGCATTGGCCGCTGCATTGCGACCGCGTCTGCGGGCCACGCTGCGCCGGGCCTCGGCCGAGCTCGAACAACGAGGCAAGCGTACCTGGGAGTTCGGCACCATCATTCCGGTGGTCGAGACCGAACGCGACGGCAAGCTGCTGCGGGGCTACCCGGCCCTCATCGACGAGGGCGACAGCGTGGGGCTGCGGCTGCTGTCCACCCCCGCGGAACAGGCCACCGCCCACTGGGACGGCACCCGGCGGCTGCTGCGCCTCACCACCGCCGGGCCGCTCAAGGCGCTGCGCCCGCTGCTCGGCAACGAGCTCAAGTTGGCGGCCACGCGCCTCGGCATGGGTGTGGCCGACTTCGCCCAGGACTGCGTGACCGCCACCTTCGATCACCTCCTCGAACAGGCCGGTGGCCCGGTGTGGGACGCCGATGCCTTCGAGACGCTGCGGCGATCGGTCGGCGCCACGGCGTCCACCCTGGCGGTGCGCATCACCGGCGAGGCCGCCCGGCTGGTGATCCTCGCCGCCTCGCTGCGGGTCCGTCTCGAGCAGCTCACCAACCCCCTCGCCGCCGGGGCCGTCGTCGACCTGCGGTTGCAGCTCGACGACCTCATCCATGCCGGCTTCGTGGCCGCGGCCGGCATCGACAAGCTGGCCGACCTCCGTCGCTACCTCCAGGGCATCGAACGACGCCTCGACAAGGTCGGCAAGGACCCCCACGGCGACGCAGCCCGGATGGCCAAGATCCACGCACTCGAACGCGACTTCGACCGGGTCGCGGCGAACTGGCCCGTCGGGGGTCATCCCCCGGAGGTCACCGCAGTGCGCTGGCTGCTCGAGGAGCTGCGGGTCGCCACCTTCGCACAGGTCCTCGGCACCCCGACCGCGGTCAGCGAGAACAAGGTGCGCGCCGCCGTCAGCGAGCTCGAGCGCCTGGGCTGACGGTCCTGCGTCCCGTCCGTCCCGTCCGTCCCGTTCGGGCCCGTGGATAGGCCACTGCGATCAGCAACGGGCCGGTGGCCATCATCGCCACGCTCACCCAGAACGCATCGTGCAACGCGGCGATCCGCTCGGCACCCTGGCTGTCACCGAGGATCGCTGCGGCCACCGCCACCCCGAGGGCCATGCCCAGGAACCGCATGGTGTTGTACGCGGCGTTGGCCGCACCGAGCTTGGCCTCGGCCACGTCGCGCAACGCGGCCGAGTTGGCCGGGCCCAACATCAGCCCCGAGCCGGACCCGATCATCAGCGTGCCGGGCAGGAACCCAACCACGTAGGTGGAACCGGGCACCAGCCGCCAAGCCAGCCACGCGACCCCGAGCGTTGCCAGCGTCGAGCCGGCCAGCAGCAGGTAGCGATAGCCGTAGCGGTCCGCCACCCGGCCCGCCACCAGGGCGATGGGGATCATGGCGAACGCCCCCGGGCTGATGGCCAGGCCCACATGGAAGATCGAGTACCCCCAGACGCTGGTCATGAACAGCGGGTACATGAACCACGTCGACGCAGTGGCGGTGGCCACGAACGCCGCCGCCAGGGTGGCCACCCGGAACGAACGAACCCGCAACAGGCTCAGGTCCAGCAGCGGCTCGGGATGGTGCAACGAGCGCCGCACGAACAGCACGCCCGCCCCGAGTGCGACGACCCCGATGACCAGGATCGCCGGGGAGGTCCAACCCCAGTGACGGCCCTGCACCACCACCATCGACGTCCCGCCGACCGCCACCGTGCCGGCCACCGCCCCGACGACGTCGAGCGGCCGGACCGGCACCGCTGGGTCACGTGGTGGCGGCGGCGCCAAGCGGGCCCGGCCACCCCACCAGGCCAACAGGGCGAAGGGGATCACCACCGCGAACACCATCCGCCAGCTGCTCAATGCCAGGATCGCCGCAGCCATCGTCGGGGCCACGGCGGAACCGAAGGTCCCCATTGCCGACCACGACGACACCACCGACGCATGGCGTTCCAACGGGAACAACGGCAGCACCGCGGCCAGCGACGACGGCAGCACCATCGCCACGCCGATGGCCTGCACCACCCGGGCGGCGATCACCAGGCCGATCACCGGGGCAACAGCCGACAGCCCGGCACCGGCGGCGAACACCAACATCCCGGCCAGGAACACCGGTCGGCGCCCCCACCGGTCGGCCAACCGGCCGCCGAGCAGCATGAAGGTCACCTGCGTGACGTTGAACGCCGAGATCACCCACGAGATCGTCGACAGCGACGCACCGGGAAAAGCGTCCTCCAGCACCGGCACCGCGATGTTCGACGCAGTGGTCACGAAGCTGGCCAGGAACATCGCCGCCGCGGCGACGACCAGCGCCTGATTGGCCCGGCGCAGGGCCGGCGCGTCGGCTTGGTACTCGCGGTCCATGAACCCCCCGGTTCGCCCACCGGTGCAGCCACGGCTGCGCTCCCGGTATCGATCCTCTACCGTAGAGCGAACCGAGTGAGCCGTCGCACCACGGGGACCTGGTGCACCGACCCGAGGAGGTCCAGCATGGCCATGCTCCAGGAACCGAGCACACTGCACGACCCGGCGCAGGCCATCGACCCTGCCCTGGTCGCAGGCAAGGCGGTCGCGCCCGGCGCCAGGCGACCGGCGAAGGCAGCCCTCGACGCCGAACAGCTGACGTCGTTCCACACCAACGGGTACCTCGTCATCCGCAATGCCTTCGACGAGGCCACCCTGAACCGGTTCGAGACCGCGGCCCGCAGCCATCCGCCGGTCGACCAGGTCGTGGTGGGTAAGCAGTACCCCGCAGCCGGACGCTGGACGCTGGCCCGCAACGCCATGGCCGACCCCGACCTGGCCTTCATCATGGCCACGCCGGAGATGACCGAGCCGATGCGGGCCGTGCTCGACGACGACCCGAAGATCATCATGTTCGCCTACTACGACCGCACGCCCGGCGGCGCGGGCCTGCCCAGCCACAACGACTACAAGCGCTGGCGGCCGATCGGCTCGTCGATGCGCTGGGCGTTCGCCATCGTGCCGCTGTGCGACTTCGACGAGGAGGCCGGCAAGCTCGAGTTCGTGCCCGGCTCCCACCGGGTGGCCCACTCCCCCGATCCGTACGCCCCGGTGTGGAACGCCGAACGGCCGACGCCGCCCACCGAGGACCAGTTCATCGACCCCGAACTCAAGCGCGGCGACCTCGCCATCGTGGACATGCACACCTGGCACCGCGCCGGCATGAACAACGCCGCGCACCACCGCACCGGGCTGTTCACCAAGTGGTGTGCGGCCACCCAACCCCCGGCAACCGGTTGGTTCCCCTTCAACGACGAGGTGCGCCGGGCCCTCGGCCCCGACGGCGAGCACGTTCTCGGCTTCTCGTCGCCGCTGCCGATCACCGGCACCTCCGCGCTGCTCGAGCGGCTGCGGCCCGAGGGCGGGCAGGTCCTGTTCCTCGAGCGGGACGGCAAGCTGGTACTGCCGGCCGGCCCTGCGGTGAAGGAAGGCTCGATCCCCGACTGGGACGAGGGCAACTACATCGGTGGGCTCAGCGACGCCCTGGCCGCCGAGGTACGCACCCGGCCGACCTGGATGTCCTACGTCGGCGACTATCCCGAGGGTGACGGGCTCAGCCGGGTGTACGCCTACCGCGTGCCGCCGCATGCCTGGGGCATCCACCCGAAGGGCGCGGTCTGGCTCTCGGCTGCCGAAGCCGCAGCCCGTGTCGACGAGCTCGCCCAGCCGTGGGCGGCCGACGCGGTGGCCGAATGGCAGCGGACCGACATGGTCCGGGGCAAGGCGGTCAGCGAGGCGACGGGCCGGGCCGACCAGTACGCCTGCTGAGACCGCCGCAGCGGTGGCCGGGCGATCGTCCGGCCACCCCGCCACCCACTACCGCGCCACGCAGCCGGTCAGCAGGTCAGCCGGTCAGCAGGAACACGCCTCGAATACCGGGACCGGCACCGGCGTCGTCCGCACGCCGTGGTCGGGGTGCAGGTCCACCACCAGGGCCTGGCCGCCGGGATAGCCGGTCGGCGCGCCCGAGTAGAACGCCGTGACGCCGCCGGCACTGACATCGGTCAGCACGTGGTGGTGACCCAGGGCCACGTAGTCGGCACCGGTGGCGGCGATGTCGGCCGCAGTGATCAGCGACGAGCGGCCGGCGCCGTCGACCGAGTCGTCACCGATGTGCAGGCCGTGGCCCAACACCACGTACCACGCATCGGCGTCGGGCCGACCGGGCACGCCGTGCAGGGGCCGGTAGCGGGCGGAGTGCTCGTCCATGGCCTTGCCCCACAGCACCAGATCGCCGTCGAACAGCTCGCTGGTGGTGCCGTGCAGCTCGTCGAAGAACACCGTCTCCGAGCCGCTCACCACGTGACCGTGGCGGCGGTACAGCGAGCTGTCGTCGTGCACGTCGTGGTTGCCCACGATCAGCACGGTGACGCCGGGGAAGCCGTCGAGCACCCCGAAGGCCTTGCCCACCAGGGTCTCGTCGACCCGAGCATGGTCGAACAGGTCACCCATGACCAGCACGCCGTCCACGCCGTGCTCGCGCGCCAGGGCATCGACCGAGAGCAACGGGCAGACGCAGTGACGGTGGTGGGTGGCCGCGCCGTGGTAGCCGTGCGAGCCGAGATGGACGTCGGAGGTGTGCAGGAATCGGAGCGGTCGCCGGCCCACGGGCCCGCCCCTCAGCGCAGGGTGCGGAAGTAGGCCCGCACGTCGTCGACGAACAACCGGGGCTGCTCGAAGGCGGCGAAGTGACCGCCCTTGGTCTGCTCGTTCCAGTACGTGATGTTGGTGAACTGCGGCTCCATCCAGTGCCGCACGGGGGTCACGATCTCCTTGGGGAACACCGTCACACCGGTCGGTACGTTCACCGGCAGCCGCTTGCCCCCCCGGAAGCTCTCCCAGTACAGCCGGGCCGACGACGCTGCCGAGGCAGTCACCCAGTACAGCATCAGGTTGTCGAGCAACTCGTCGCGGTGCAGCACGTTCTCGGGGTGGCCGTCGCAGTCGGTCCACGCCCAGAACTTCTCGAGGATCCACGCCGCCTGGCCCGACGGGGAGTCGGTCAGGCCGTACCCGACGGTCTGGGGACGGGTCGACTGCTCCTTGGAGTACCCCGAATCCCAGTTCTTGTAGTACTTCTGGCCCTCGAGGGCACGCTGCTCGGCCGGGGTCGGCTCACCCTCGATGCGGGGCCGAGCACCCATGGCCAGCGTGACGTGGATGCCCAGGCAGTGCTCGGGGTCCTGACCGCCGATGGCGGTGGTGACCGCCGAGCCCCAGTCGCCGCCCTGGGCGGCGTAGCGGTCGTAGCCGAGACGGGCCATCAGTTGCGTCCACACCTCGGCGATGCGGTCGACACCCCATCCGGTGGTGGTGGGCTTGCCGGAGAAGCCGTACCCGGGCAGCGACGGGCACACCACGTGGAAGGCATCGGCGGCATCGCCCCCGAAGCGCGTGGGGTCGACGAGGGGTTCGATGACCTTGTGGAACTCCACGATGGAACCGGGCCAGCCGTGGGTCATGATCAGCGGCATCGCGCCCTCATGCGGCGAACGGGCGTGGATGAAGTGCACGTCGAGCCCGTCGATGGTGGTCATGAACTGGGGGAAGCGGTTCAGCGCCGCCTCGCGGGCACGCCAGTCGTAGGTGTCGGCCCAGTAGCTGCACATGTCCTGGATCCACGCCAGCGGGGCGCCCTGGCTCCAGTCGTCCACCAGTTCCGCCTCCGGCCAGCGGGTGTTGTGCAGCCGGGCCCGCAGGTCGGCCAGCACCTCGTCGGCCACCTCGATGCGGAACGGTCGGATCTCTTGGCTCATGGGCAGCTTCCCCCTGGTACGGACGGCATCGGCAACATTAGAGCCCTCACACGATCCGGCTGTCGTGGTTGCCCCAGTAGCGGTCTCGCAGCAGCCGCTTGTAGAGCTTGCCGGTGGGCAGCCGGGGCAACTCGTCGAGGAAGTCCACCGAGCGGGGCACCTTGTAGTGGGCGATCTGCGTGCGGGCGTAGGCCAGCAGCTCCTGCTCGAACTCGGGGCCGGCGGCGACCCCCTCGGCGGGCTGGACCACGGCCTTGACCGCCTCGCCCATCTCCGGATCGGGCACGCCGAAGACCGCCACGTCGGCGACCTTGGGGTGCATGACCAGGCAGTCCTCGATCTCCTGCGGGTAGATGTTGACCCCGCCGGAGATGATCATGAACGACTTGCGATCGGTCAGGTACAGATAGCCCTCGGCATCCACGTAGCCGACATCACCCAGGGCGCTCCACAACCGGTGCGTCGGATGCTGCGAGGAACGGGTCTTGTCGGGGTCGTTGTGGTACTCGAAGGCCTGCACGTCGCGCTCGAAGTAGATGACCCCCGGCTCGCCCACCGGCAGTTCGGTGCCGTCGTCGTCGCAGATGTGGATCACACCGATCAGCGGGCGGCCGACCGAACCCGGATGGGCCAGCCACTGCTCGGAGTCGATGAAGGTGAAGCCGTTGAACTCGGTACCGGCGTAGTACTCGAGCAGGACCGGGCCCCACCAGTCGATCATCTGGCGCTTGACCTCGACCGGGCAGGGCGCAGCGGCGTGGATGGCGGCCCGGTGCGAGGACAGGTCGAAGCCCTCCCGTTCGGACGGGTCGAGCTTGAGCATCCGGGTGAACATGGTCGGCACCCACTGGCTCTTGGTCACCCGGTACCGCTCGATGAGCCGCAGTGACTCGACGGCGTCGAAGCGCTCCATCACCACGCACGTCCCGCCGAGTGCCTGGGTGGCGGTCGTCGCCGCCAGGGGGGCCGAGTGGTACAGCGGCGCCGGCGAGAGGTAGACGTCCTCGGCGTCGAAGGAGAACAGCCCTTGCATCACCGCGGTGATCAGCAGGCTCGGCGCAGCCACCGACTCGCCGCTCAACGGCCGCTTGATGCCCTTGGGCCGCCCGGTGGTGCCCGACGAGTACAGCATCGTCTCGCCGCGGGGCTGCTCGGCGAGGGGCTCGGCCGGCTGGGTGGCGATGGCCGCCTCATAGGCCTCGAACCCCTCGATGGTGCCGTCCCACATGTGCCGCAGCGGGCAGTTGGGGATGTCGGGCAGGATCTGGGTCGCCAGCGCCGCCAGGGCATGGGAGGCGACGAGGGCCTTCGCCCCGCAGTCGTTGATGATGTACGCCGCCTCGTCGGCCTGCAGGTACCGGTTGACGGTGGTGAAGTACAGACCGGACCGCATGGCCGCCCAGTACGCCTCGAAGTAGCGGGGATGGTTCTCGGCCAGGATGGCCACGTGGTCACCGGGGCGCAGGCCACCCGCCCACCACAGCTGTGCCAGCTGCGCCGAACGGTCCTCGAGCTCCCGGTAGGTCACGACGGTGCCGTCGAAGCGGGGACCGGCCATGATCACGGCGGGCTTGTCGGGCTGGGTCTGCGCATGGACTCCGGGGTACATACCCGCCAGTGTCGACCATGACGGCCGGGTCGCACAACGGCAAGCTGGTGCTGCACGGTCGCTGCGTGCCCGGGTGCGGCGGTATCGGGTGCCGACCGGGTTGATCCGGTACCGTTTGGTCATGGCCAACGAGTACGGACGGCTCCCCAAAGCCGACCCTGACACGCTCCCCGACGAGCTGCGCGAGCGCCTCGGCGTGTGGTTCGACAAGGCGTACAAGGACGACAACCTGTTCCTCACCCTGGCGAATCGCCCAGGCGTGCTGGACATGTTCCTCAACTGGGTGTCCTTCGTGTACACCGACGCCTCGTCGTTGGACCCCAGGACCGTGGAGCTGTGCCGCATCCGCATGGCGGCCCGCAACCAGTGCGTCCATTGAAGCCTCGCCCGTAGCGCATCGTTGGTGCGCAGAGGACTGACCGAGGAGATGGTGCAGGCGGCGTTGGGCGATCTCGACGTGGCCGACCTGCCGTCCAAGACGGTGGCGGCATTGCGTCTCGCCGACCTGCTGACCGAGCCCCGGCCCGAGATCGGGCCCGACGTGTTCGAGTCGTTGCGGGCCGATCTCGAACCCGGTGAGATCCTGGAGCTGGCCGCGGCCATCTCCGTCGGATCGGGCTGGCAACGCATGATCGAGGCCTTCGGGATCCGCCCCGACCACTGGTCGGAAGCAACACCCCTGCCCTGGCAGGGCGACACACCGGTACCCACCGTATGAGCGGCGCACCCGCACCGACCACGGTCGACTTCCACTTCGACGTGATGTGCCCCTGGGCGTACCAGACCTCGCTGTGGATGCGCGACGTGCGCGACCAGCTCGGCCTCACCGTCAACTGGCGGTTCTTCAGCCTCGAGGAGGTCAACCGCCAGGAGGGCAAGAAGCACCCCTGGGAGCGTGACTGGTCCTACGGCTGGTCGATGATGCGCATCGGAGCCGTACTGCGACGCCGCGACATGGCGCAGCTCGACGCCTGGTACGCCCGGGCCGGGCGGGCGCTGCACGTCGAGGGCCACAAGCCCCACGAGCCCGACGTGGCCCGTCATCTCCTCGCCGAGATCGGACTCGACCCGTCGGCGGTCGACGAGGCCATGGCCGATGAGACCACCCACGACGAGATCCGCGCCGAGCACCAGCGGGTCATCGACGCGGGCGGGTTCGGGGTGCCCACCCTGTTCTTCCCCGACGGGCAGTGCCTGTTCGGACCGGTTCTGCTCGACCCGCCCACCGGCGAGGCGGCGGTCCGCCTGTGGTCGGCCACCACGGCATGGCTCGAGTTCCCCCATCTCTACGAGATGAAGCGGCCCAAGACCCGCGCCGACGAGCGCTCCATCACCGAGGCGTTCCGCCCCTACCTCGAGGCCCGCGACTGGGTGAGCATCGACCGGGGCAAGGTCGTCGAGTTCACGCCGCAGAGCTGAACGACCCCGGCGTGGGTGGTGCGGTCCCAGCGGACCCCACGACCCACGCCGCGGCGGCCGTTATTCGAGCACCTCGGCAGCGGCGAGCTCGGCGATGCGGTCACCGTCGTACCCGAGGATCTCGGTGAGGATCTCGAACGCGTGCTGGCCCAACGACGGCGCAGCCGCCGCCACCACCGGCGAGCCCTCGATGCGCAGCCGCGGCGCCTCGATGGTGATGCGCCCGTTGACGGCATGGTCGACCGCCAGCCAGTGGCCCCGTGCCAGCAGCTGCGGATCGACCGACAGCTCCACTGCGCTGTCGAGCCCGTGGGCGGGTACCCCGGCCTCCTGCAGGCGGGCCGCCAACGCGGTGGCGTCCTGCGACGCGGTCCACGCCCCGATCAGCCGGTCGAGCTCCTCGCGCCGTTCGAGCCGCTCGGCGGTGCGCAACGACCGCAGGTCCGCGCCGAACCCGGCCGCGTCGCACAGCCGCTCCCACTGGTCGTCGGTCTCGCAGACGATGGCGATCCAGCGGTCTGCCCCGGCGGCCGGGGCGACCACGTGCGGGGCGTGGTTGCGGTCGGTGTTGCCCGCCCGTTCCCACACCCGGCCGTTGAGGTCGTAGTCGAGGAACGCCGGGCCGAGCGACCACATCGCCCCCTCGGTCTGGGACACGTCGAGGTGGCAGCCCTGCCCCGTGCGCTGCTGGTGCACGAGGGCTGCGAGCAGCGCCGCCACCCCCATGCGGGGCGACAGGTAGTCGGTGTAACCGCCGTAGGGGCCGACACAGGTCCGGTCGGGCCAGCCGGTCGTATGGAAGAACCCGGCCATGGCCGCGCCGAGGTTGCCGAACCCGGCGAAGCTGGCCAACGGGCCGACCTGGCCGACCAGCGACGAGGACAGCATGATCAGCTCGGGCTTGATCCTGCGCAGCTCCTCGTAGCCCAGACCCCAACGGGCCATCGCCCCCGGCGAGTACGACTCGGTCACCACGTCGCCCCAGCGCACCAGGTCGGCGATGACCTCGCGGCCTTCCGGCTTGTTGGGGTCGAGGCAGATGCCCAGCTTGCCGGCGTTGGCGTTGAGGTAGACCGCGGAGTTCTCCGGGTCGGGCTTGTCCTGCCAGAACGGGCTGAGGGTCCGGCCCATCTCGATGCGGTTGGACGACTCGATGCGCACCACCGTGGCCCCGTGGTCGGCCAACACCTTCGACACCGATGGACCGGCGAGGGACCACATGAAGTCGACGACCTTGAGTCCCTCCAACGGACGCCGGGATGCAACGCCGCCGGGCAGGGGTCGGGCGGCAACGGCCGGGCGACGGGCCAGCGAGGCGGCCCCGAGCAGCTCCTCGTTGCCCTCCCCAAGCCGCGGCGGCGGGCCCATCACCGGCAACCGGCCGGTCGACGGCCGTGCCACCGGTCCGGGATACCGAACGGTACGGCCAACGGCCGGGGTGTCCACCTCGTCCCAGTACGCACGGGCATGGAAGTGCTCGAAGCCGACCACGTCCTCGATGGTCGACGCCGGGGCGATCAGCAGCTTGCGGGACATCGCCCCGTCGAAGAGCTCCTGCTTGGTCTTGCCGTCGCAGAAGCGCTGCAGCACGTCCTTGAGCCGATCGAACTCCTCGACCGTCTCCTCACCGGTGTGCAGCTGGGTGCCGAACATCACCCAGTCCTTGTCGCGCGTGGCCTCGTCGCAGCCGCCCTCCTCGAAGATCCACTCGAACAGGCGGCGGCTGAACGGTCCAACGGCAGCCCCGAACAGGAAGGTGATCGACACCGTGCCGTCGAGGCACGGCCACACCAGCTTCACGTCGAGCGGGCCCAGGCGCATCCCGCCACCGATACGGGCCCCCATCGGGGCGTTGAAGAACTGGGCCAGCACCATCGACTGGGTCGACTGCATGATCGACTGCTGGGCGGAGATGTCGCAGTGGCGGCCCAACCCGGAGATCGAGCGATCCCACAACGCCACCAGGGCGGCGTCAGCCGCGTCGCCGGCCGGCTGGAACCAGGCCTGCGGCACGGCACAGCGCACCGGCGCCCGGTCGGCGTCGCCGCACAGCAGCAGCTGACCGGCCGAGGCCAGCGCCACGAGGTCGGGGGCCTGCCACTGCGCCTTGGGGCCGGTCGACCCGAACGGGGTGATGGACACGTGGACCAACTGCGGGTTGACCGCGGCCAGATCGGCCCGGCCCAACCCCAACGCCTCGAGCTCACCCGGCGTCGCCGTCTCGAACAACCCGTCCGCCGTGCGCACCAGCTCGAGGAACTGCGCACGGTCATCCGCCGAGCCGGCGAGATCGAGCACCACGCTGCGCTTGGCCCGGTTCGCGGCCCAGTGCACCAGCGACCCCTCGGGGTCGGCCACGTCGTCGACGAAGGGAGCGAGGTGCCGGGCCCGCTGGCCGCCGGGCGGCTCCACCGCGATCACCTCGGCACCGAAGCCGGCCAGGATCTGGCCGGCGAGATGCCCCCGCTCGTCGGTGAGGTCCAGAACCCGGATCCCGTCCAGCATCGTCATGTGGCGTCCCCCGTCGCAGCGCCGACCCGTCCTGCTCCGGATCCGCTCGGTCGGCCAAGACTATGACCTCGGTCATAGCGGTCAGCCATCGGCCACCGGCTCGGGCCGGGTGCGCCTGACCAGCCCGGGCCGGGTGGGCCGGCCGGGGTGGGCCGGCCGGGAACTCAGGACCGCGATGCCGGGAAGAGGGCGTCGAACGCGGCCAGGAAGCAGCCCATCGGCGCGGTGGTGATCCCGGCTCCGATCTGGCCGACGCCCGCCGCCCGGTGGGCGATGCCCGTGTTGATCACCGGGAGCACCCCGCCATCGAGCACCCGGCGCACGTCGATTCCGGCCACCGTCGAGGCGAACCCCAACGGTGGCAGGGTGAACGCCGGGTTCCGGTCGATCCCGATGCGCTGCATCCGCCGGCTGTTGGCCACCGCATCCGCCGGGGTCCCGCCGACGAACTGGGCGATCGCCGGCGCCGCGGCCATGGCGAACCCGCCCAGGCCGGCGGTCTCGGTGATCGCGCTGTCGCCGAGGTCGGCGGCGGCGTCCTGCGGCCCGAAACCGGGGAAGAACAGCCCGTCCACCACGGGCGCCGTCGCCTCGAACCACCGGTCGCCGCCCCCGGACACCCGGATGCCGAACTGCACCCCGTTGCGGGCCATGGTGGTCACCATGGTGCTGTGCGGCACCCCTTCCGCGGCGCGCAGCATGGCCTTGCACGCCGCCATGGACAGGTTGAGGAAGAAGTGGTCGTTGCCCCCGATGAAGGTGGCCACCCGACCCAGCGAGGCCACCGGTGCACCGCTGGCCAGCAGGTCGGGCAGCAAACGGCGAAGCAGCAGGCCGGTGGCGGCCGCGTTGCGGTTGTGGACTTCGTCGCCCATGTGCAACGCCTGCGCCATGATGGGCCGCAACGGCAGCCCACCGGCCTCGCCCGAACGGGTCACGCCCAGCGTCGAGGCCAGAACCGGTCCCAGCTCGTCGCGCATCCACGCCAGGCGGTCGAGCACTTCCGGGCCGTTGGCACCGAAGCGCAGCACCGCCCCGAGTCCCTCGTTGAGCGAGCTGAACGAACGCCGGCCCGAGGAGCGGTCCTCGACGACCCACATCGGCATCGACGGGCTGACCACGCCGGCCATCGGGCCGACGGCACCGTGGTGGTGACACGGCTCGGTCGCCACGGCACCGTCCCGCAGCAGGGCCGCGGCCGCATCGGGGTCAGCGGCCCACCCCTCGAACAGCACGGCGCCGACCAACGCCCCCTGCATCGGGCCGCACATCGCGGCGTAGTCGATGGGGGGCCCGGCGTGCAGCAACCGACGCGCCCCGTCACCGAGCGCCGGAATGACGCTTGCGGCCGAGGACACATCGACCAGCACCGGATCCGCGGCCAGGAACGCCGCCACGGCGGTGGCGTTGGCCGCGTCCACCTCGGCATCGGCGAGCGCCACCGCCAAGCGCCAGGCCCGATCGGGGTCGGCGCCGGCCGGTGGCCGCCAGGCCACCGGGCTCACCCGGCCGCCGGCCGCCTCGACCGCCCCGGCGAAGCCGCTCAGGCCGACGTTGAGCACCCCGAGCGGGCTCGGCCCGAACAGCCCCGCACCCTGCATCTCGCTCATGACCGGCTCCCCTGCGCCGCCAGACACGACGCGGCCAGCTGCGCTGCGTCGGCGTTCGAGACGGCCACCCGGACACCGGCCCTGCGCAACGCGTCGACCACGATCCGCCGCGGTACCGGGTCCGCATCGGTGCCACAGACGTGCGCCACCACCTCGGGCCCCGGCGGCCGCGACGCCAGCAGCGGGACCAGGCCGGCCACCGGGTCACCGGACGCGCCGTGACCGAGCACGACATCGAGCAGCACCACGGACACGGTGGGGTCCTCGAGGGCCTCGGCCACCCAACGGTCGCGGGTGGCCGGATCGATCATCGGATGGGGCCGGCCGTCGGTGAACTCGTCCGCGCCGAGGTCGACCACCACATGACCCTCGGGAGCGGCACCCACACCCAGGCGAACCGAACCCGGCGCCGGGGCGTTGGAGGCCACCGTGACCCCCAGGTCACGCAGCACCAACTGGGCCTCGTACCCGAGGGTCCCACCGCTGAACAACCCACGCAACCAGCGCCGCTGCCCGCTGTCGAGCTGCCCGCCGGCATCGCCACGGCTGGTTGCGGCGGTGTCGGCCGGATCGGTTCCGCCGGACGCGTCACAGGCCGGTGCCGGCGCGCCGGCGAGCTGTGCGGCCACCAGCGCCGCTTCGGCCAGCGTGGTGGCACCGTGCACCCCGGCAGGTGCCATCGCCGCCACGTCAGCACCGAGGAGCACCGCCACCACGGGTTTGCCCAGGGAACCGGCCACCTCGAGGACCCTGCGGGCCACGGCCTCGTCGGGCGGCTTGGACACCACGACCACGACCTCGGTGGCCGGGTCGGTGCCGAGCAGCCGCAGGGCGTCGACGGTCGAGGAGCCGCCCACCGCCGGCGAGAGGTCGCGGCCGCCGGTCCCGATCAGCTGCGACACCCCGATCCCGAGCCGGTCGAGCTGGGTGCTCACCTCCTGCAACCCGGTTCCGGACGCACCGACCAGGCCGACCGGGCCGCGGCGCACCACGTTGGCGAAGGCCAACGGCATACCGTCGAGTATGGACGTGCCGCAGTCGGGTCCCATCACCAACAGGCCACGGGAGCGACCGAGCCGCTTCAGCTCCACCTCGGCCTCGACCGGCACGTTGTCGCTGAAGATCATCACGTGCAGGCCGGCGTCGAGCGCCTTGCGGGCCTCGGCCGCCGCGAAGGGGCCTGGCACCGAGATCAGCGCCACCGACGGCGCCCGCCCTTCGGGGCGACCGGCCAGGGCATCGGCGATGCACGTGGCCGGCTCGTCCGGTGCGGACCCCGATCCTGCAGCACCGTGGTCGACGGTCGCGGTGAGTGCCGCCAGACCGTCAGCCAGCGCAGTCTCGGCCACCTGCTCCGAATCGGCCACCACCAGCACCAACACATCGGTCGGGCCCGCATCGACCGGTCCGACGGCCCCGGCCTCGAGCGCGGCCGTGACGTTGGCCGGGGTCGCCATCGCCACCGAGGCCCGGCTCACCCCGGCGGCAGCGGCCAACCGGGCCGACACCGCCAGCAAGGCCACCGAGTCGCGGTAGCAGTCGCGGGCCACTGCCCATCGCACGATCATCGAGTACCGCCTGTCGTCGGGACGTACCGGCCCAGACGCCCGGCCGAGGTCGAACCCGGCCTTGCCCCCAGGCGGGTCAGCGGCTCGACCATACCGCTCAGCAGATCGGCGCCGGAGGTCGCACCGACCGACACCAGCGCAGCGAAGGACCGGACCCGATCGCCGGTCCGGACACGCGGATCGCCCAGCATCGTCGGGCCGGTCTCGAGCAGCGACCGCCGGGCATCGAGCAGGGCCTCGGCGAAGCGGCCGGCCGCGGCGTGCTCGAGGTAGTACCGGCTGAACGGGGTCGTGGCCGACAGCCGCTGCGTCACCCCACGTCGGAGCCGTTCCGATGCATTCCACGGTCCGCACGCCCCGGGCCGGGCCTGCAGCAACGCCAGCAGCCCCACCAGCAGGTCGTCCCCCGACGGGGTGAGCCCGGGTCCGAAGCCGACCAGCGCATCGAGGACCGCGCCCGGATCACCCGCAGGATCGGCCAGGACGTCGAGCACCGCGACCAACCGGCCACGCGCTGCGGCATCCCCGCGTCCCGCCAGGATTCGGGCCGCGGCCAGCCCCTCGTGCATCGCCCGGTCCGGGGCGTGCACCGACCGGTCACCCGTCGACCCGTCGACCACCGACCCGTCACACGCCACGCCCGGAGCGGACCGGCGTTGCTCCCAGGCGGTGGTGTCGCCGCGATCGACGACCCAGCCCGGACCGACCGCCGGCCGGAACGTCCAGCGATCGGCACCGAGGACGACCCGGGCACCCGTCGCGGTGGCGGCACGACCGGCCAGGACCGCGGCGTCGACGCCCACCCCGCCCGGCACGCACCCGACATCGGGGCCGTGCAACACCCCGACGACCCGACCGTGGCGCGACAGGTACCACGCCCGGGTGGTCACCAGGCAGACCACGCCGTGAACGACGCCGCAGTCGACCGCGGCCGACCAGGAACGAGCCGCGACCGACGTGAACTGCGTCGCGACGGTGCCGACGGTCATCCCAGCGACCGGCACACGGCCGCGCTGGAGGAGACCCAGGCGAAGATGGCGCCCTGGGCCTCGAACATGGCCAGACCCACCCGCTGGAACTCGGGGAAGTACGACCCGACGCAGTCCTCGAGCACGACGCACTCGAAGCCCCGGTCGTTGGCCTCACGCACCGTGGTGTGCACACAGACCTCGGTGGTCACCCCGCACACCAGCAACGTGCGGATCGACCGGTCCCGCAGGATCAGCTCGAGGTCGGTGGCGAAGAAGGCTCCCTTGCCGGGCTTGTCGATCACCGGCTCACCGGGCACCGGGGCCAGCTCGTCGATGATGTCGTGGCCACGCTCGCCGCGCACCAGGATGCGCCCCATCGGACCGTCGGTGCCGATGAAGCGCTTCCCACCCCGTTCCAGCTTGGAGGGCGGACAGTCGGTCAGGTCGGGCCGATGCCCCTCCCGGGTGTGGATGACCAGCAGCCCGGCGGCGCGAGCGGCGTCGAGCACCGCCTTCGTCGGTTCGATCGTGGTACGCAACAGGCCGACATCGTTGCCGAGCAACTCCCCGAACCCGCCGGGTTCGAGGAAGTCGCGCTGCATGTCGATCACCACCAACGCCGTACGCGTGGGGTCCATCACCGCCGGGAACGGTCGTGCCGGTAGGTCGATCAGGTCGCTCATCGCTGCTCCAGGTAAGCCCGCCACCCACCGAAGCGGGTCACCTCGGGGGCATCCTCGAGAGCGTAGGGCTCGCAGACGAAACCGTTGTGCCAACTGCCGTCGGCGAGCTCCACCGAGCCGATCGCCAACGGGGGCGGAACCTCGGCCACGAACGAGCCGAATGCCGCCTCACCCAGCGCCCAGACCTCGACCGCGATGGCCGAGCCGCCCTCGGCGACACGTTGCAGGCCCGGCTTGGGGGGCGTCGTACCGGGCAGTGCGAACAGCCGGTAGGCCGCGGCGGTCGTCGTCGCGGCCAGCAGCCGTGCCCCGCGTCGGGTGAGTTGATGGTTCAGGGCCATGCCGCTGAGGTGGGCACCCACCACGACCAGCGACTGCTCGCCGGGTCCGACGGGCGTCGGGGGCCACGAGGCATGGTTCTCGCCGAGCAGTCCCATGGCCAGATCGGCCAGCGGCTCGTCGCTCCAGGCCGGCCCGATCAGCTGGACCCCGTTCGGCATGCCGTCGGCCCGGCGCGGTCCGGGCAGGGCCACGGCCGCCAGGCCGAGCAGATTGGTGAAGGTCGTGAAGCGGCCCAACGCGCTGTTGGCACCGATCGGGTCGGCGGCGACCTGTTCGGGGGTGGTGACCCCGGGGATGGTCGGCAGCAGCAGCGCGTCGACGTCGTTCCACAGGGCGGCGTGTTCACGGCGGGCCGCAACGAGCCGGTACTCGGCGGCGTAGGCATCGGTGGCCGTCGCCGCCATGGAGCCGGTGATGATCGACGCCACGACCGGATCCGCGTCGGTCGGTCCGGCGGCGAGGAATGCTCCGACGGCCACCGCCCGCTCGGCGGTGAAGGGCCCGCCGTAGAGCCAGCTGCCGACCTCGAGCAGGCCGGCGATGTCGACCTCGACCAGCTCGAGGGCGGGCTGCGTCTCGGCCAGTGACGCGACGTACGCCGCGAACGCCACAGCCACCGGCTCGTCGCAGTACGCCGCCAGACCCGACGGTATGCCGAGGCGTCGTACGGGAGCGGCGAGCGGGCCGGGCTCGCTCGACCAGGGGTCGCCGGGATCGGGGCCGGCCATGACGGCTGCAACGGACCGGGCGTCGGCCACGTTCGAGGCGAACACCGTGATGCAGTCGATGCGGCGCACCGCCGGGACGCTGCCGGTGTTGGGCACCCGCCCAGGCGTCGGCTTCACGCCCACCAGCTCGCACAGTGCGGCGGGCACCCGGCCCGATCCTGCGGTGTCGGTGCCCAGCGCGAAGGGGACCAGGCCCCGGGCGACGGCCACTGCGGAGCCCGAGCTCGATCCACCGGGGACCAGCGTCGGGTGCACCGGGTTGCGGGGCGTGCCGTAGGGCGAGCGGGTGCCCACCAGGCCGGTGGCGAACTGGTCGAGGTTGACCTTGGCCACCGGGATCGCACCAGCGGCCCGCAGCCGCGCCACGGCGACTGCATCGCGCTGGGCCAGGTACCCGAAGGACGGGCAGGCCGCGGTGGTCGATGCCCCGGCCACGTCGATGTTGTCCTTGACCACGAAGGGGATGCCGAACAGCGGCAGCTCCGCTGCACTCGACGCCGGCATCTGGTCGAGCGCGTCGGCCCGTTCGCGGGCCTGGGCGACGAGCGGGTCGCCGATGACGACCGCCGGGTCGTCGAGGGCGGCGAGCTGCGCCAGCACCGCGTCAATCGCCGATCGGACGCTGCTGCCGTCGCGGTAACGGTCCCGGTAGGACGACAGCGGCACCGTGGCCGCCGCCTGCCCGTTGTCGGACCCTGCCTCGAAACCAGCTCCGTTCGGGCTCATACGGTGAGCGCTTCGATCAGCGCCGAGGACGGGGCGATGGCACCGAACACGCCTCCCTGCATGGTGATCATCTTCAGTGCAGCGCGGTAGTTGCCCTCGTCGGTGGCCCCGGTGCAGTCGGTCAGCAGCAGACACTCGTAGCCACGGTCGTTGGCCTCACGCATGGTGGTGTGCACGCAGACATCGGTGGTGATGCCGGTGAAGATCAAGTGGGTGATGCCGCGAAGACGCAGCACCAGGTCGAGGTCGGTGGCGTAGAACGCACCCTTGCCGGGCTTGTCGATGACGACCTCGCCCTCGATCGGGGCGACCTCGGGGACGATCTCCCAGCCGGGCTCGCCTCGCACCAGGATGCGTCCGCACGGGCCGGCGTCACCGATGCCGGCACCGATCGACTTGGAGCGCCAGAGCTTGTTGGCCGGGCAGTCGCTGAGGTCGGGCCGATGACCCTCGCGGGTATGCACGACGTGCAGGCCGGCGGCACGGGCGGCAGCCAGCACCACCGCAGTCGGCGCGAGTCCGCCCCGGGTCAGCGCCAGGTCGTAGCCCATGGCGTCCACGTAGCCGCCGGGACCGCAGAAGTCGGTCTGCCAGTCGATGCACAGCAACGCCGTGCGGCTCGGATCGATCGGGCCGTCGTAGGGCCAGGCGTAGGGTTCGGCGGCGACCTGGGTCGGCACAGGGGGCTCCTCGGGCTACAGGGTGTTCGGGATCACGTAATCGGCTGGACGAACGACGAAACGACGGGACGGAACAACGTTCCATCCCGCCCGGCCGGCCGCCGGACCACTTGGTATGGTCCGGCGGCCGCGGAACCGGCCGTCCCCGGGAGAATGGAACCGGCCGGTCGGATGGGGGCAGATCAGTTCTTGGGGAGCT
>CAIXPF010000201.1 GCA_903921205.1 uncultured Acidimicrobiia bacterium | reverse complement strand
GCCACCCTGGCCTGACCGCGTCTGGGTGTGCCGACCTGAACGCGCCACGGGCGGTGGCCACGCCGCTGCGAGGCCACCGCCCGTTCGCGTGGACGCCGGGACCGCTGCGTCAGGCGGGGACGCCGAGCCGTTCGTAGGCGGGGGCGAGGGCCTTGAGGTCGGGCATGACCTCGGCGGCGAAGAGGCGGGCGTTGCGCTCGGCTTCGTCGGCGGGCATGCCGGCGTAGCTGAACACCGCCATGTACCCGTCGTTGTAGGTGTTCTCCTGAATGGTGAGGATCTTCTCCTTCACCTGGTCGGGGGTACCCCACACCTGCAGGCCGACGAAGAACTCGGTCATCTTGTCCAGCCCGCCCGGCGCGTTGAGCATGTCGTGCATCTGGCCGTGGAACTCGTAGCCGGGCGTGTTCTTCAGGTGGTCCTTGTCGAACTCGTAGTGCTCGATGATCGAGTCCCAGTAGCCGCCGATGTACTTGCGGGCCATCTCCTCGGCCCGGTCGGCGGAGCGGTCGACGAAGGTCCAGCCGGCCACGTAGGGGGGCGGCGGCTCGGTGCCGTTGGCCTCACGGTAGATGGCCCGGTACTGCTCGAGCTCGGCTCGATGGGTCTTCCAGGGCTTCTGCGGCACGATCAGGATGCCCACACCCATTCGGGCCATGATCGCCGCCGACTCGGTCGACACCGCTGCGGCGTAGGTGCGGCCACGGAAGGACTTCGTCGGGCGGGGACGGATGTCCTTGCGGGGCTGGCGGACGTAGCGGCCGTCGTACTCGACCCAGCCACGCTCGAGGCCGGCGAGCACCATCTCGGCCGACTCGGCGAAACGGTCGCGGGCCTCGGGCATCTCCACCCGGAAGCCCTCGAACTCGACCCGTCCGGTGCCACGGCCCATGCCCAGGATCACCCGGCCGCCCGACATCACGTCGAGCATGGCGATCTCCTCGGCGACGCGCATCGGGTCGTGCCAGGGCAGCACGCACACCATCGAGCCGAGTTGCACCCGCTCGGTGCAGGCGGCCATGTAGGTGAGGAACTGGAAGACGTCGGGGCACATCGTGTAGTCGGTGAAGTGGTGCTCGACGCTCCAGATGGAGTCGAACCCGAGCGGCTCGGCGAGGCGGGCCAGGGCCAGGTCCTGGGCGTAGACCTGGGCATCGGGGATCGTTTCCCCCGGGTTCTGGAAGATGACGGACATACCGACGTGCATGGATGACCCCCGTGGAGTGGTTGTGTGCTGGCGAAGGCGGCTGGTGGCCCGATCGACGGGCGCAGCTCGTTGGTTACTGGTGCTGCCGACCGTAATACGTTCCGGGCGTGGTGTCTGCGGGTCAGCCGACCTGGGGCATGACCTCGGTGGCGAAGCGGCGGATGGCGTCGAGACGGCCGTCGAGGCCGCCGCGAGCGGCGCAGAACACCACGGTGTGGCTCACGCCGAGGTCGGCGTAGGCGCCGAGCTGGTCGATGATCTGCTCGGTCGATCCGCTCAGCACGCCCGGCTTGTCGCTGCTGTGGTCGAACACCAGGTTGCACAACATGGTCAGCTCGATCGTGGCGGGGTCGCGGCCGATCTCGTCGCAGGCCCGGCGCACGCCGTCCCACTCCTGGCCGAGGCGTTCCACCGAGCTGAATGCCGAGTGGAACGCCGCGCCATACTTTGCAGTACGGCGATAGGCGGCGGGGGTGTGCCCCCCGACCCAGACCGGGATGGTGCCGTTGGTCGGCTTGGGTGAGAACCCGACCGGCCCGAACGAGGTGAACGGACCGTCGAAGGACACCGAATCCTGGGTGAACAACGCCTCGAAGATCTCGAGGAACTCGTCGGCACGCTCGCCGCGGCGGTCCCACGGCATGCCGATGGCCTCGAACTCCTCCTTCATCCAGCCGACGCCGACCCCGAGGATGGCCCGGCCGCCGGAGAGATAGTCGAGCGTGGCCCACGACTTGGCCTGCTGCAGCGCACCCCGGTAGCCGATGATGAGCACGGTGGTGCCCAGACGCACCTTCTCGGTGACCGCAGCGACGAACTGCAGCGAGGCCAGGCAGTCCAGCCACGGCGAGTTGGGCGGGGGAAAGCCGGAGTTGTCGTCCGCATAGGGGTATTTCGAGGCCAGCTTGGCCGGGTCGGGCCAGGCGATGTGGTCGGAGGACCAGACCGAGGCGTAGCCGGTCTCCTCGGCGGTGCGGGCGTAGGCCAACATGGCCTCACGGGTGGCCATCTGGCCGGCGTCGGGAAGGTGCAGTCCGAATTCCATGCCAGCGTTCTAGCCGTTGGGGCACGGCCGAGGGCGGCTGCGTCAGCGGTGCAGGAGCTCGGCGAGGTTGCCGCCGTAGAACGCTGCGGCGACATCGTCGGCCATGGTCTCGCCGGTCTTGGCCCGGTACTCCGCCAACGGCGAGGCGTAGCCCTCGGGGTGGGGGAAGTCACCGCCGAACATCAGGATCGGGCCGAGCTGCTCCATCAACGCCGCCGGCTTCTCGGCGGCGAACGCGCTGACCCGCACCTGGCGGCGCAGGTAGTCGCTCGGTCGCTCGGGCAGCTCCGACAGCCGGTGGCCGCTGATGCGCCGGTAGGTCCCGTAGGCCGCGTCGACCTTGAACATCAGGTCGACCAGCCACCGCGACAGCAGCTCGACCACCGCGACGCGCAGCTCGGGATGACGGGCCAGGACCCCGTTGAGCACCAGGTCGGACAGGGCGAGCTGCGCGTCGAAGCCGTGCAGCGGGAAGCTGAGCATGGGCATGTAGTCCATGTCGTCGTTGGCCACCCATGCCGCATCGACCAGCCCGGTGAGGCTCGGCCCGCCGACGTGGAAGGTCGGGGTGACGCCGTAACGCTCGAACAGCGACCAGGCCGCGTCGAGCTCGGGATGGGACAGGCGGCGGCCATCGACCAGGCCGGTGCTCATCATGGCCAGGCGGATGTCGTGGGTGTCGAGGAAGGCGAGCTGCCCCTCGAGCCAGTCGAGATCGCCGCGCAGCGAGAGGTGCCCGACGGGGTGCAGGCGCCCGCGGCCGTCGTGGCGCACGGCGGCGGCCCAACGGTTCCACGCCGCCATGTTGGCCCGCAGCGAGGTCAGGTCCTCGCCCAGCCAGAGCTCCCAGTTGATGCCCCATTGCGGGAAGCACACCGACTCCTCGACGCCCCACCCGTCGAGGCAGTCCCGGCGGGTGGCGGGGTCCCAGTGGCTCGCCGGGAGATCCCGGGCGTAGTCGAAACGGGCCGGGCGCCCCTCGCGATGGTCGCCGATGAGATCGCCGATGCTCTCGTAGTTGCCGGGTTCGCAGATCCACGTGAGCATCAGCCGGCGGTTCCCGTGCATCAGCCAGGGGTGTCCGAGTTCGTCGGGCTCGATGCGCAGCGCCAGGTCACGGTGTTGCGGGTCGATGTAGTCGGCCCACAGGTTCGGGCGCTCGAAGAGGTGGGAGTCGGCGTCGAAGACCGGGATGCCCTGCATGGCCGTACCCTATCGTCGCTCCTGCCCGCCCGGCCGCGGCCTACCAGACCGTATGGTACGAACGGGGAGGACGGCTGCATGCCGCATCCCGTCGGAGCGATTCGACGTCGATTCGGTGCAGGCGATTCGGCCGGGGCGATTCGGCCGGGGCGATTCGGCGTCGATTCGGCGTCGATTCGGTGGGGCGTGCTCGGGTGGCTGTGGCCGCCGGTTCGGGGCGGTTGGGGGACCGGATTGTTCCTGCGGCGTTGCGGTGTCACGACCGGCCGGAGATCTCGCCGAACGGGTGGTCGTCGGGTCGAGGGTCCCGCACCGGCAGGTTGCCGTGACGTGCGCAAGGAATCAGCCGAACGGTCACCGCCACGCCGGGCGACGTTACAGGTCTGGGCCGTATGCACTACCTTTACGCCGCCGTCGTGACCGCGTTCACGGACTGGGCGAGGTGGGGAGCGTTCGGAGGGGAGCGACCGCAGCGCGCAGGGGCGGTACCAATGCAGATTGCTAGGGGGAACTCGATGACAGGACAACGTAGGTACCGGTTCTGGGCCGGCGGACTCGCCGCGCTCGCGCTGGTCGCGACCGCGTGCGGCGGCAGCAGCGACGGTGGGGAGACGGCGAGCACCGTCGACGCCAACGTCAAGCAAGGCGTCGAGGCGGCCCTGTCGGGCTCGACCACGACGGTTGCCGGCACCACCACCACGGTGAAGGAGCCCACCACCATCGCCGAGTGGGAACAGCTGTGGGCCAACGAGCGCGCCGCCATGGTCAAGAAGATCAAGGACAACAACTGGGGCGTCTCCGCCGACGGCAAGACCGTGACCGGCCCCGAGGGCTTCAAGGTCGACCTCTCCAAGTGCGTCTCCGGTTGGACCAACACCGAGGGGCTGACCGACACCGAGATCAAGATCGGCAACGTGTCGCCGCTGTCGGGCACCGCTGCCGACTTCGGCAACCTGCAGAAGGCCGAGACCGTCTGGTTCAAGTACCTCTCCGAGAAGGGCGCCTTCAAGGACTCCACGGGCAAGACCCGCAGCGTCAAGATGATCGCGAAGGACGACGTCTACGACGCCACCAAGGCCATCCCGCTGGTCGATGAGCTGCTCACCAGCGACAAGGTGTTCGCCATCATGACCACCGGCACGCCGACCGGTCTGAAGGTGTACGACAAGATCAACCAGTACTGCGTGCCCCACCCGATGGTGGTCAGCGGCTCGCCGGCCTGGGGTGATCCGGTGAGCCATCCGTGGACCACCGGCGGCCTGATCTCGTACTCCACCGAGGCCACCATCTGGGGTTCCTACATCGACTCGCACATCAACGACCTGATCAACCCGGCCACCGGCAAGGTCAAGATCGCCGCGCTCGTGGCCGCCAGCGACTTCGGTGCCGCCTACGAGGGCGCCATGAAGTCGGTCATCGCCAACTCGAAGAACAAGGACAAGATCGAGCTGGTCACCGAGCGACTCGACATCACGTCGCCGACCATCACCGACGCCATGACGAACCTGTTCGCCAAGGACCCCACTGTCTTCATCACCATGACCGGTGCCGGGCACTGCCCGCAGATCATCAACGAGATCGCCCAGAAGAACATGGGCGACAAGCTGAAGGTCAAGTTCATGTCCTCGGTGTGCAAGAGCTCTGCCTACGTCGGCAAGGACAAGGTCGGCGGTGACGGCATGCAGTCCGACGGCTTCCTGATCGTCGGTGGTGGCCAGAAGGACATCAACGTGGCCGCCGGCCAGGGCGACCCCTTCTCCATCTGGGCGGTCAAGTTCCTCGGTGACAACGGGCTCGAGTCCAAGTCGTCGAGCCAGCTGGGCAACGGCTTCTACCCGGCGTGGGTCATGTCCCAGAGCCTGCAGTGTGGTGGCGATCTGCCCGGCGGTCTCAACCGCGGCAACTTCATCACCTGCCTCCGAGCCTTCGAGGGCACCAGCCCGGTGCACCTCAAGGGCATCAAGATCAACATGAGCGGCAACAAGGACGGCTACCTGCTCGAGGGGTCCGACCTCTCGAAGTACGACGCCAAGAACCAGACCTGGGTGGTGCAGGGCGACATCATCGAGCTGTCGGGCAAGACCGGCAACTGCACCTGGAACGTCTCGGCGATGGCCTGCAGCTGATTGCTGAGTACTGACACGAGGGGCGGGCCCACCGGGCCCGCCCCTCGTTGCTTTTCGGTAGGCTCCCTGTCGGTCGCCGGCGTGTCGACGGCTCGCCGGCGCTCGCGTCGGTCAGCGGGTGGCGGCCTGGCCGCGCAGGAGGCGGCCGGGCAGGGCGCCGGTGTGCTCGCCGTCGCGCATCAGCACCTCGCCGGCCACGACGGTGGCCTTGATGCCCACCGACTTCTGAACCAGACGCTTGGCGCCGCCGGGCAGGTCCCAGGCCACCGTGGGCATCGCCGGGGCGACCCGCTCGGGGTCGATCACGTTGAGGTCGGCCACGAAACCCTCACGCACCAGGCCCCGGTCGGCGAAGCCCCAGGCGGTGGCCAGGCGGTTGGTGATCATCTCGATCGCCTGCTCGAGCGTGAGCGCCTGCCGGTCGCGCACCCAGTGGGCCAGCAGGTGGGTCTGCAGCGAACTGTCCATGATCTGCGACACGTGCGCGCCGGAGTCGGAGAAGGTGACCATGGTTCGGGGGTGGCGCATGATCGCCAGCAGGTGCTCGGGGTCGCGGTTGGCGATCGCCTGCACGAAGAACTGCTCGAAGTTGCTCTCGAGCGCCAGGTCGATCATGAGCTCGACCGGGTCGACGCCGAGCTGCTCGGCCCGCTCCGCCACCGTCGGGTTGGGCGGAACCGGCGCATCGAGGATGCGGATCCAGCGATAGTCGGGCTTGCGGGTCTCCGCACCGATGGCCCGGCCGTAGTCGCCGCGATGGGCGGCCTCGACCAGGCGGGCTCGCAGGGCGGGGTCACGCAATGCCCGGGCCTGCTCCTCCAGTGGCAGGGAGCGGACCTCTTTCCACTCCGGCAGCACGTCGAAGGGGAGACGGGTCTTCCACGACAGCAGGACCGAGAACTCCCGGCAGTGCGCCTGGCCGTACATCCGGCCACCGGCCGCCGCAGCCGCATCGATCATGCCGAGCTGGCCCTGCCAGTCGCTGCCGTCGCGGCTGGTGGACAGCACGCCGAAGGTGAACGGCACCCCGGTACGGACCGCCAGGTCGGTCATGCGACCGAAGAAATCGGCCCGTACCGCCGGGTCCTTCGACCGTGACGCCGATTCCTGGGCGATCTCGAACATGCCGCCGCCGACGTCGCCGAGCACCCCGACGAGCCGCTCGACCTCGTGCCAGTCGGCCATGCGGGAGGCCACGGGCCGGTCGTCGGAGGTCTCGTGGTTCATGGTGCGCGAGGTGGTGAAGCCGATGGCCCCTGCCCGCATGGCGTCGCGCAGCTCGCGCTCCATGACCCGCAGGTCCTCCTCGGTGGCGACCTGCTCGAACGCCCGCTCGCCCATGGCCCAGGTCCGCAGCGCCGAGTGGCCGATGTTGGCGGCGTAGTTGATGCCCTTGGGGACCCGGTCGAGGGTGTCGAGGTACTCGGGGAAGGTCTCCCAGGTCCAGGTGATGCCCTCCGCCATCGCCGCGGCGGAGATGTCCTCGGCCCGTTCGAGGTTGCGCACCACCAGGTCGCGCTGGCCGGCCCGGGCGGGGGCGAGGGTGAAGCCGCAGTTGCCCATGACCACGCTGGTCACCCCGTGGTAGCACGAGCAGGTGCCCAGGGCGTCCCACATCACCTGGGCATCCATGTGGGTATGGCCGTCGATGAAGCCGGGGGTGACGACGTGACCCTCGGCGTCGATCTCCTGCCGGCCCTTGTCGCGGATACGGCCCACGGTGGCGATGCGGCCGTGCCGCACCCCGACGTCGGCCCGGTAGCGGGCGATGCCCGAACCGTCCACCACGGTGCCGTTGCGGATCACCAGGTCGTACTGCATGGCCGAACCCCCTCGAACGCGCTCGGGAACCCCCGTTCCCGCCCGTGAGGTTAGACCCCCCGACGGCCTGCCGGTCGGCCCGGTCGGCCCGGTCGGCCCGGTCGGCTCAGTCGGCGTCGGAGGCGACCGGACCCGTGCCGGCGGGTGCGGGCGATTCGAGGGCCTGGCAGCAGTGCTTGTACTTGCGGCCCGAGTCACACCAGCAGGGATCGTTTCGTCCGGGCGGCCACGGCGTCCCGAGGCCCTGCCCGGCGAGCAGGCTGGCGGCACGGCCCCGCAGCTCGGTGCTGCCGGCGTCGGCACCGTCCTGCTCGGCCCGGGCCTCGAGCGCCGCCACCGTCAGCGGCACCATGATGAGCCGGGCCCCACGGGTCCCGGTGCTCACGTTGCGCAGCCGGGCCTCGATCGCCGCCCGGTAGGCGACGTGGTCACGGGGCATCTCCTCGGCCAGCGACGGCCACCGTTGCAGGGCCACGGCCCACTCGCTCTCGGGAAACCAGCCGACGGCCAAGCTCTGCTGCACGGCCGGCATCGTAGGCGTTCGGCGGGTTCGGGACCTTCGGGGACATTCCGCCCGCGGGCAGCCGGATACGATGAGCCCATGAGCGAACGGCGACCTGTCGAGGACTGGGCAACGGATTTCGACCACCTGAGCGACGAGTGGGCGAACAACAGTCCCGCCATCCTGGCCGACCTCCGCGAGCGGTGCCCGGTGGCCCACACCGACCGGTTCTACGGGGCCTACCTCGTCACCCGCTACGACGACATCGACGAGCTCTCCCACAACACCGCCGCGTTCTCGAGCCGCATCACCGCGGTCAACGAGAACCACCCCGACAAGATCAAGATCGAGCTTCCCCCCATCACCCTCGATCCGCCGGAGCACGCGCCGTTCCGTCGGTCGCTCCTGCCGGCATTCAATCCCCGCGAGGTGGCTGCGCTCGAGCCGTGGGTGACCGAGATGGTGTCCGGCCTGCTCGACGCAATCGAGGGGCGCGAGCTCGTCGACGGAGCGCTCGATTTCGCCCAGCTGGTGCCCGTCGAGCTGATGGGCAAGCTCTTCGGGGTCTCCACCGAGATGGGCCCGCAGTTCCGTCGCTGGGTCGACGAGTTCCTCAAGGACGGCCAGATCGACATCGAGGTCGCCCGCAAGGCCAGCCGCGAGGTGCAGGCCTACTTCGCCGAGCAGCTCGAGGACCGTCGCTCCCACCCTGCCGACGACCTGGTGACCATGGTGCTGGGGGCCGAGGTCGCCCTCGAGGACGGCACGAGCCGGCCGTTCAGCCAGCGCGAACAGATCGGCGCGCTGTTCGTGCTGATGCTCGGCGGGATCGACACCACCTGGTCGTCGCTGGGCTCTGCGCTGTTCCACCTCGCCACCCACCCCGAGGACCGCGAGCTGCTGGTGAACCAGCCGGAGCTCATCCCCAACGCCATCGAGGAGCTGCTCCGGTTCTACTCACCGGTCACCATCGCCCGGTACATCGCCGAGGATGCCGAGGTGGCCGGCTGTCCGGTGTCGGCCGGACAGCGCATGCTGTTGTCGTACCCGTCGGCGAACCGGGACGGCACCCACTTCGACAACCCCGACGAGGTCGACCTCCAGCGGGCCCAGAACCGGCACATGGCCTTCGGGGTCGGCATCCACCGGTGCCTGGGCTCGAACCTCGCCCGCATGGAGATGAAGGTGGCGTTGGAGGGGTGGCTCGCCCGCTTCCCCCGCTTCGAGCTGGCCGTGGACCCCTCGGAGATCCGTTGGACGGTGGGCCCGGTCCGTGGCCCCCGCCTGGTGCCCCTGCGCATCCTGCCCTGATCGGCGGCGGCCCCGGGTCGGGCGCGCACCGGCTCCCGGCGTCCGGCCGGGGTCAGCCGTTCAGCTCGGCGCGCACGATCGCCGCACCCTGCGCCAAGGCGGCGAGCTTGGCCGCGGCCACGGCACGCGGCAGGAACTTCATGCCGCAGTCCGGCGCAGCCACGAGCCGTTCGGCCGGCACGACCTCGAGGGCGGCACGGAGCCGCGCCGCGATGCGCTCGGCCGGCTCGATCTCCTCGGTGGAGAGGTCGAGACAGCCCAGCACCACGGTCTTGTCGCCGAGCCGGCGCAGCACGTCGGGGCTCAGGCCCGGCTGGGAGTACTCGATGGACACCTGGTCGACGTCGGTACCGGCCAGCTCGGCCAGGAACGGGTAGCCGCCCCGCTTGTCGCTGACGTAGACCGCGTAGCCGTAGCAGGTGTGCAGCACGGTGGTGGCGTCGATGCCGTCCACCGCCCGGTTGATGGCCTCCACGGCGAAGCCGCGCGCGGCGTCGGCGTTGGCCTGCAGGTAGGGCTCGTCGATCTGCAACACGTCGATGCCCGCTGCGGCGAGGTCGCGCAGCTCGGCGTTGACGGCATCCGCGTAGGCGAAGGCCAGGGCCCGTTGGTCGGGGTAGTACTCGTTCTGGGCCAGCTGGCTGAGGGTGAACGGACCCGGCACGGTGACCTTGGTGGCCCGCTCGGTGGCGGCGCGCAGGAACATGGCGGCGTCGAGCTCCACCGGCTCGGTCCGTTCGATGGGGCCGGTCACCAGCGGCACCAGCGATCGGCCACCGTTGCGGTTGACACCCTCGCCGACCCGGTCCTGGGCCACGCCCCCGAGGGCGGTGGCGAAGTGGTTGAAGTAGCTCTCGCGCCGGATCTCGCCGTCGGTCACGATGTCGATGCCGGCGACGCACTGGTCGTGCACGGCGAGCAGGGTGGCCGCGTCGAGCGCCTCGGCGAGCTCCTCGCCCTGCAACCGCCACACGTCGGCGGCCCGGGTACGGGGGACGCCCTTGCGGACCAGCAGGGCTCGGTCGACCAGCCACGACGGTTGCGGGTAGCTCCCGACGATGGTGGTGGGCAGGATCGGGAGGTGCGCGGCCATACGAGCGTCGAGCCTTGCACACCGCACCGGCCGGGGTCGGCTCGGCTCGCGTCCCGAGGCGCGTGCCGGAACGGGAAAAGCGTTGCTGCACCTGCGCGGTTGTGGCGTGGATGCCTTGAAACCCGCCCGGCCAGCGTCCACAGTGGAACCAGGCGCCGGCCGCCAGAGCACCCCTCCGCCGCGGCGGCCGGCGCCCAACTTCTTCCGGTCCGGCGCCGGGCAGGCCGGTGTCTCCTGCGGCACCCGGCGCCTCTGTACCCGCCGGTATGGCTTGCGGTGGCCGTGGCGGAATG
>CAIXPF010000200.1 GCA_903921205.1 uncultured Acidimicrobiia bacterium | reverse complement strand
GCGCCGCCGCCGGCGTCGCCCACAGCACGGCCGACACCGCCACGACCAGGGCCGACACGGCCAACGCCGCGGCCACGATGCTGCCTGCCCGCAACGCCGGCGCCACGCGCACCTCCCGTGCGCCCGGCGGCGCCGGCGGCGCCCCGCGGCGGCAGACCGGACCGTTCACCGTGAGATGGACGTCATGGCGCTGCGCAGCTCGGCCATGTCGTAGATGATGTCGAGGCGGCTGCGCACCACCCCGTCCGCACCGGTGAGGTAGAGCACCGGCTCGTAGTCCAAGCCGAGCGCGTCGACCGCCGGTGCCACCTTGCGGCCGTCGGGATCGGAGAAGACCTCGGCGTGGACGAACTCGACGCCGGGGAAGGACGTCGCGGCGTCGACCAGCAGGTCGAGCACCGGTCCGCAGATGCCGGTCTGGCAGTGTGCCGGGGTGCCCACCAGGTAGGCGACCGGACGTCCGGTGGCCAGGGCCTCGGTGAGGGTGCGCCGGTGGAAGGGGCAGGGCTCGGGGCGGGTGCAGACCGGGTCGACCCCACGGGGATCGCCGGTCGTCGGGGTGGCGAAGGGCGGGAGACGGTCACCGACCCCCACCGGACCGGCCGCCCGCGCCGGGTTCAGGGTGAACAGGCTCTCGAGCTGTCGCCCGTCGACCGTGGCCCGCAGCACGTGCACCCCGGTGCCGGGCAGGTCGACCTCGACCGGGTAGTAGGCCCGCGGCAGACCCTCGCGATGACGTGAGGCGGTGGCGCTGAGCACCGTGGCCCCGGCCGGGTCGCTGACGGTGTAGCTGAAGGAGTCCGGCCCGTCGGAGAGGGGCACGCCCTCGGCGTCGGCGATCCCGAAGGGCAGCCGCTCCGGCCGACCGGCGACGTGGATCTGGTCGGGGAAGTAGCGGATGAGGGCCAGCGGGCCCTGCCCGGAGGCACTTCGGGCACCGGTGCCGCTCTCGGCACTGCCGGAGCCGGAGGTACAGGCGACCAGTAGCCCACCCGCGGACACGGCGAAGAATCCCCGGCGGCTCAACGGTCCCATACCGGCAAAGTTAGGCGCGCCACCCCGGCCAGCGGCATCGGCATACGCCGTGCGGTACTGGCTACGGTGGCGGACCGTGACCCAGGGACGCGCCGAACTGCTCGACATCGGCCGCGGGGTCCGCCTCCACGTCCGGCACTGGGGCGAGGCCGGCGACGACACCCGGCCCCACCTGTTGGTGCACGGCCTGGCCTCCAACAGCCGTCTGTGGGACGGGGTGGCCGCAGCCCTTGCGGCTGAGGGCCGTCGGGCGGTCGCGGTCGACCTGCGCGGCCACGGCCGGTCCGACAAGCCCGACGACGGCTACGACATGGCCTCGGTGGCCGACGACGTGGCGGCGCTGCTCGACGTGCTCGGCTGGGACCGGGCCGTGGTCTCGGGCCAGTCGTGGGGGGCGAACGTGGTGCTGGAGCTCGCCGCCCGCCATCCGTCGCTGCCGGCTGCGGTGGCCTGCGTCGACGGCGGGACCATCCATCTCGCCGAGCGCTTCGAGGACTTCGACTCCTGCTGGGAGACGCTGGCACCGCCGCGCTTCCGCCCCGACCTGACCCGCAGCGACCTCGAGGCGATGATGCGATCCCGTAACGGTCACTGGCCCGACAGTGGCATCGAGGGGGCCCTGGCCTGTTTCGAGGAACTGCCCGACGGCACGGTCCGGCCGTGGCTCACCCGGGAACGGCACCGGCTGGTGCTGGCCGGCCTCTACGGCCACGTGCCGCTCGAGCGGATGGGCGCGGTGCGGGTACCGCTGCTGTTCATCCCGGCCGACTCCGGCGAGCAGGCCTGGACCTCCGACAAACGGGCAGCGGTCGATGCTGCGCTGGCCCAACTGCGCGACGGGCGGGCCCACTGGTTCTCCCCGGCCGACCACGATGTGCACGCCCAGTATCCCCGCGAGGTGGCCGAGTTGCTCATGAATCTGGCCGACGAGACGCTGACCGACACCGGGGACCGGCCATGAGCGCGGCACGCCTGCTGACGATCATGGGGTCGGGAGAGACCGCACCGACCATGGTGAAGCTGCACCGCGAGGTGTTCACCCGGCTCGGCGCCGGCCGGCACCGGGCGGTGTTCCTCGACACCCCGTTCGGGTTCCAGGAGAACGCCGAGGAACTGTGCCAGCGGACCGTCGAGTACTTCCGTCAGAGCATCGGCCACGACCTCGACGTCGCGGGCCTGCCGCGCCTGGTCGGGCTGGACACCATGCACCTCGAGTCGGCATTGGCGCAGCTGCGCCGGGCCGAGCTGCTCTTCGCCGGGCCCGGCAGCCCGACCTATGCGCTGCGCCAGTGGGCCGGCACGCCGGTGGCCCAGATCCTGCGTGACCGGTTGGCCCAGGCCGGGGCGGTCACGTTCTCGTCGGCCGCGGCGCTGACGCTGGGGATCCGAACGGTCCCGGTGTACGAGATCTACAAGTCCGGGGCCGACCCGTTCTGGCTCGACGGCCTCGACGTGCTGTCGGCGATCGACCTGCGGGTCGTCGTCATCCCCCACTACGACAACACCGAGGGCGGCCACCACGACACCCGGTTCTGCTACCTCGGGGCCCGGCGGCTGGCCGAGCTCGAGGCAGAGCTGCCGGAGGACGTGTTCGTACTCGGAGTCGACGAGCACACGGGCGTGCTATTCGACCTCGAGGCCGGCACGGCCAGCGTCTGGGGGCGCGGCGGCATGACCCTGAGACGTCACGGCGACTCGACGGTGGTGCCGGCCGGCGAGACGGTGTCCATGGACTTCGTGCGGGCCGGTGGCGCGACCGGCTCCGCGACGTTCGCCGCCGGCTGGTCCGGTGTCCCCGATGTGACGGACCCTGCCGCAGACGGTGCCGTCGCCGGTGCCGGTGCCGGTACGGACACCGGCGGTGATGACGGGGGTTCACCCGGCGACGCTGCGTCGTTGGGTGAGGCCACGAGCCGGGCCGAGGCGGCGTTCGAAGCGGCCATGGCCGCCGGGGACGCGACCGGCGCCGCGGCCGCCGCGCTGGGCCTGGACCACGCAATCGTCGAGTGGTCACGCGACATGCTGCAGTCCGACGAGACCGACCGGGCCCGTGCGGCGTTGCGGGCGATGATCGTACGTCTCGGCGAGGCGGCGGTCGCAGGCCTGGCCGACCCGGCCGGGGTGCTCGCACCGGTGGTCGAGGCGGCCCTGGCGCTGCGCCGGGTGGTTCGGGCGGAGAAGCGCTACGACCTGTCGGACCTGCTGCGCGACGAGCTGGCTGCGGCGGGGGTGTCGGTACGCGACACCCCCGACGGTGTGGTCTGGGAGCTCGGCGGCTGAGCGGCGGGAGGCGGCCCGGCCGGGTGCCGGGTCAGCCCCCGAAGACCTGGGCCACCCAGACCTGACCGTCGTCGGTGACGACGACCCCGATCCCGAGGTTGGTGAATGCCGGGTTGGTCATGTTGGCGTAGTGCGACCAGCTGTTGACCAGGGCGCTGTGGACCCACGAGGCGCTCGGTCCGTAGGCGACGTTCTCGCCGCCGGTCGACCAGCCCTGGCCCAACACGGCGGACAGGTCCTGGTGGAACAGGGATCCGGCGGCGGCGATCCGTCCGCTCTGGGCCCTGGCCAGCGAGGCCAGACCGCTGTCGTAGCCGAGGGCGGGCAACCCGACTGCGGCGCGCTCCTGGTTCACCAGGGCGAACAACAGGCCGGCGATCTCCCCGGAAGCCGGTGGGGGCGGTGCCGTCGTGGGCGGGGGCGGCGGGGGCGGGGGCGAGATCGGAAGAGCACACGTCTGAACTCCAGTCACGAATTCG
>CAIXPF010000199.1 GCA_903921205.1 uncultured Acidimicrobiia bacterium | reverse complement strand
CCAACCTCACCATCCTCGACTACGCCGAGGGCCGGGCCGCCCACGAGGCCGGCCGCATCACCGCCGAGGAGCTGCGCGAGCTCGAGCGCAGCGTCATGCCCGGAAGCGGCACCTGCGGCGCCATGTTCACCGCCAACACCATGAGCACCATCGCCGAGGCGATGGGCATGATGCTGCCGCGTGGTGCCTCACATCCGGCAGACCACGGTGCCGGTAGCGACATCCACGAGGACGTACGGGCGCAGGCCGCAGCCTCCGTCGACGCCCTGTACCGGCTCATCGCCGCAGGCATCCGGCCGCTCGACATCATGACCGAGCGGGCCTTCGACAACGCCATCACCACGGTCTACGCCATGGGCGGCTCGACCAACCTCTACCTGCACCTCCTGGCCATCGCCCGCGAGGCCGGCCTGCCGTTGACCATCGAACAGATCCAGCAGGTGGGTGAACGGGTCCCGCTCATCACCAACCTCCAGCCGCAGGGCCCCTACGCCATGACCACGCTGCACGCGCTCGGGGGCGTGCCGCTGGTGATGCGTGAGCTGCTGCGGGCCGGCCTGCTGCACGGCGACGTGATGACCGTGACCGGCAGGACGTTGGCCGAGAACCTCGCCGACGTGCCGACTCTCGACCAGCTCCCCGACCAGGACCTGGTGTTCCCCGTCGAGCGACCCATCGCGCCGCCGAACAACCACATCAGCGTGCTGCGCGGCAACCTCGCCCCCGAGAGCTGCCTGCTGAAGCTGTCCGGCAAGACCCTCGAGCGGGGCCGTTTCGAGGGGACGGCCAAGGTCTTCGAGTCCGAGGCCGAGGCCATGGCCGCCATACGGGCCGGTACGGTCGTGGCGGGGGACGTGGTGGTGGTCCGCAACGTCGGCCCCGTCGGCGGTCCGGGCATGCCGGAGATGGTGATGCTGACCATCCAACTGCAGGGCCGCGGGCTCGGGGCGGACGTCGCTCTGATCACCGACGGACGGTTCTCGGGGGTCTCCCACGGCATCCTCATCGGGCACATCTCTCCCGAGGCGGCCCGGGGCGGGCCCATCGCAGCGGTGCGCGACGGCGACGTGATCGTGATCGACCCGGCCGCGCGCACCCTCGAGCTCGCCGTCGGCGACGACGAGATCGCCCGGCGGATGCAGGCGTGGCAGCCACCCGACCTGTCCGAGCGGGTACGACCGGGCTCGGTGCGCGACAAGTACGTCCGGCTGGTGTCCTCCGCCCACCACGGCTGCGTGCTGTGAGCAACCACGGAACGTCGGCAGGGTCGCACACCGTCATCCTCGACACCGACATCGGCACCGACGTCGACGACGCGCTGGCCCTCGGCGTGTGCCTCGGATCGCCGGAGATCGATCTCGTCGCCATCACCACCGTCTACGGCGATGTGCTGCTGCGCGCCCGGATGGCCCGCAAGCTGCTGGCGCTGCGCGGCGTGCAGGACCTACCGGTGCTCGCCGGCGAGGCACGTCCCCTCGACGGCAGCCGGGAGTTGTACTGGGGCGGCCACGAGGGCGACGGACTGCTCGGCCCGGGCGACGAGTCGCTCGCCCCCACCGGCACCGAAGCGGTGTCGTTCCTGGTGCGCCGGGTACGGGAACGGCCGAACACGGTGCATCTGGTCGCCATCGGGCCGCTCACCAACGTGGCCCGGGCGATACAGGCCGACGCCCGCTTCGCCGGGGACCTCGCCGGGTTGACCATCATGGGTGGCGTGCTGCGCGGGCCCGACGGCCTGCACCTGCCCATCGTCGAGCACAACCTGCGTTGCGACCCGGAAGCAGCGCAGGTGGTGTTCGCCTCGGGGGCACCGATCTCGCTGGTCCCGCTCGATGTCACCACCCGCGTCGCCGTGCACGCCGAGGACGTCGCGCAGCTACGCGCCGCGCCCAGTCCGTTCCACCACGCCCTCGCCGAGCTCGTCGAGCACGATCCGCGCTACCGGGCCGGCGGCCGGGCCTACCTGCACGACCCGCTCGCCGTGGCCGTGCTGCTGCGCCCCGAGCTGGTCGGTTGGCACGACGTGCACGTCACGGTCGAGCTCGGCGGTGCGCACACCGCGGGCCAGAGCCTGTTCCGTCTGCCCTCCGCGAAGCGTCCGGCCAATGCGCGGGTGGCCCTCAGCGTCGATGCCGTCGCAGCCGCGGCCTTCGTGACCGGGCGGCTGATCGGCTGAGCCCGGCCCGGGCAGGCGGACGCCCGACCGGCACGTGCACCGACGGGCGACCCGGGAGATCAGGCGCGTTCGGCCTGCTCGAGGATGAACCCGGTGATCGGCAGTGGCGCGCCCGACTCGGCGGCGAGCCTGCACACCAGCGCCAGGTCCTTGCGTCCGAAGGTGCCCATGCGGTCCGCCCCCGCTCCGTGGATGCCGGCGATGGACCGCATCTGGTCGATGTTGCGCAGCGCCCAGCTGTCACCGGTGCTGGCTGCGGCGACCTCACGCATGCGGCCTTCGTCGATGCCCAGCTCGCGGGCGAGGCGCAGGGCCTCCTCCACGACGTGGATGTTGGCCAGCGACATCAGGTTGTTGCACTGCTTGGTGGCCTGGCCCATGCCCAACGCGCCCATGTGGAAGATCTCCGAGCCGACCACCTCGAAAAGGGGCATGGCCCGGGCCACGTCGGCGTCGTCGCCGCCGACCATCAGCGACAACGTGCCCGCCTCGGACCGTTCTGCCGCGCCGCTCACCGCGGCGTCGACGACCGCCACCTGCTCGGCGGCGGCAGCCGTCGCCACCTGCCGGCAGGTGGCGACGCCGATGGTGCTGTGCAGGACGATCAACGATCCCGGCGCGGCGCCGGCGAGCACCCCGTCGTCACCGAGGAGCACCTCGAGGGTCTGCCGGTCGTCCATGACCACCGAGCAGATGACGTCGCTGTGCCCGGCCAGATCACGGGGCGAGGACGCCGGGCGGGCGCCGAGGGCCTCCAGTTCGGCCGTCCGGTCCGTGTCGATGTCCAGCACCGTCATCGGGAACCCGGCCCGGATCAGGTTGCGGGCCATCGGTGCGCCCATGTTGCCCAACCCGATGAACCCCACCCGCTCGCGCATCGAACAGCCTCCTCGTCGGCCGGATCCTACGAGGTGGCCGTACCCGCCGGAGAACGGGTCCGGTCGGCGCGACGGCTCAGTCGGCGACCAGCGCTGCGGCGATGGCGGCGCCGGTGACCTCGGCGTTGAGGTACGGCTCGGGATCGTGGGCGCGCACGCCGTTGTCGACGACGAGGTCCTCGACCCGGTCGCCGAAGAGGTCGGCCAGGCGGGGCACGACCGCGGCGATGTCGCCCTTGGCCGCGACGTTGACCCAGCGCTGCACGCTGCCCGGCCACGGCCCGATGCCGTTGCGCCGTTCGGGCACGTAGGTGTCCAGCAGCAGCGGGATGCCGATGGGCGAGCCCAGCGTCACCAGCGTGTGGACGTTCCATTCCGGGTGGGCCAGCAGCGTGCGGTAGGCCACGACCGAACCGAGTGAATGGGCGACGACCACCCGGGTGTCCGGTCCGACGACCGCAGTCATTCGGGCGTGGACCGCCTCGCTGAGATCGGCCCTGCTGGTCATGATGGCCACGAGGTCGACGGTCCGGTCGTAGAGCGCCTTGCCGAACAGTTGCTGCAACGCCTCGGCGGCGCCGCCTGATGCCTCGGCCAGCAGCTCCTCGGCGCCGGCCCGGGTGCGGGCGATCTCCTCGGGCACATCGCGTGCGGGGTTGCGACGGAACAGGTCGCCGTAGAAGCACACGGCGAAGTCCTCCGGGGCCAGTGTCACGCCGTGGTGCCACAGGCCGTCCTGCACGGCCGGCAGCCACCGCGCCGTCAGGGAGTGAGGTCCCCACAGTTCGTTGAACGCTCCGTGGACGGCGACCACCCGTGCCATGTCCAGCTCCTCGGCCCACCCGTCGGCGGCGTGTCGTGCCGGCCGCTCATCGGCCGCCTCGCAGCAACGTAGGGGACACCGCCCGGCCGGGTCCACCCCCCCGTCGGGGCCCTGCAGGGTCCATCGCCCGGCGGCGCGGCCCGGCCTCCGTCGCGCCCGGACTCGGTGCCCATTCCGAGCTGATCCTCAGCCGATCACCAGCTTCGACGGGCAGACTGGGCGCCGACTGTGCGATCGGGGTGTCCCCGGGCAGCAGAAGGGGTGCGCCATGACCACCGAGGCGATCGCGGAGGTGAGCCACCTGACCAAGGCCTTCGGGACGGTGGCGGCCGTCGAGGACCTGTCCTTCGCCGTGCGACCGGGCGAGGTCTGCGGCCTGCTCGGCCCCAACGGTGCCGGGAAGACCACGACCCTGCGCATGTTGGTCGGGCTGATCGCCCCCAGCTCCGGCACGGCGACGCTGTTCGGCACCACCGTGCACGCCGGCTGCCCGGAGCTGCTGCGGGTCGGGGCCATGGTCGAGCAGGCCGCCTTCGTGCCCCACCTGTCGGGCATGACCAATCTGCGGTTGTGGTGGGAGGCCGGGGGCGGGCGCCTGCACGACGCCGACCTCGACGGAGCCCTCGCCATCGCCGGGCTCGGCGACGCGGTGCATCGCAAGGTCCGCACCTACTCGCAGGGCATGAAGCAACGCCTCGGGTTCGCCCGGCTGCTGCTCGCCCGTCCCGAGCTGCTGATCCTCGACGAGCCGACCAACGGCCTCGACCCTGCCGAGATCAAGGAGATCCGCAACCTGGTCCACCGCCTCGCCGACCACGGCGCCGCGGTCCTGCTGTCGAGCCATCACCTTGCCGAGGTGGAGCAGACCTGTTCGGAGGTGGTGGTCATGAGCCGGGGCCGGCTCGTCGCCAGCGGCACCGTGGACGAGCTGCGCTCGTCGGGCGCCACGGTACGTATCGAGGTCGACGACCGGACGGCTGCCGCCGGGGTGCTGCGGAGCCTGCCCGCCGTCGGGAAGGTGGAGATCGACGGCCCCGAGCTGGTGGTGCAGCTCCGGGACGGTCGGCGTTCCGATCTCGTCGCCGCGCTGGTGATGGCCGGGGTCCGGGTCGAGTCGGTGACCGCCACCCGCGATCTCGAGGACGTGTTCCTGGGCCTGGTCGACCAGAGCGAGCAGCTCCGGACCAGCCAGGCCGGGCAGTCCGGCCAGTCCAGCCGGGAGACCCGATGATCGCCCTGCTGCGCACCGAGCTGATCAAGGCCGTCCGGCGCACCCGAACGCTCGTCATCCTGGCGGCCCTGATCGGTCTGCCGATCGTCATCTCCCTGGCTGTGAACGCCCGCAGCGACCGCCGGCCCGACCGCGGCGAGGGCCTGTTCCGGCTGGCATCGCAGTCGGGCCTGGTGGTCCCCGCTGCCATCCTGATGATGACCAGCGCCTTCCTGCTGGTGATCATCGCCGGGACCGTCGTCGGTGATGCCGTGGCCGGCGACGCCGCCACCGGCAACCTGCGCTATCTGCTGCTGCGACCGGTGTCACGCACCAAGCTGCTCATCGCCAAGGCTGCGGTCTCGACCCTGCTGGTGTGGGTGGCGACCGCGGTTGTGGCGCTGACCGGGTTGGTCGCCGGGGTCGTGCTGTTCGGCTGGCACGGCATCAGCGTCCCGTTCTCGGTGTCCGACACCGGTGCCGGCGTCGGGTTCGACCTGACCGCCGGCCAGCTGCTGGCCCGTCTGGCCTTCGGCACGGCCTACGTGGCGTTCGGCTTCACCGCGCTGGTGGCCATCGGCACGTTCTTCTCCACCCTCACCGACGGGGCCTCGGGGGCGATCGCCGCCACGGTCGGTGTGTACATCGTGTCGGAGATCCTCGACGCCATCACCGACCTCGGGTCCCTGCGCTACGGCCTGCCGACCCACTACCGGACCGCATGGGTGGACAGCATCACCGCGAACTCGTTCTCGGGCGACCTGAAAGCGGGCGTCATCGTGCAGGTGGTCTATGCCCTGGTGTTCTTCTCCGCGGCCATCGTGTGGTTCCGCCGCAAGGACATCCGGTCCTGATCCGGGCGACGACCGGGGTCCCGCCGCGGGTACTGTCCGATCAGCTCGAACCTCAGGAGGTCCACAGATGGCGATCAACCCCGACGCAGTGGGAACGGTGACCGGTCCGAAGTCGCGGACCTGGGACTCCAAGGACTGCCTGCTCTACGCCCTCGGCGTCGGGGCCGGGGCCGCGGATCCCACCGGGGCCGAGCTCGAGTTCACCACCGAGAACAGCAAGGACGTCACCCAGCGGGTCCTGCCGACCATGGCGGTGGTGCTCAACGCCGGCGGCCTCGACTTCTCCGCCGTCGGCCAGATCAACCTGTTCCTGATGCTGCACGGCGAGCAGGGCATCACCCTGCACCGGGAGATCCCCGTGGCCGGCACGCTCGAGAGCACCACCACCGTCACCGGCATCTGGGACAAGGGCAAGGGCGCGGTCATCGAGTTCGAGTCGGTGTCGGTGCTGGCGGACACCAAGGAACCGCTGTTCACGACCCGCATGTCGCTCTTCGCCCGGGGCGAGGGCGGCTGGGGCGGCGACCGCGGCCCGAACAAGGTCGTGGAGATCCCCGCCGCGGCGCCCGACCGGCAGGTCACCTACCAGACCCGCACCGACCAGGCGCTGCTGTACCGGCTCAACGGCGACCGCAACCCGCTGCACTCCGACCCGACCTTCGCGAAGGCCGGCGGATTCGACAAGCCGATCCTGCACGGGCTGTGCACCTACGGCTTCACCGGCCGGGCCCTGCTGCACGAGCTGTGCGGCAGCGACCCGGCCCGTTTCGGCAGCATGGACGTCCGCTTCAGCTCGCCGGTCATGCCCGGTGAGGCGCTAACGGTGAAGATGTGGGACACCGACGGCGGTGCCCTGTTCCAGACCCTCGGTCAGGACGGCCGCACGGTCCTCGACGCCGGCGTGTTCCGCTTCGCCTGACGCTCAGCGCGAGCCGGCCTGGAGCACGCCGCGATCGACCAGGCCCGCCACCGTTGCGTCGTCGTAGCCGAGCACCCGCTGCAGGACCTCGGTGTTGTGCTCACCGAGCAGTG